>NZ_JBEXYU010000008.1:0-313138 GCF_040631115.1 Nonomuraea sp. NPDC005692 | reverse complement strand
GGCCTGCCCGCCGAACGCGTCGGATTCGCCATCGGGCCCGCCCGCTACATCCGCGCGATGGTGTCGTTCATGGCCAACTCCGTCCTGCACGCCCCCCAGCTCATGCAACGAGTGGCTGCCAGAGCACTGTCCTCAGGGCTGCTGGACCGGCTCGCCACCACGGCGATCAACCCCTTCTACCAGGCCCGCCGCCTGTACGCCGAACACCTGCTGGCCGACCTCCTGCCCGAAACCGTCACCTGGCGACTGCACACCGGACAGGGCGGCATGTTCTGCTGGCTGTGGATCGACCACGACTGGTTCGACGACATGGCCCTGTACCGGCTGATGAAGACCAAGAAGGTCTTCGTCGTCCCCGGCCGCCACTTCTTCCCAACCCCGACACCAGACGCCTCAGCGGCACACCACGCCAGACGATGCTTCCGGATCAGCCTCACCGCCGACGAACACGTGATCGCCGAAGGCATCGGAAGGATCGCCGAAGGCCTCCTGGAACTGCGCCGCGGCTCCTGAGGCTCGTGCCGCCCGGACCTGCCGCCTCCCATGAGCCCAGGCCCGGCGCGGCCCGCCACAATGACGCCGCTACTTGGCGAGGCCGAGCCCTCGGACCAGCACGGTGGCCGCCTTGGCGATCACGCTGTTGTCCATGGTCGCGGTGGGGTCGTTGCGATTGGTGTAGATCGCGATGATCACCGGCGCGCCGGAGGGCGGCCAGGCGACGGCGATGTCGCTGCCCGGCGCGTAAGCGCCTACGCCGCCCCCGGTCTTGTCGCCGACGACCCAGTCCCGCGGAACCCCGGCGCGGATACGCTCGGCGCCGGTGATGCCGGCCCGCAGCCAGTCGTTCAGCCGCTGCCGGTCCTCAGGGACGAGGGCGTCGCCCAGGCTGAGCCTCTGCAGGTTGCGCGCCATGAACGCGGGCTTGACGGTGTCGCGCTTCTCGCCCTGCTTCCAGTCGTTGAGCTCCGGCTCATAGCGGTCGAGCCGCCCGATCGGGTCCCCGAGCGAGCGGTAGTAGCGGGTCAGCCCCGCGGGCCCGCCGATCTGCTTGAGGAGCACGTTCGCCGCGGTGTTGTCGCTGGCGGTGACGGTCGCGTGGCACAGCCGGTCCGCGGTCATGCCGTTCTTGACGTTCTCCGGCCGTCCGGTGATCGGCGAGTTCGTGACCACGTCCTTGGCCGTCCAGTGCAGCGTGCGGTCCAGCAGGCCGGGGTCGGTCGTCCGGGCCTTGTTCAGGATGGCGCCGCACAGGATGGCCTTGAAGGTGGAGGCGCTGGCGAATCGTTCGCCGCCCCGGTAGGAGAGGGTCTTCCCGGTGCCGGTGTCGATCGCGTAGGCCCCGATGCGTCCCTGGTAGGAGTTCTCGAGCGCGCGCAGTTGCTTCTTGACGTCGGCCGTGCCGCCCACCGGCTGCGCGACGGCGGACGCCGAACGTGTGTCGGCCCCCGCCGAACCCGCCAGCCCGACGACGGCCGCCATCGCCGTGGAGGTCACCAGCACGGAGGCGCCCAGCCTGGTACGCAGCCCCCTGTGATGAACGTGTCCCATCCCAACTCCCCGATCTCGATCCGGATCTTCATGAGCGCGACCCAGAAGACCAGAGGCGGCAGCGGGATGTCCAATAGCGATATGAGACCCCGAACAATAAGGATTCCGATATTTCCCCAGGAAATCGGCTCCCGCACCTCGACGCTCAGGCGACGATCGCGGCCAGCTCCGCCCGCGACGAGATCCCCAGCTTGGGGAAGGCCTTGTAGAGGTGGTAGCCGACGGTGCGCGGGCTGAGGTAGAGCTGGGCCGCGATGTCACGGTTGGACGCGCCCGTGGCGGCCATCCGTACCACCTGCCTCTCCTGCGCCGTGAGGACGCTGAGCGGGTCGTCCGCCTGGCGCGGGGCCGCGGGCACGTCGCCGGTGGCGCGCAGCTCCGCGCGGGCCCGCTCGGCCCAGAGCGCCATGCCGAGCCGGTCGAAGGTCTCCAGCGCGGCGCGCAACTGGGCGCGGGCGGCGGCGCGCCTGCGCGCCCGCCGCAGCCACTCGCCGTAGAGCAGCCGCGTGCGGGCCTCCTCGTGCGGCTGGTCGCCCTGTTCGTGCGCCCGGACGGCCTCCTCGTACAGGTTCTCGTCGTCCTCGACGAGGGCGCGGCAGCGCAGCGCGACCGCCTCGGCGGACGGCACGCCGACGGCGGCCGCCCAGTCCAGGTAGTACGCCAGCGGCTCGCAGGCCAGCTCCGGCTCCTTGGCCCTGACCGCGGCCTCGATCCGGTCGGGGGCGGATAAGACGGACACGGGTGCGTTGGCGGGCGAAATCCTCTCCAGCATCCTCAGCGACGCCTCCGGACGGCCCAGCGCGAGCTCCAGCCGCCCCAGCCCGGCCACCGCCATCGCCTCGGCCGTACCGAGCCCGCACGCTCTCGCCTGGTCCAGCGCGGTCGCGGCCGCCGCCCGGCAGCCGAGCTCGTCGCCCAGTTCGCCGCGGGCCAGTGCGAGCAGCGCGGCGAGCACGACAGCTCCGTTCCGCTGCCCCAGGTCGCCGACCACCGCGATGCTCTCCTCCAGCCGGGACGCCGCCTCGCGATACCTGCCGAGCAACATCTGCGCCTCCATCCGGATCTCCACCGCGACGGTCAGCCAGCCCCCCATGTCGTGCGCCCTGCACTCGGCCTCGACGCGCGCCGCCACGGCCTCGGCCAGGTCGTAGCGCCCGATCGGCGCACACAGCTGGGCCACGAAGGTCAGACCCGGCACCTGCAGTCCGGACAGATCAGGAGCGAGCACCAGCCCCTGCATGAGCGGGACGGCGTCCGGCAGTTCGCCGTTGGCCAGCGCGGACAGCCCGAGCGCGCCGCTCACCAGCGGAGACCCCACCTCGGGCAGAGCCCTGAGCTGCTTCGCCGCCTGCGCCGCCAGGCCCGGGTCGCCGGCGTACCACGCGCAACGCGTCGCCTCCACGAGCAGGTAGGCCGCCCGCTCGGCGTCGAGCGGGGCGACCCGCTGCGCGCCGGCGATGATGAGCTCACCGGCCGTGACGGGGCTGCCCTGCTCGAACTCCCGATGGGCGCGCACCTGGATCAGGTGGGCGAGGGCCAGCGGGTTCTGGATCTCCTCACTGGCCCGGCCGGCCAGCGCGCCCGCGCGGGACCGCTGGCCCGCGTCGCTGGCCGCCACGGCCGCGGCGGCCAGCCGCACCGACCGCTTGGCGGTGTCGGGGGTGAGTTCGGCGGCCCGTTCGTAGGCCGCGGCCATGGCCGCATAGCCGGAACGCGTGCGCGCCCGCTCCGCGGCCGACTCCAGCCCGCCCGCCACGTCCTCGTCGGGCGTGGTCGTCGCCGCGGCCAGATGCCAGGCCCGGCGGTCGGCGTGCTCGCCGCCGTCGAGCACCTCGGCGAGCGCGAGATGCACGGCCAGCCGGGACGTCAACGGCGCGTTCCGGTAGGCGGCGGCCCTGATGAGCGGGTGCCTGAAGGTCACCGTGGCCCCGTTGACCGTGACCAGCTTGGCCTGCTCCGCCGCCTCCAGGTCCGCCAGCCGGGCGGAGAAGGACTCCGCGGCGCGCAGCACGATGCCCAGGTCGCCCGTGTCGTCGGCGGCGAGCACCGCGAGCAGAGTCTGCGCCGTGCCGGGCAGCGCCCTGATCTGCTGCTGGAACGCCGCCTGCACCCGCCCGGCGACCGGGATCGCGGTGAACGGGCTCAGCTGCCCGGCCTGCTGCTCCGCGGTGAACGTGGACGGCAGTTCGAGGAGCGCGAGCGGATTACCGCACGCCTCCGCCAGGACGCGGTCACGCACCTTCGGCGCCAGATCCCCGGCCGACTCGGCCAGCAGCGCGACGGCCGCCTCGCGGTCCACGCCGTCCAGCCACAACTCGGGCAGCCCCTGCGGGTCGAACTCCTCCCGGCCCGCGAACACCAGCGCGACGCCTTCCGCGTCCAGCCGCCGCGCCACGAACACCAGGGCGTCGACGGAGGCCCGGTCGAACCACTGCGCGTCGTCGACCAGGCAGAGCAGCGGCCCGTCGTCCGCGATCTCGGCCAGCAGGCTGAGCAGGGCGAGCCCGACGAGGAACCGGTTCACCTGAGCCGTCGCGCCCAGCCCCAGCGCGCCCCGCAGCGCCGCCGCCTGCGGTTCGGGCAGCGCGTCGATCCGGTCGAGCTCGGAACGCAGAAGCAGGTGCAGGGCGGCGTACGGCAGCTCCGCCTCGGACTCGATGCCGACCCCGTGCAGCACCCGCACCCCCGCGGCGCGTTCGGTCAGGTGGCTGAGCAAGGCGGACTTCCCGATGCCCGGCTGCCCGCGCACCACCAGCACACCACTGCGTCCGGACCGCGCGTCCGCCAGCAGCCGGTTCACCTGCGCCTGCTCCGCAGCCCGCCCATACAACATGGTCGAAAATCTACCGGAACGGACATTTGCCCCTCCGGCCTGGGAGCGGCGTCTCCGGTCAGGGCCGGAGCCGCCGTCCCGTGGCTGAGCAGTGACCGTGACCTGGCACTACCGTCACGATGACAGATTCGGCGCGCCACCGGCCTGCGTAGTTTCGACGGCAGCAGGGATGACGGCATCCCGCAACGACGAGAGGATCTGATCATGGCAGCCCTTGCCGCCGCGCCCACCACCACCGGCTCCAAGGCCGAGGCCAAGCTGCTGCGTTTCGCGCTCAAGCAGGACGCCATCGGGTCGGGCGCCAACGGGCTCGTCTTCCTGGCCGTCGCCGCGATCTTCGGCTCGATGTTCGGCCTGCCCGGCGCCCTCCTCGTGCCGGCGGGCGCGTTCCTGGTCGCCTTCGCCGCGAGCCTGCTCTTCCTCGCCGCCCGTCCGGTGGTGAACAGGGCGGCGGTGATCGCGGTGATGGTGGTCAACGTGGCATGGGTGGTGGGCAGCGCGGAGATGCTGATCGCCGGGTGGTTCCCGCTGACCGGTCTGGGCACCGCCTACGTGATCGCCCAGGCGGTCGTGGTGGCGGGCTTCACCGGCCTGCAGTTCGCCGGCCTCCGCAAGGCCTGAGACGAAGTCGGAAAGGACCATGGTTCTGGACGGACCCTGCCCCGACGTACGAGCCTCGGCCCCGTGGGATCCCCGCGGCGAGCTGGAGCGCTGGTCCAGCTCGACCGGCATCGTCGTGGAGGTGTGGGCGCTGCCCGCCGGGCCCCTGCCCGGTGGTGTCACGGAGCTCGTCCGGGCCACGATCCTCGACGTGCTGGAGGGCCTGGCGGGGGACGGGTCGGTGCGGTGCGTGAGCGTCGCGCTCACCGCGAACGCGCGCGGGCTGCGCCTGACGGTCAGTGGTGACGGCGACGGCCTGCTGCCGGAACGGCTCGCCGATCGCCTGCGCGTCAGGCGCGCCGGTTTCGCGGCGCTGGGCGGCGGGCTGTCGGCGAACGCGGTTCCCGGCGGCGGCGTCACCGTCAGCGCGGCGCTGCCCCCGTGCGGATCCGCCCCGATCAGTGGTTGAGGCGGTACGGCACCTTCCCGGCCGGGCCCCGGCCGAGTGACCGTGCACGGCGCGAGGATGATGGGATCGGCTCCATGCCCACAGTGATCACCGGCCTCGACCGGTGCATGCAGGCGGGGTCCCTGCTGCCGGCCGTATCGGCGATGACCGAGTTCGGCTCGGCGCTGCACGTCCTGCGCGACCCCGGTCACCACGGCCTGGAGGACTGGGCGGCGAGCACCCTCGCGGCGATGAGCCCTCGCCTGGCGGCATGGACCCGATCGTGGTGGTGGACGGCGCAGGCCATCAGAGCGGCGCCGTTCGTCACCCCCGAGCCCCCGGCGGAGAGCTTCGACGACCGGCTCGGACAACTGCGTGCCATGCCCGTCCAGGAGCTGGCGGGCCAGTTGCTGCGGCCGATCGCTCCCACGGGCGACCGGCAGGTCGCGCTCCAGTGGTCGCGCGCGCGAGATCCGGCGGTGGCGGCCCGCGTCGAAGCGCTCGTCAGGCGTCCGCAGGACGCGGCCGGGGATTTCCTCTCGTTCCTGCGTCACAGTTGGCAGGGGTGGTTCGAGGCCGAGTGGACCCGGATCCGGCCGGTGCTGGCCGGGCGGGCGCGACGCTTCGCCGACACGGCGTCCCGGCAGGGGCCAGGGCCCGCGCTCGCCGCTCTCGACCCCGCGATGGAGCTCGCCCCGGCCGGGGTGGCCGTACGCATCGCCAAGATCCAGGCCGCCCGTCATGACGTGTCCCGGCGCGGGCTGGTCGTGGCGCCCAGCACCTTCATCCGTCCTCACCTGTACGTAGCCGACGTCCCCGGCCGGCCACTCCTGCTCCTCCACCCCGTCGACACCGGCCTCCCCGTGCCCTCCGCCGCCGTGCTGCGGCGACGGCTGGAGGCCCTCGCCCACCAGGGCCGCCTGGAGGTCGCCCGGGCGATCGCGACCGAACCGCGGACGGCCGGCGAGATCGCGATGTTGTGGAACGTGGACCCGACGCAGGTGAACCGGCATCTACGCGCCCTGGCCGCGGCGGGACTGGCCACCGCGGCCCGGCAGGGACGGTTCGTGCGGTACCGGCTCGCCGCCGATGTCCTGGAGGAGCTCGGCAAGGACGTGCTGTCGCTGCTGCTGCGCTGAGCACGATTGATCAGATTCGTCAGTCCGCTGGCCGGACGGACGCAGTGGTGCTGAAGTCCCTCCCAACCACTTCATCGAGGGAGAACCACCGTGACGATCCTGTCTCCGGAAGAGGCGATCGGCCGCCTGCGTGCCGACCGGGACATCCTCCTCGCTCGCGTCACCGGACTCACCGAGCAGCAGCTCGACGCCGACTACCTGGTGGACTCGGGCCCGCTCGGCGACTTCTGCCGTTCCTTGCACGACCTCGTCGCGCACGTCCTGATGTGGGACGAGATCAACCTGGCGGTGCTGACGGAAGCCGCCGCCGGCCGGCCGCACTGGAGCCTCGATCCACGCTGGGAGGACCCCGCCGTCGGGCGGGCGCTGAACATCGGCGGCGTGGAAGCGGGCCGGCACCTTCCGGCCTCGCTGCTCCTGCACCGGTTCGGGGCGGTGCATGACGCGATTCTGGCGGACCTGAGCCGGTACGGCGCGGAGTCCTGGGACGCCCCCGGGCTCGGAGCGGTGGTGCAGAGGGCGTGGACCGTGCCCGGGAACCCGGCGTACTGGCACGCCGCCATCCACCTCGGCGTTCGTCACTGAGCGTCCGCGACGGGCGTGCACGGCTTCACGGGCGTGCCCGCCTCGGCCAGCCAGGCGCCGAGTCGCCAGGGCACTTGCGGGTCCCCGTTGTCGCGGAACTCCACCACGAGCGTCTCGTCCGGTCGGATGTACCGCGGGAAGATCTGGATCGTCCGTACGGACTTCACCCGGGTGGCCCTGAACGACCGCGACTCCTCCACGAGTGAACGCAGCTCGCTCGCGTTCGCAGCGGGTTCACCGCCGTAGGCCCCGTCCACGCCGGTGAACCGCGGGCTCGCGCACCGCGTGGCCGGGGCCAGGAAGGTCACGTCGGCCTTGATGCCCACCGCATCGAGCTTGGCCTCCAGGCCGGCGGGATCGCGCAGCTCGTTGACGGTGACCTCGACCGTGCCGTCCGGGCCTCTGGTCACCGCGTGGGCGGCGGGCCCGGTTCCGACGATCAACGGTGTGACGGTGAGCGCCGCCGCCACTCCGGCCGCGACCAGCAGCCGGGGGCCGGTGACGACGCGTCGCCGGGGGTGCATCCCGCGGAGCAGTCGCTGCCGGGCTCCGGCGAGTTCGTCCGGAGTGGCGGGGGGAACGGTCTGCCACATGGCCTTCAGTGCGTCCATCAGCGTTCTCCTTGGTTGCTCAGGGCTTCACGGATCCGGAGACGGGCCCGGTTGAGTCGCGAGGCGACGGTTCCCGGCGGGATGGACAGCGCGTCGGCCACCTCCTGGTAGCTCAGGTCGGCCCAGGCGACGAGCAGCAGCACGTCGCGATCGGCCGGTGCGAGCTCCATCAGGGCCAGCGCCAGCGGGCGGTTGACGGCCAGGGTGTTGACCTCGTCCTCGACCTGAGAGCCGGACAGCTCCGCCGGATGCACGCCGCTGCGAACGTAGGCGCGGTAGAGGCTCATCTCGGTACGCCGCCGCCAGCCGATCAGGTTCGAGGCGATGCCGTACAGCCACGGCCGGGCATCGGGGCGGCCTCCGTCG
The DNA here is from genome assembly GCF_040631115.1 of Nonomuraea sp. NPDC005692. Lineage (NCBI taxonomy): Bacteria > Bacillati > Actinomycetota > Actinomycetes > Streptosporangiales > Streptosporangiaceae > Nonomuraea > Nonomuraea sp. NPDC005692. The sequence continues at coordinate 305,008 of NZ_JBEXYU010000008.1, read as the reverse complement.
TAACCGCCGCGGTGCTGGAAGGCGGCCAGACAGGTGTCGGCCACGACGTCCTCCGCCTCGCTGGGGCCCAGGCGTCTGGTCACGTAACGGTGCAGGAGCGGCGCGTGCCGGTCGAACAACGTGGCGAAGATCTCGGGTTCGTTCAGCGATCTCTCGATGAGGAGCGCGTCGTCGACCTCGACTGCTTCGCGAGGGATTGTCATGCATACCGACCTTTCCTGGCGTATGCGGTCACCTGTACTTACCGCGCCAGGCCGAAATCCTTCACGGGGAACGCGGGCGGTGGCGGGGGTTCGCGGCGAAGCCCTTTGCCGTCAACCACACGGCGAAGACAAAGGTCTGCAGGGCCAGTGGCGCGTTCATGGCCAGGTAGAGCGGCGTGACCACGTCAGTCAGGCGAAGCAGCACCAGGAAACTCGCCGATACGGCTGCTGCGATTGCCAGGAATCCCCACCCGGACAACCATCGAGGGACGGATCTCGACCGCCACAGAATGCGGAACAACAGGAGATCTCCAAGGCTCAGCGAGAAGATCAATGCGACGTGATTGACCAGGTCGCGCGCCGTCCGCAGCAATTCGCCCACGACCTCGATGCCGGATGCGGCCGCAGCGCCGGCCTGGGTGAGTTCCTGGCCCAGCACGAGGAACAAGGGCAGCATGATGACGCCGATGAGGTGGAACGTCGCGGCGATCAGCCTGAACCCGACAAATCCCAAGCTGAGCGCCTCGTTCTCCGCCCTCAATAAGGGATACAGGTACAGCGCGAACCCGACATAGGCCGGGATCATGATGGACTGAGCGACTGCGCCGACGATGACCTGGCCCTCGTGTGCGGAAATGAGAGCGAGACGGCGTGGTTCGTCGACAGCGGGAACGACGCTCAGCGCGCCGGCGACCATGCCCAAGATGACCAGCGCGCCGGCGATTGCGGTTGCCCGCCTGTTCGTGTGCACGGTTCCCGTCCAGAGATCGTCGTGGTGGTCAGCCTGCGAGCAGGTCCATGCGGAGGAACTCGGTGATGCGGAGCAGCTTCGGCGGACGTGCCACCTCGTCGGGGAGGGCCTGGAACGCCTCGTCCGTCCCGACAAGGCGTGGGGCGGTGAGTTCCACCTCTCTCCCGTCGACCCGGAGCCGCGCATTACTGGCCGCCAGGACGTTCTGCACCCAGTCGGAGCGCGATCCGTACACCAGAACGAACAGGTAACCGCCGTCGACGGAATGCGCGTCGAGCGGCGTGCGGTACGTGGCGCCGGAAATGCGACCGACGTGAATCAGCACCGGCCATCGCCCGCCGGCTATCGCGCGGGGATTGAACACCTTCTTGTTCACGTGCCCCCACCATTTCGGCATCGGCATGGAAATCTCCTTCTCCGCGCTCCTTAAGCGCCAGGACAGCCTTACTGCTGTAAGGCCACTTACGGGTGTAAGGTTGGCTTACGCTTGTAAGGCTGTCAACCCGCCCACATCCCGGAGCCGTCATGCCGCCGCAACCGCTCAGCAGAGTCCTCGTCCTGGAAGCCGCGATCCGGGTCGCGGATGGCGGCGGCGTGGAGGCGATCACGATGCGCCGGGTGGCGCAGGAACTGGGCGTGGAGGCGATGTCGCTCTACCACCACGTGCCGAACAAGGAGGCGATCCTCGACGGCGTGGTCGACATGGTGTTCGCGGCGATCGAGCTGCCCGGTGCCGAAGGCGACGATTGGCGTGACGCGATCCGTACGCGAGCCGTCTCGGCACGCGCGGTCCTGTCGCGGCACAGCTGGGCCCTCGGCCTCATGGACTCCCGCCGCGACCCTGGACCGGCGACGCTGCGCCATCACGACGCCGTCCTGGGCGTCCTGCGGGAGGCGGGGTTCACGCTGCCGATGGCCGCGCACGCCGTCTCGCTGATCGACAGCTACGTCTACGGGTTCGTCCTGCAGGAGGCGAACGTGCCGATGGCGACGCGGGACGATGTCGAGGAAGTGGCCGGCGGCATCCTCCAGCAGCTGCCGGAGAAGGAGCTGCCGTACCTCACCGAGATGATCCGCGACCACGCCCTGCGACCGGGCTACGACTACACCAGCGAGTTCGGCTACGGCCTGGACCTGATCCTGGACGCCCTGGAGGCTCGCCGGAGTGCCCCGCGCTCGGGCGAATTCGGGTGAGCTTCTCGGTACGGGCGGCGAGCAGGCATGGGCGGCCGGCCGCCTCAGGGAGTGCCGTCGCCCTGCCGAGGGACCTCGGACGGGGCAGCCCTGCTTGTCGCGCAGCTCGCCGTGGGAGCGCGCGTCAGGTCACCTACCCGCCGACGGGGCGAGGACGTCGGCGGGGTCGGGGCAGAGACCGGGGCGGGGGCGGTTGGGCCTGATGGTGGTGTCAGTGGCGGTGATGGTTGTCGGGTTGTGCGGGGTCGCCAGGGTGTTCAAGGCCCGGCACCAGTCGCAGCCGGTGGGCGCGCGCGTGGTCGAGCCAGCGGACGAACGCCACCCTGCGCGCGGAGCCGAGGAGGCCGTCGGCGGGTGCGGCCGAGGCCGTACCCGGGTCCGGGGTCGGGTCGTGGCAGGCGACGAGGGTGGCGGTCCAAGGGCCGGCCGTCACCGTCCGGCCCGGTACGGCGGCGGCCAGAGCCTCGGCCAGGGCGACGGGCAGCGAACCTGGCTCGGCGTCGAACTCTCCGTCCGGGGTGCGTAGCCGCCATACCGGTCCGGTGGTCGGTCGTGCCGTGGCCTCCCGATACGCGGCCGCCTCCGACGCGGAGACGGTGACGTCGGCGGTGACGGCCTCGTAGACGGCGCGGACGGCGGCGCTGCCCTCGTAGGCCGCCGCAGCGATCGACCCCAGCTCAACAGCCGCCCGCTGGTCGAGCCGTACCGCGATGGCCTCGATGGCTCGCCGGCCGGGCCGTGCCGTGATGGCGTCGGTGGAGGGCTGGTCGGGCTGTACCTCAAGGGGGTCGGTGGTGGGCTGGTCGGGGCGGGGTGGTGGGGGCTTCTCCAGGGGGAGTCCGCGGGCTGTGGCCTCGGCGGCGCACAGGTGCTCGGTCAGCACCACCTGGGCCACCCAGCGCGTGAGCTGCCGGTCCTCGGCCGTGCCCGGTGCCGGAAGCGCCGCGGACCTCGGGCCGGCCCGCAGGGCTGCGAGCCGTCGGTCCAGCTCGGAGCGGGGGAGCGGGCAGCCGTCGAGCCAGCCGAGCACCGGCCCCACACCGGACGCGACCAGCTCGCCAGTGCCCGGTTCGCCGGTGACGGGCGCGTGCGCGGGGGTCGGGCGATCGGTCTGGGGTGTGGGGGCGGGGCGTGGATGGCTGGTGCGGTGAAGGTGGGTCACGGCGTCACCACCAGTTCGACGGTCGGGGCGTACTGGCAGCGGCCGAACCACATGACCTTGCCCAGGGCCCACGCGGAGCCAGGGGCGGCGTCGCGCGGTGCGGACACCTCGAACTCGGCGACCGTGCTCTCGCCGGCCGCCAGGACGAACCCGCGGACCGGGGCGGCGATCAGGTCCCACGTGCCCCAGGGCGAGACGACCTGCAGCTCGCCCCGGATCTCACCGTACGTGCGGTTGTGCAGCGCCAGCCCCAGCACGGCACGCCCGCCGGGAGCGACGCGCACCGACGGCGTGGTCACCTCCACCGACAGGCCGGTGTCGCGGCCGGGATGGTCCTTGCTGCCCTGCGCGGCCACCCAGTCCTCCGGGACGTCACCGGGCACGGGCAGCACGCCGGGCAGGTCGCCGACGGCGACGGTGACCACGTCCTCGACGGTCTGGCCGTCGTGCTGGATCCGGGCGGCGACGAAGTACAGGCCGGGCTCGACGTCCAGGGGAGGGGTCACCGTCACGGGGAACCGTACGTGCCTGCCCGTCACCAGCCGGTACGGGCGCCGGGTCAGACCGGCCGTCCAGCCCTCGGGGACGAGGATCTCCACGGCTCCTTCCACGTCGGCGTCGAGCAGGTGCGAGGAGAGCACCACCGACAGTTCGGCGGGCTCGCCCGCGGTCCGCACCAGGCCCGGCGACGCCGTGACGCTTACCGGCAGATAGCCCATCGGCGCCGGCCCTCGGTTGTGCAGCCAGTACCGCGCATGCACCGGCTGCGCCACCTCGGCCGCCGGCCCCAGCACCGCACCACCGGGGGCCGAGCCACCGGTCGGCAGGCCGGGCACGGCGATCACGGTGGCGACCTCGGCGCCGGTCAGCGCGACGGCGCCCTGGACGGGTTCGCCCCGCCGTTCGAGCAGGTCGGCGTGGTGCGCCTCGGTCAGGGCGAGCGCACCGGTCAGGACGGCGTCACGGCCGAGGCCGGTGGACTCCATCAGGCGCACGGTCACCCCGGAGGCCGGGTCCGCCACGGCGGCCGACCCGTGGGCGGTCGGGTTGCCGGCCGGCTTGACGGTGCCGACCAGCACCTCCCGGGCGGGCTCGACCTTCAGGTACGACCGGGTCGGCGGCAGCGGGCCCCCGTGCGGCTCGGCGATCACGGCGTACAGCGGATGGTTGAACTCCTGCCCCCGGGCGGGCAGCGTCAGCGTGCGCCAGTCGCCCTCGCCGGAGACCAGCGCGTAACGGAACTCGTGGGTCCAGTGCATGAGCTGGAAGCCCGCTCCGTCGGGCAGCGTACGGCGGGGCGGGTCGATCCACACCCCGGACGGCCACCCGCTGCACGAGCGCATCAGCGACAGGTGCAACGTGCCGGCCGGATCGACGGCGAAGCCCGGCAGGCCGTAGGTGAGCAGCGCGACGGTGTGGCCGGTGAGCAGCTCGGACGCCGGGACCGCGCCGGGGCAGGCGGAGCTCACGCGGGCGTCGGCCAGGTCGGCGGTCAGCGCGGCGGGATCGGTGGTGACCAGGACGGGCAGCGCCCGCAGGTCACGCAGGTCGGCGTTGGGCCGCCAGACCTCGCGCAGCGGCCGGGCGGCGGGCACCCAGACGCGCCCGTCCCGCTCCAGGACCTCGGCGTAGGCCGGGCCCGCGCGTTCCAGCAGCTCGCGCACCGCGTCGTTCTCCCGCGGCCCGCCGATCATGATGCGGAAGTCGGGGAGGTTGGAGTCGACGTCGAGCCAGCCGTACCTGGACCAGTCCGCCCCGGCCGTGGTCGCGGTGACCCCGGCCCTGACCAGCGCGACCAGCAGGTCGCGCACGTCGGCGGCGTCGTCCGGGCCGGGCACGACCACCTCCGCCACGCCGAGCGCCCGCTCGCCCAGCGGCCGGCCGTCGGGGCCGGTGAGGGCGACGCGGGCGGTGGAGCCCAGGCCGAACCAGGTGTTGGCGGGGTTGTCGAGCGTCCACGGCGCCTCGGCGGCGTCCACGTCGGGCAGGGCGAACCCGCGCCCGACCACGGCCCCGGCCACCTCGCTCACCGGCAGCGCGCCGGGCAGGTCGGCGGGGAAGCTCAGCCGCAGCAGCCGGTCCGCGCCGCGGTAGTCCAGGACGCGGGTGGCGAGGTCCACGTGATCCACGCCGTCCCAGAGCGTGACGGTCTGCTCGTAGCCGATGCCGTCCACCGTTCCGGTGATCACCAGGCGTTCCCCGAGGGGGCAGGTCTCGCGCCGCACCTGGGCCGTGCCCTGGGCCGCGCCGACGACCGGGCCCTTGGGCACCAGGTGCCAGGGGCCCTCGCCGAAGTCGGGGTGGGCCGGGTACTCCTCGTAGACGCGCAGCTCGTTGCCGACGCAGCCGGGCCGTAGCAGCTCGCGTCCCGCCTTCTTGTCCAGGACGGCGGACAGGCAGCCGCCGCGTTCGGGGTCGGCGGTGACGCGGTAGCGGGCGTTCTCGACGGTCACGCCGGGTGCTGAGGTCCATGCGGCCGCACCGGGGCGGGACGATCCCGGGAGGAGGCGCCAGGTGCGCCAGCCGGTCGCGGGCACGTCCTCGGCCAGGAAACGCAGGGTCCCCCGGTCCACGACGCACGGCACCTCCGCGCCGGCGTCGTCGAGCACCCGTCCGCCGTCGAGCCCGGCGGGCAGCCGTACGGCCACGGGCGCGGACCGGTCGAACGACAGCGTGTTCGCGACGACGACCGCGACGCCGTCGCCGCCGGTGTCCACGCGGGCGACGAGCGAGGCGAGCGAGACGTCGCGCACGGCGCCCGCCAGGTCGTACGCCTCGCGCCAGCCGGACAACAGGTCCAGGTAGACCTGGTCGGACTCGCTGCCGGTGATCGCGTCGTGGTGCGCCCCGTAGGCGAGCTGACGCCACACCTTGTCCAGCGCGGCCTCGGGGTAGGTCCCGAGCCCTTCGAGCGCGGCGAGGGTGGCCAGCTTCTCCGCGTCCACGGCGGCCACCTCGCCCGCCCGCTGCGCCTGCTTGGTGTCGATGTAGGAGACGTCCTTGCCGGTGTAGACCGGGTTCATGTCGCGGGTCTGCGGGCTGGGGCGGCGTCCGGTGGCCGCCAGCTCTGCCCGGACCGCGTCGAGGAAGTCGCGCGGGGTGGCGCAGACGAAGCGCGGCCAGACGTAGCGGGCGTTCCAGGAGCGGTGGATCCCGGTGACCCACTTGTTGGGCGGGGTGTAGTCGGTGCCCACGGGCAGCAGCAGGTTCCGCGTCGCCCCGACCGGCTTGAGCTTGCGGTACAGCTCGTACACGGCGTTCTCGGCGGCCGCCAGGTCGGGGGCGGAGTCCATCCACCAGCCGGCCGAGTAGTGGTGCGGCATGAAGTGCGTCAGCACGCCCAGCCCCGACGGGGCGATCCACTCGAACTCGCTCGGGAACTGCATCACCCGGGCGTCGTCCTTGGCCTCGCGGAAGTTCTTCTGGATCGGCCCCCACTGGTGGAACGGCCCGCGCGCCCACGCGCTCCCGGTCAGCCCCGCCGCGGCGAGGTATCCGGGGAACTGCGGGTCGTGCCCGAACGCGTCGAGCTGCCACGCCGTCGCCGGCTCGCCGCCCAGGATGTCGCGCTGGTAGCCGATGCCGTACACGATGTTCCTGATCGTGACCTCGGCGCCGGTCAGGTTGGTGTTGGGCTCGTTGTACGTCCCCCCGACCAGCTCGACCTGCCCGCGCTCCATCAGCAGCCGCAGGTCGGCCCGGCGCTCGGGATGCACGTCGAAGTACGGCTTGAGATAGTCGATCTCGGCCAGCACGAACTTGTAGACCGGGTCGCGCAGCGCCAGGTCCAGGTGCGCCTCCACCAGCGCGAACCCGTTGCGCTCCCACAGCGGGCGGGTGGTGGCGTCCCCGGACAGCAGCTCCCAGGGCGAGGTGTAGGCCGCCTGCGTGTTCCACCACACCGGGTCGTAGTGGAAGTGGGAGACCATGAACATCGTCCAGCCGGGCTCGGCCACGACCACCACGGCCTCGGCCCGCGCGCCGCCCGCCGTCACCACGACCGGCAGCTCGGCCCCCGGGACCGGGTCGGCGATCTCCAGCGGGACCTCCACCTCGCCCGAGCCCTCCGCCTCCCCGGACACGCCCGGGCCGGTGACCGCGACCCGGGCGGGCGGGCCGTCGAGCGTCACGCGCAGCACCTGGCGCGGGGCGTCCTCGGTGCCCGCGAACAAGTCCGTGGACTCCACGGAGACGATGGCGACTGACACGGTCTTCCTCTCTGGAAATCGATGATCTTGCGGTCGGCCCGCCGCTCACTCCGGGGCGAGGACGCTGCCGATCCCCCGGGCCGTGAGGTGGCAGGGGTCGTCGGCGCGGTCGCCGGCGACGATGGCCACGGGCCCGGCCTGGCGCAGCCGGACCCATGCGGCGTGGAAGGCGCTGCCCGGCGCGACCTCGGCCCGGCGTCCGGGCTCGGTCCGCAGGTCGACGTCGCACCGCAGGGCGGGACGCCGCGCCTCGGTACGGCCGCGGCGCTCGTCGATGATCGCGGCGAGCTCCTTGGCCGCCGGCTTGGGACGGTGGTCCACGGTGAACAGGCCCAGGTCGTACTCCCGCTCGGGGAAGTCGGAGAGGGAACGGTCCAGGTCGTGGGAGCACCACCAGGTGACGCCCCACAGCGCGGGGTTGACGGTCACCGCGTCGAGCGTGCGGCGGACGAACTCGGCGGTCCGGGCCTCGGGCACGTCGGGCCTGGGCACCCCGATCTCCTGCAGCCAGACGGGCCTGGCCGGGTCGAGCGAGGTGGCCGCGGCGAGCTCGACCAGGTAGTCGGCGTGCGAGACGGTGGCCGGGCCGAGCGGGCCGTCGATCGCGGAGACCCCGTTGAACACCCAGGAGTGCACCGTGGTCAGGTCGCCCAGGTCCACGTTGTCGGCGGGGTGGAAGGGGTGCTCGGGGTCGTACCAGGTGGCGTCGTACAGGGAGTGGAGGGCGAGCAGGCCGGGCGCGGCCGCACGCACCACCTCGATCAGCTCGGCGGCCCACGCCGTGGACGCCTCGGCGGTGGTGGCGTTGCTGGGGTAGAGGTTGTTGACCTCGTTGCCGAGCGTGACGGCGAACACGTTACCGCGGGTGGCGACGGCGCGGGCCAGCCGGTCGGCGTACGCGGCGACGGCGTCGCGCGCCCCGCGGTCGGTGAACAGGCTGCGCCGGTGCCAGGTGAGCACCCAGGAGGGCAGGAAGTCGAAGCTGGACAGGTGCCCCTGGAGCAGGTCCACGGCGACGGACAGGCCGAACTCGGCCGCGACGTCGATCACCGCCAGCAGGTCCTCCACGCCGCGCTGCCGGACCAGCCCCGGGTTGGGCTGGATCCATGGCCAGATCGGGAACACGCGCACGTGGTCCAGGCCGATCGAGGCCAGGTCTTCGAAGTCGCGGCGGACCGCGTCGAGCGACAGGTCGAGCCAGCTGTGGAACCAGCCGGCGGAGGGCACGTAGTTGGCGCCGTGGCGGATGGGGTCGAGCAGGGGCACGCGTCCTCCGGGGGTCGTACGATCTCCCGGCGGAGCCTAAAGCGATTTAGTCGCCCTGCCAAGTCCCCGGAGTCGCCGTGCTCTCCCGCACGGTCAGCCGGGGGGTCTCGGTCTTGACGTCCTTGCGCTGCTCCGGATCGGCGATGACCTCCAGCATCACCTCGGCCAGCCGCTTGCCGAAGGCGAAGGTGTCGCGGGAGAGCGCGGTGATCGCGGGGTGCGTGATCCGCGTGAGCACCGAGTCGTCGAAGGCCACGATGGACAGGTCGTCGGGCACCTTCACCCCCATCTCGCCGGCCACCCCCAGCCCGGCCAGGGCCATCACGTCGCTGTCGTAGACGATGGCCGTGGGCCGGCGGGGCCGCGACAGCAGCGCGCGCGTCGCGGCGGCGCCCTCGGAGTCGCTGAAGTCGGTGTGCACCGACACCGCCTCCTCCAGGGCCAGCCGCCCCGCCCGGTCACGCAGCGCGCGGGCGCGCCGCTGGGTGTGCCGGAACGCCGGCAGGCCCGCGACGTGCGCGATCCTGCGGTGGCCGAGCGCGGCCAGGTAGTCCACGATCGACAACATGGCCTCCCGGTCGTCGGCCCAGACGCTCGACAGCGACCCGTGCTTGCCAGGACCGCCCAGGACCACGGCGGGCACGCCGAGCTCCTCCAGCACCGCGATGCGCGGGTCGCGGACCATGAGGTCCACCATGACGAAACCGTCCACCCGGTGGGCGGAGGTCCACTCGCGGTAGATCTCCATCTCGGCCTCGGCGTCCTCCACGATCAGCAACTGCAGCGCGACGGCCTGGGCCGACAGCCCAGACTGCAGGCCGGACAGTAACTGGGCGAAGAACGGCTCCACGCCGAGGGCGCTGGCGGGCCGGGCGATGACCAGGCCCACCGCCTCCGCGCGCGCCCCGCCCAGGGCCCGGGCGGCGCTGTGCGGACGCCAGTTCATCTCCTTCGCGACCTGCAGGATTCGCGCGCGGGTGGCCTCTCCGACCCCCGGGCGGCCGTTGAGCGCGAAGGACACCGCGCCCTTGGAAACCCCGACCCGCTCGGCGATGTCGGTGATCGTCGGTCGGCGCACCACTGCTCCTTCACGAATTCGTCTCAGCTATTGACACACGAGTCTAGCCAGGTGAATAGTCCCGCAACTAGAGCGATTTAGTAACCAAGGAGAGCGCCATGCGTAGGTACTGGACGGGACCGGCGGTGGCAGCCGTCATGGTCGTCTCGGGCTGCGGCCTCGGCGGGTCCGGCGAGTCGGGAGCCGCCGCCCCGACCGCGGCGGCCACGGGAGAGGTGAAGGGCACTGTCAGCCTCCAGACGTGGGCGCTGAAGCCCAAGTTCACCGCGTACGTCGAAGGCGTCATCGCCGCCTTCGAGAAGAAGTACCCCGGCACGAAGGTCGAATGGCTCGACCAGCCGGCGGACGCCTACTCCGAGAAGGTACTCAACCAGGCCGCCTCCGGAACACTCCCGGACGTCACCAACCTGCCGCCGGACTTCGCCAGGCCCCTGGTCCAGCAGGGCATGCTGCTCGACGTCGCCGCCGCCGACCCCAAGCTCGCCGACGAGTACGTCGCGGGCGGCATCGAGGCCTACACCTTCCGCGGCCAGCCCGGCACGTACGGCTATCCCTGGTACCTCAACACCGACGTCAACTACTGGAACTCCGAGTTGATGAAGAAGAACGGCCTCGACCCGGCCAAGCCGCCGACGACGTTCGACGAGCTGGTCGAGCAGGCCCGGACCTTCAAGGAGAAGTCCGGCGGCAAGATCTACCTGATGAGCCGCCGCCCCGAGCTCGGCGACCTGGCCCAGGCGGGCGTGAAACTGATGTCCGACGACGGCAAGAGCTTCGTCTTCAACACCCCTGAGGCCGTCGCGGTGATCGACAAGTACCGGGCCGCCTTCAAGGAGGGCTTACTGCCGCGCGACGTGCTGACCGACACCTACGCGGGCAACGCCAAGCTGTTCAACGAGGGCACCGTGGCCTGGACGACGGCCGGCGCCAACCACATCATCGCCGTCAAGACCGACAACCCCTCCCTCGCGCCCAAGGTCGTGCCCTCGACCGCGATGGGCACCCCGCCGCTGTACGTGCAGGGCCTGTCGGTGTCGAAGAAGAGCAAGAACCCGGCCGCGGCGATCGCGCTCGCCCGCTGGGTGACCAGCGCCGAGAACCAGGCGGCGTTCGCGCACGAGGTCAGCGTCTTCCCCAGCACCAAGGCCTCGGCCGGCGACCCGTTCTTCACCCAGAGCGACGGCACCAACGCCGGCGACGCCAAGGTCATCGCCTTCAAGTCGCTGGCCACGGCCAAGATGCTGCAGCCGGTCGAGGTGACCGACGCGATGAGCAAGTTCATCCGCCAGCAGATCGCCCTCGCGCTCAACGGCGAGGTCTCCGCCAAGGAGGCGCTGGACGCCGCGGTCGCCAAGTGCAACGAGCTGCTCAACCAGTGATCACCCCCGCGTTCCCCGCACAGGGCGCCCTCCGCCGCCGGCTCACCCCCTGGCTGCTGGTGGCGCCCGCCGCGCTGTGGCTGTTCGTCTTCAACATCTGGCCCTCGCTGAACACGCTGGTGCTGGCCTTCACCAACGCCAAGCCGCTCAGCGGAGGGCACTTCACCGGACTGGCCAACTTCGGCCGCATGCTCGACGACGACCAGCTCGGCAACGCGCTGCTCAACAGCATCGTCTTCATGCTGGTCTGCCTGCCGGTGCTCACCCTGCTGCCGCTGCTGCTGGCGATCCTGGTGGAGAAGAAGATCCCCGGCATCACGTTCTTCCGCACCGCCTTCTACACGCCGGTCGTCGCCTCCGCCGTCGTGGTCGCGCTGATCTGGAGCTGGCTGCTGAGCGACCGGGGCCTGATCAACGGGCTCATGCAGGCGCTGGGGGTGCTGCAGGGGCCGCTGCCGTTCCTGACCGACCGGTGGCTGCTGGTCCTCAGCGCCATCACCCTGACGGTCTGGAAGGGGCTGGGCTACTACATGATCATCTACCTGTCGGCGCTCGGCAACGTGCGGCGCGAACTGCACGAGGCCGCGGCCGTGGACGGCGCGGGGGCCGTACGCCGCTTCTGGAGCGTGACGGTGCCGGGCGTGCGCAACACGATGCTGCTGGTGTCCGTGCTGGTCTCGGTGTCGGCCCTGCGCGTGTTCTCCGAGCTGTTCGTGCTCTCCAACGGCACGGGCGGACCGGGCGGGCGGGCGATGTCGCTGGTCATGCTGATCCAGATGTACAGCCGCGGCTTCTACGGGCACTTCGGCTACGCCTCGGCGCTGAGCATCCTGCTCTTCGTCATCACGATCGGCCCGATGCTCCTGCTGACCCGGCTCAACAGGAAGGCGGACTGACATGGCGGCCATGAAGGCCCGCGACGCGAGCCCGCGACCCGCCGCCGCCGCGGTGGCCCGCCCGGGGCGGCACGGCCGCCGCCGGGGCCGGGGCGGCTTCGGCGCCACCAGGCCGGGTGAGCTGGCCTTGCGGTACGCGCTGCTGCTGCTCGTCCTGGCGATCACGATCCTGCCGTTCCTGTGGCAGTTGTCCACCTCGCTGAAGGGCCCGTACGAGGACGTCTTCGCACAGACCCCGAGCTTCGTCCCGCTCCAGCCGACGCTGGAGAACTACGCGCGCGTCGCGGACACCATCCCCGTGTGGACGTACGCGCTCAACTCGGTGATCGTGGCGGTCATCGTGGTGGGCGGCAACGCGGTCGGCGCGACGCTGGCCGGGTTCGCGCTGGCCCGGCTGGAGTTCCGGGGCGCCAAGCTGCTCCTGGTGCTGTTCCTGTCCACGCTCGTGCTGCCGGGCGAGGTGACGATCGTCTCCCAGTACGTCACCGTCCGCGGCATGGGCCTGGCCGACACGCTGCTGGGCGTGGCCCTGCCCGGCGCGATCGGCATGCTGAACGTGCTGCTGATGCGCACCGCCTTCCAGGCCATCCCCAAGGAGATGGACGAGGCGGCGGTCATCGACGGGGCGACCCCCTGGCAACGGCTCATCCGGCTCGGGCTGCCGAACGTGCGCGGCATGCTGAGCGTGATCACGATCTTCGCGTTCATCGGCGCCTGGGACGACTTCCTGTGGCCGCTCATCGTGCTCAACGACCCGAAGAACTTCACGCTGACCGTCGGCCTGCAGTACCTCAACGGCACGTTCAGCGCCAACCCCCGTCTCATCGCCGCTGGGACAATGATCTCCTTCCTGCCTATCGTGCTCCTGTTCGCCTCGCTGCAGCGCTTCTTCTTCCGTGGCGTCGCCGAGGGCGCGATCAAGGGCTGAGCCGGTTCCGAGAACGAGGAGTCTCTCTCCATGCATGACGACCGCACACTGGTCGAAGCCCGTCTCAAGCGCGTGCTGGACGAACGTCTGCGCCCGGCCGTCCACCCCGAGTCCGTGCCGATGGACGTGCGCGTCTGGACCGCGGCGGACGAGCCCGTACCCGTCGCCGAAGGGCTCGCGGCCCCGACCGAGCCGATCGCGGTCGGCGCGGCGTGGGGCGCGCCGTGGGCGACGAGCTGGTTCACGGTGACTGGCACCGTCCCGCCCGCCTGGGCCGGCCGGACCGTCGAGGCGGTGCTCGACCTCGGCTTCGACGAGAACATGCCGGGCTTCCAGTGCGAGGGCCTGGTCTACCTGCCCGACGGCACGCCCGTGAAGGGGCTCAACCCGCGTAACCAGTGGGTGCGCGTCGGCGCGCCGGTGACCGGCGGCGAGCACGTCGAGCTGCGGATCGAGGCGGCCTCCAACCCGGTCCTGCTCGACTACAAGCCGTTCGTGCCCACCCTGCTCGGCGACAAGGAGACGGCGGGCAGCGAGCCGCAGTACCGGCTGGCGCGCATGGACCTGGCCGTGTTCGACGAGACGGTGTGGAACCTGATCCTCGACCTGGAGGTGGCCGGGGAGCTGATGCACGAGCTGTCCGCCGACAGCGGCCGCCGCGCGGAGCTGACCCGGGCGATCGACCGCGCCCTGGACGCGATCGACCTCCAGGACGTCAACGCCACCGCCGGGGCGGCCCGCGCCGAGCTGGCCGGCGTGCTGTCCTCGCCCGCCGTGCCCTCGGCACACCGGATCAGCGCGGTCGGGCACGCGCACATCGACTCGGCCTGGCTGTGGCCGCTGCGCGAGACCGTCCGCAAGGTCGCCCGTACGGCCTCCAACATGACGGCGCTGCTGGCCGACGAGCCGGAGTTCGTGTTCGCGATGTCGCAGGCCCAGCAGTGGGCGTGGATCAAGGAGCACCGGCCCGAGGTGTGGGCCAAGGTGACCAAGGCCGTGGCGGCCGGGCGGTTCGTCCCGACCGGCGGCATGTGGGTGGAGTCCGACACGAACATGCCCGGCTCCGAGGCCATGGCCCGCCAGTTCGTGCACGGCAAACGCTTCTTCATCGACGAGTTCGGCGTCGACAACGAGGAGGTGTGGCTGCCGGACACGTTCGGCTTCGCGGCCGGGCTGCCGCAGATCATCAAGGCGGCGGGCTCGAAGCGGCTGCTCACGCAGAAGATCTCGTGGAGCCGGACGAACACGTTCCCGCACCACACGTTCCTGTGGGAGGGCATCGACGGGACACGGGTGTTCACGCACTTCCCGCCGGTCGACACCTACAACTGCTCGATGAACGGCCGGGAGATCGCGCACGCGGCCCGCAACTTCAAGGACAAGGGCATCGCCCGGCACTCGCTGGCCCCCACCGGGTGGGGCGACGGCGGCGGCGGCACCACCCGCGAGATGGTGGCCAAGGCCGCCCGGCTGCGCGACCTGGAGGGCTCGGCCACCGTCACCTGGGAGACCCCCGCCGGCTTCTTCGACAAGGCCGAGGCCGAGTACCTTAACCCGCCGGTCTGGGTGGGCGAGCTCTATCTGGAGCTGCACCGGGCCACGCTGACCAGCCAGGCCAAGACCAAGCAGGGCAACCGGCGCAGCGAGTCGCTGCTGCGCGAGGCCGAGCTGTGGGCCGCCACGGCCGCCGTACGGGCCGGCGCGCCCTACCCGTACGAGCAGCTCGACCGCATCTGGAAGACGGTGCTGCTGCACCAGTTCCACGACATCCTGCCCGGCTCGTCGATCGCCTGGGTGCACCGCGAGGCCAGGAACACCTACGCGGCGCTGGCCGAGGAGCTGACCGGCCTGATCGGCGACGCCCAGCGGGCCCTGGCCGGAGACGGCTCCCGCGAGCTGGTCTTCAACGCGGCCCCGCACGCCCGCAACGGCGTCCCGGCCGGTGGCGCGGCCCCGGCCGCACCGGTGGCCCCGACGAGCAGGGAGCCCCGCGAGGACGGCGGCTTCGTGCTGGACAACGGCCTGCTCCGGGTCGAGGTGGACGGGCACGGCCTGATCGTCTCCGCCTACGACCTGCGGGCCCGGCGCGAGACCCTGCCGCCCGGCCAGGCCGCCAACCTGCTCCAGCTGCACCAGGACTTCCCCAACATGTGGGACGCCTGGGACGTGGACGAGTTCTACCGCAACACGGTCGTCGACCTCACCGCGGCCGACGAGGTGACGGCCGGCGAGCAGTCCGGCTCGGTCCGCGTCACCCGCTCGTTCGGCGGCTCGTCCGTCACGCAGGTGATCTCGCTGGACGGGCGGCGGGTCGACATCGCCACCGAGGTCGACTGGCACGAGACGGAGAAGTTCCTCAAACTGGCCTTCCCCCTCGACGTGCGCGCCGAGCGCTACGCCTCCGAGAGCCAGTACGGCCACGCCTACCGCGCCACCCACACCAACACGAGCTGGGAGGCGGCCAAGTTCGAGGCGTGCAACCACAAGTTCGTGCACCTGGAGGAGCCCGGCTGGGGCGTGGCCGTGGTCAACGACTCCACCTACGGCCACGACGTGACCCGGACCGTGCGCGAGGACGGCGGCACCACCACGACCCTGCGCGTGTCGCTGCTGCGCGCCCCCCGCTTCCCCGACCCCGAGACCGACCAGGGCAGGCACACCTTCCGGCACGCGCTGCTGCCCGGCGCGACGATCGGCGACGCGGTGCGCGAGGGCTGGTTCCTCAACCTGCCCGAGCGGGTGCTGTCCGGCGCCGCCGAGGTGGCGCCGCTGGTCACGGTGGACGACGACGCGGTCGTGATCACCGCGGTCAAGCTGGCCGACGACGGCAGCGGCGACGTCGTGGTGCGCTTCCACGAGTCGCGCGGCGGCCGGGCGGCGGCCACGCTCACGGCCGGCTTCCCCGTCACCTCGGTGACCGTGACCGACCTGCTGGAGCGCCCGCTGGCCGAGCCCGAGCGGCCCGGCCGGTCGATCCCGGTGACGTTGCGGCCGTTCGAGCTGGTCACCCTGCGGCTCGGCCGCTGACCGCACGTTCCCGGTGAGGGGCACCCGTCCGGGTGCCCCTCATCTGCGTCCGCGGGGGAGACGTCAGGGGGTGTAGACGGCGGAGCTTCCGTAGAGCTTGTTGGTGAACGCCGAGATGTAGGAGGCGGTGTTCGCCGAGGTGAGGTTGTAGGTGAGGAAGACGCCGTACCCCTCGCTGACCGTACGGCGGGCGAGGTACGCGGCGGTGGACGAACTGGTGCCGGTGAACGACACGGCGGCCGGCGACAGGCGGGACTTGGAGGTCGGGCCGTTCGGCACGGACCAGGTGCCGTACCAGGGGTTCCAGGCGTAGTCGAAGGTGTTGGCGATGCTCACGCCGTTGTAGGACAGGCGATCGGCGGCCGGGCCGATGTCGTACAGCGTGATGAGCTTGTTAGGCAGCTTCCGGCGCAGGGCCTGGACCAGGTAGACGAAGGAGAAGGCGTTCGGCTGGCCGGTGCCGTTGTTGCCGTACTCGACGTACTCGTCGTCGAAGTCGATGCCGTCGAGCCCGTACGTCGTCACCACGTCGGCCAGTTCCTGGGCGAACGCGTCGGCGGCCTGCTGGGACGGGAAGTTCGCGAAGCCGGCGCCCTGGTGGTTGCCGAGGATGGACAGCAGGACCTTGATGCCCTTCTGCTGCAGCGGGCGGACCTCGGTCGCCACGTTGTCGAGCACCCGCTGCACGTTCTCGTTGCAGTGGAGGTAGGCCTTCGTGCCGTCGTAGTTGATGTTGGCGGCGAAGATGACCGCGATGTCGAACACCTGCGCGCCGCCTCTGGCGAGCGTGTACTTCGCGACGTTGGTCATGCTCTCGCTGTTGACCTCGATGTAGACCACCGAGAGCGGGCCGGTCTTGGCGGCCGCGCGGCGCTCGGCGTGTGCCGCGGTGGGTAACGCGGCACCCACGGTGGTCGCGGCCAGCGCTGCCAGCAGGGTCCTTCTCCGCATGAGCGGTGAACTCACGATCGGCTCCTCAGTGCATGGGGGATGATTTGCTATATCGGTTAAGTCCAGTCCACTCGTTCTCGCGAGGCTGCAGGGGGGCTGGAGATAAATCGGTATAGCGCCTCGATCATCGGCAGCCCGGGGCCCGCTGTCAAGGTGTCGGCGGCGCGGAAAGACGCCGCGGACGCCGGAGATTTCTGCGGTGGTATGTTCCTTACATCCAAATATTTAGATGTATGGAGTAGTGATGACGAAGGTGCTGATTGTCGGTGCCGGCGCGCTGGGGCAGGTCTTCGGGGCGTGGCTGGCCGCGGGTGGGGCCCGGGTCAGCTACCTCGTGCGGCCGGGCCGGGAGGGCTGGGAAGGGGCTCCGCTGTACCGGCTCAGGCGGGGGCGGGCGCCGGTGACCGAGCGGATCACTCCGTACGAGGTGCACAGCGAGCCGCCCCGCGAACGGTGGGACATGGTGTGGCTCTGCGTGGACTCACCGGCGCTGCGCGGCCAGTGGACGGCCGCGCTGCGCGAGGTGACCGGAGCCGCGACGGTGGTCACCATCGGCCAGGATCCCGGCGATCTGCGCACGCTCGCCGGTGTCTGGCCGCAGGAGCAGATCGTCCAGGTGACCCCGACGCTGCTCGCCTACCACGCGCCGCTGGAGCGCGAGGTGCCCGCGCCGGGGGTGGCGTACTGGGTGCCGCCCGGCACGGCGACGGGCGTCACCGGAGCGCGCGCCCCGCAGGTCGTCGCCGCGCTACGGGCCGGCGGCGTGCGGGCCAGGCGGGTGACGCGGGCCGGCGCGGGGGAGCTCACCGCCGCCCGGATGATCCCCTACATCGCCGAGCTGGAGTCCTCCGGCTGGCGGCTGCCCGCGTCGGGCACGCGGTTGCGGGACGCCGCCGCGGCCGTCCGGGAGGCCGTCGCGGTGGTCTCCGCCCAGCACGGGCTGCGCGCCCCCGTCGCCCTTCCCTCCTGGGCCGTGGGGCTGGCGTTGCGCGTACTGCCCTGGCTGCTCCCCTTCGACCTGCGCCGCTACCTGGAGACGCACTTCACGAAGGTGCGCGCGCAGACGCGGATGATGCTGGACGGCTGGATCGCCGAAGGCGCCGCCAGGGCGCTGCCGGTCGGCCGCCTGTCCGCCGTGCGCGACTCCTTGCCCGCATGAGCGGCCCGATCGAGGCCCGGGACGTGCTCGCGCTGTTCGCGCGGACCCGGCCGCTGTTCACCGCCCTGGGGGACGAGCGCAGGCAGGAGATCGTCGTCCACCTTCTGGAGTCCGCGGAGCCCCGCAGCGTCGGTGACATCGCCGCGCACCTGGAGCTGTCCCAGCCCGCCACCTCCCACCACCTCAAGATCCTGCGCGACGCGGATCTGCTGACGGTACGGCGCAAGGGCACCCTGCGCCTGTACGACCTCAACGCCGACGCCTATCCGGAGCTCCTGACCCCCATGCGCGACCTCATCACGTTGATCATCTCCTGCGCCTCCGGCCCCGGCGAACAGCCGGGCGGCCACTAGAGATCGACGACCGCCCGCGCGTCTTCCCGTCCCGGTCTGTCACATCGGGACCGGCTGTCCCGTCCTCGCGGTGCTGTCCATCAGGACGAGGAGATCTCCGTGACACACGGGCGACGGGTGAAGGAGCAGGGACGATGAAGGTGCTGCTGGCCGGGGCGACCGGCGCGATCGGGCTTCCGCTGCTGTCGGCGCTGGCCGCGTCGGGGCACGAGGTGGTCGCCGTCGTCCGCGATCCCGCCAAGCGGCGGCTCGTCGCCGATCGCGGCGCGGACGCCGTCGTCGCCGACGTGCTCGACCGGGACGCGCTGCTGCGCGCGCTCGACGGGCACGCCGCCGACGTGGTCATGCACCAGGCCACGGCGCTGCGCGACGCCTCGCGCAGGCTGCGCCCCGACGACCCCACCCTCGCCCTGCGCGACCGGGGGACCGCGCACCTGCTCGACGCCGCGCGGGCCGTCGGCGCGCGCCGCTTCGTCACCCAGTCGCTGATCACCGGGTACGGCTACCGCGACCACGGCGACCGCGTGCTGACCGAGGACGACGAGTTCGGCGTGCGCGTCGGCACCGTCGCCGACCTGGTGACCGACTCCAGCGTGGCGGCCGAGAGCCAGGTGTTCAACGCGGCCGGCATCGAGGGCATCGCCCTGCGCTACGGCATGTTCTACGGCAGGAACGCCTTCAGCGACCTGTTCGCCGACCTGATGCGCAGGCGGGCGCCGGTGCTGCCGCGCGGCAAAACGGGCACCACCTCCTTCGTCCACGTGGACGACGCCGCGGCGGCCGCGGTCGCGGCCATGGAACGCGGCGGCGCGGGGCAGGCGTACAACATCGTGGACGACCGGCCGATGAGCTGGCGCGACTTCCTGACCGCGGTCGCCCGCGCGCACGGCACGCCGCGCCCCGTCGTGACGCCGAGATGGCTGGTCAGGCTGGCCGTGCCGTACCTGGGCTGCCTGCTGATGGACACCACGCTGCGGGTCTCGCACGCCAGGGCCACCCGCGACCTGGGCTGGACCCCGGTGCACCCGAGCGTGCCCGACGGGCTGAAGGCGCGCTGAGAACCCGCCCGGCCGATCGGTGTCACACGCCGCCGTCGGTGCTCGTCCTCTCACCAGAGCAAGCACAGGAAAGGGACACGACATGATGAACGGCTACAGCAGGCCGGCCAGGATCTTCGTCCAGGTGGCCGTGGCGGTCGGCGCGCTGACGATGCTGGTCTTCGGCGTGTGGATGCGCATCGACCCGGCGGGTTTCGCGGTCTTCGCCCGCTTCCCCAATCACGTGCACTTCCTGCACGACGCCGGGGTCTTCCAGATCGGCATCGGGCTGATGATGCTGAGCGCGCTGGTGTGGCGCGACGTGCTGTCGATCGTGCTGGTCGGGTTCCTCGTCGCCAACACGCTGCACGCGGTGAACCACGCGGCCGACCTGGACCTCGGCGGCAGCCCGGACAACTGGTGGCAGCTCGGTCTCGTCTCACTGCTGACCCTGGCCGGCCTCGTGGTGCACCGCAGACAACTCAGCCGCCGGTCACGGGCTCGCGGGTAGTCGTACGCCTGCCCGGCCCGCCGGGAAGTCCCGATAGTTTGCGACAACCCGCGCGACACGACATGAAGGAGCGTTCATCGTGACACCCGAGACGGTTCCGGCGACTGACCACAGCGAGTGGGAGACCGCGCTGGCCGATGCCTTCGCGATCCTGCTGGACGGACAGGCGGACGTGGACCCCGCCGCCGGGTACGGCGTGTACTACGCCTCGGACCCCTTCGACGAGTTCCTGTTCCCCAACCCCTGGGCCACCCCGGAGGCGCTGTCCGACGGGAAGGCCAGGCACCTGCCGGATCCGGACGGTGAGTACCCCTTCTCTCCGTGGACCTGGCGGTTCGACCTGAGCGAGTCGCTGTTCCGGTTCGACGCCGAACTCGTGGCGGGAACGGGGGCGTGGGGTGACGGCGGGCACAAGGGCCCGCGGCCGTTCGGTGACGCCTTCGTCGCGGACCTGCGGGCCGTCTCCTGGGTCGATGAGGCCGACGGCGTGCTGGTGCGCGGCGCGCAGCTCGGGCCGCTGCTGGGCCGTCATGGCGTCGACCTGACCGGCCAGGAGGCCGAGAAGCTGAACGGCTGGCTGACCGTGCTGCTGCGCGTCGCCACCGACGGCACGCCGGCCGATGCGATGCGGGCCGCCACGTTCACCGAACGTGGCCCCGGACATCTGGTGTCGATCTCCGACATGGGACGCGCCCGCTCCGCCGGCGAGCCCTGGGAAGAGAGGCTGGGCGCGGTCACGCATCCCGCGCTGCGCGACCACCTGCGCATGCTCTGCCTCAGCGAGGACGACGCGCGCAGCGAGGGCGGCTTCTACTGCGGCACCGGCCACTGGCCGTGGTCCGATGTCGTGGAAGCGGCCGGCTGCTCCGTCGTCGCGGGCTGGGGGTTCGGCGAGGCGCAGGCCGGTGCCGCCGTCGTGCGGTTGCCGGATGAGCCGGGAACGCGCTGAGCGGCCGCGTCCGACCCGACCGTGCGGCCCCGAAAGGGGCGCACGGCTCATCCGAGCCGTTCTCTCTTCACGAGGTGTCACGCCGGTCTGTTGCGTTTTTGTGCCAGATTTCGGCAGGACGGACGCCAGGGCCGATAATGAAAAGAGATCACGGGAAATAGGTTGATCTGCTGGAGGAGACCGATGAACGAGCGAATCCTGCCGTTACCCGCCATACTGCGCGCCGCGCGAACCGTCATGTGCGTTCAAGTGGTGCTGATGGCCCTGCCTCTCATCATCATGCTGACGGGCCTCGTGGAGCGGGCACTCGTCGGGATACTGCTGATCCCCATCCTGGTCAATGTCGTGATCGGCGCGGCCATCGGCCTGGTCGTGGCCAGGATGAGATCGCGGCAGCCGTGGGTCCGCTGGACGGGGGTGGCCGTCGAGGTGATCCTGGCGTTCAGCCAGCTCTGGGGACTGATCGGCGGACCGAGCATCCCGGGCCTCCTCGGCCTCGCTCTGGCCGCGGGCGTGATCTACTGCCTCCTGTCGCCACCCTCGACCGCCTGGTTCCAGCCCGCGGCCCCGGCGGCAGTGGCCCGCTGATCGCTGCCGGCCCTCCACGCCTGAGGCGTCCGTGAGCCCACCTGACGGGCCTGCCGTGCCCGGGGACGCCGAGCCGTACGAGGCACTGGACGACGGCGGGCAGCCCCTCCGAGCCCAGCGCCGGTGACACGCCAGGGCTGACCTCCCCATGACGCCTCAGGAGCCCTCACGATGACGGCCACGCCTCTGCTCGACCTGCACCGCTCGCTCGACCGCCGCATGCGCCCCGAAGACGTCGCGGACCTGATCTCGCTCGCCCTCGACGGCTCGCTCTCCGCACCGGAGCGACTCACCCTCGACCGGGCGGCAATGCACTCCTCCCGGCGCCGTGGCTACGTGACCTCCATGACGGAGGAGTTCACGCGGCCGCGGGGCGGCGGGCAGCAGCTCGCCGCGGTGGCACGGCTGTTCGCGCACACGGAGTGGACGGCGAGGAACGCCGACGACCCTGTGTCGCTGGCGGAGGTGGCGCAGCTCGCAGGGCAGGAGATCGGGTGGAGCCCGGACCGGGCCGACTTCAGGCACGGCCGGCTCAACCGGGCGGCCCGGCGGGAAGGCGGCATCGACCTGTCCAAGCGGCAGTACAACCGGAGGTTCCGCGCGCTCGGACGTCTCTCGGCCAAGGCTGCCAAGCTCGGTGACGGCCAGGAGTTGCGGCGGCTGGTGCTGGTCGGCCGCAGCGGCTTCGCCGCCGGCATCCCCCGGGACAGGTTCACGGCGGACACGGACGCTGCCTGCTTCGTGGCCTACTTCACCGCGCGCCGCAACCTGCGCCGCCAGTTCAGCCTGCGCGGCAGGGACAACCCGTTCGACGACATCGCGCAGATGCTCCTGGCCCGCTGCGAGAACAACCCTGACACCGACTGGGCGATGATCGCGGTCGCGTACGCCAAGCCGTCCGTCCTCGCCCGGCTGTCCGACGCCGAACGAGGGGAGATGCTGGGCGCCTGGTACACGGTGATGCGACAGTGCGCGGAGCGGCTGGAGAAGGTGTGGTCGGTCCGTCCGCTCGACCGGGAGTCGATGGTGGTGCGCCGCGGCGACGACTCCTCCACCTGGAACACCGTCGCTCAGGCGTACAACGCCGCCCGCGCCGGCTGGCTGGCCTGCCTCCAGTCGATGGACGCCCTGCCGCTGCTGGACGCCGCCTGTCCCGGCAAGGCGATGCGGCTCATGGCCGCGGACCTGGCCTGGTGGCACCAGCAGACCGGCGGCGACCTTGACCCGAACACGAAGGCGTGGGCGGCGCTGCCCCTGCCGTGGGAGGTGCTGTCCGGGCGGGTGACGTGCACCCGCGCGGATGTGGAACGGGCGTGCGGCGAGGCGGGGCTTGACCCGGCGGAGAGCGGCTGGACCGCCGGTCCCGCCGAGCACCGGGTGGTGCGGTTCAACCCCACGCCGGAGCTGGTGCACGGGGTGACGATCGCCGATCCGGTATGGGCGTCGCTGCTGCGCCGGGCCGGGGTGTTCGGCGGCAGGCGGATCAAGCCCGACATGGCCGATGACGCCGCTCACGGCCTGGCCGCCGGCGTGGTCGTGTCGGATCTCCCCTCGCGCCCGATTCCGGGTGACGGGCAGGAGCCCTGATACGCGATGATCGGAAGACTCGCTGTAGCTCAGTGGTAGAGCGCCCGGCTCTTCAGACCGGGTGGACGCTGGTTCGAGCCCAGTCAGCGAGACGTCAACGACCTGGACTGCCAGGGCGAGCACGTCCAGCAGGCTGTGGCTCGGCGCGCCCCGCACGTCAGGCTCGCACCAGCGGCACGGGCCACCGCGGCGACGGCGTCGCCTCTGCCCGTCGCCCGGGAGCTCGGCTGACGGCTTCCGAGGTCGCCCACGGACGGATGGTGACGTTCCCCTTCATGTCTTGGCGGCCGGCGATCGCGCTCGTATGTTGGTGATCGTTTTGCTGGCTCTTCGAACAGTGAGGTGATCATGAGTTCCACGCGCATGAACCTGACCATTCTGGCGAGCATCCTCCTCATGGCCGGACAGGCGGCGGGCGCGGGCCCGGCCGCGGCGGACGGCTGCCCGGCGATCACCGACCAGTGGGAGGTCACCGACCTGGGCGTCACCGGGAACGCACTCGACATCAACGACCTGGGACAGATCGCCGGCTCCAGCGTGAGCGCGACCGGCGAGCAGCGGGCGACCGTCTGGGACGGCGCGCAGGTGGTCGATCTGGGCAGTCTCGGCGGCGGCCACGCATACGCCGGCGCGCTCGACGAGGACGGCAACGTCGTCGGCAGCAGCTACACGGCGACGGAGAAGGGGCACGTCTTCCACTGGCGCGCCGGGACGATGACCGACCTCGGCACCTTCGCCGGCTACTCCGCCCAGGTCCGCGACGTCAGCGCGGGCGTCATCGTGGGCGAATATCGGTACCTGCTGCCCAACGGCACGGCCCGCTACCAGGCGTTCCGCATCCAGGACGGCGTCAGGACCGACCTCGCCGCCGTCTCCGGCAGCTATGCGGCGGCCGTCAACCCGGCCGGGCAGATCGCCGGCACCCAGCGCCGCCTCGAACCGCCCGGCCCGGCGAGCCAGCGGACCCACCGGGCCTTCCTCTGGGAGGACGGCGTCATCACCGAGCTCGGCACGCTCGGCGGCCAGTGGAGCCAGGCCGAGGGCATCAACGGCGACGGTCACATCGTCGGCCAGGCGGCGCTCGGCACGGACGGCGTGCTCGCGGGCGGCTACATCTGGAGTGCCGAGGAGGGCATGCGGCGCCTGCCCGACGCCGGCGGCGTGGCCGCGCCCAAGGCCGTCAACGACGACGACGTGATCGCCGGCACGCACACCTGCACGGGGGCCGGCACCGCCGCCCACGCGGCGGTCTGGACCGGGCCCGGCGCGGCGCCGGCCCTGCTGCCCGACCCGGCGACCGGCACCGCCACGATGGCCAACGCCATCAACGCGCAGGGCGAGATCACCGGGTGGGCCGAGGCCCCCGACGGCTCGCGGCGCGCCCTCGTGTGGCGGTCCGCGCCCGCGAGCCCCTGAGCATCACCCGGCCGGCGCGGCCGAGCCCGGGGAGCGGCCTCGGGACCGGCCAGGTGCGTGGGCAGGAACCCCGGCGCGACCTGCTGACCGCCCGGCTCACCCAGAGCAGGCGAGTCATGCGACGCCGCCTGTGGGCTCCCGCGCTCATCGCCACCCGTCCGCTGCCGGGCCCCAACGCCCTGACCCGCTCCGAACGTTTCCACGCCGCCCTTGCCGAGGCCGATCTGTCCGGCCCGGAACCGGTCACCGTCGGTGCCCTGTCGTCCCACGTCAACGGGGTTCGTCGCCGCCGAGAACGGTCAGTGCGGGTGCGGTGCGACCGCGCACAGGTAGGTCGGCGCCTCCAGGAGCTGCGCTGTCAGCCTGACCCCCGTCAGGTGCTCCGCCAGCGCGAAGACGGTCCCTGCACGGAACGCGAAGTCGTCGGCCGGGGCCAGCTCGTCCGGCTGGTCGACTCGAAGCTGAGCCGTATCTCGCCGTCTTCCACCCAGAAGAAGTAACTGACCGCGTTGACGTTGCGGTAGTGAGACACGAGCCGGGTACCGGCCGACAACCGTTCCATGATCCCTCGGGTGATCCCCATGCCGCCGTTGGGTTCGACGACGAGGCACCAGCCGTCGACCGCGACGGCCCCGAAGAAGTGGCCGGCCCAGGCACCGTGACGGCCTGGGCCGGAACAGGCGGCGCTGAGCACGTCGTCGAAGCTCATGCCGGAAGGCGCGCTTTCCGTTCGTGCACCGTCAGCGGCTGTCGCGATCGTCTGTCCATGCTGACAGCCCTGACCGACAGAGGATCATCGCCGAGACGATCGGGCCCGCCGCGACCCGGCGACGATCCGCGCCCCCGGGCGGCGGGGGCTGGGACGTCGATGTCTCGCAGGAGCGCGGGTGGCAGAACCCGGAGTGAGGGGTTGCGCGTGGAGAAGGCGGTGCCGGTGTCTCTAGCCGAACTTGACGAAGGTCGGGAAGGGCGCGGTGAAGGTCTCGAAGTTGCGGGAGCCGACGAATCCGGCGAAGACGGTGCAGTTGCTGTCGGTGTACATGGTGGCGTCGGCGTCGGTGTCGTTGTGGGCGTCGCGGGCGCCGCCGGAGACCGGCAGGCAGGCGCCGTTGGGCGTCGGGATGTTGAGGGTGGTCTCTCGTCCGTTGCTGGCCCTGGTGTAGAAGAACGTGCCGGTGGCGGCGTGGGCGGGGACGGGGAGCGAGACCGCGACCAGCGTGGTGGCCAGGGCGCTCAGAGCGAGGGCGGGAAGACGTGTCATGCCTTCAGGTTATACGTAGAGTAAATAAGTGACAACTCTGGGTAGCGGTAAGTTTCGGCCCTCCCTCGCGAGAGGCGACACACGCGTGCCGTCCCTTTCGGGACCGTTCATGACTCCTGTCATGTGCAGCCGATGACAGCCGGGACTGACCGCGAAACCGCGTTTGGATCATGCTTACGCCATGAACATCCGGACGCTTGGAAAGAACGCCTCGGCCATCGCCCTGACCGCCGGAATGGTGCTGGCGGCCAGTCCGGCCCAGGCCGCCCCGGCGCGGGAGACCGGGCTCGACCGGCAGGCGCTGCGGCAGTCGCTGGACGCCGTGCACGAGGCCGGCATGTACGGCATCTACTCGACCGTCCGCGACGGCGAGCGCGGCTGGCGGGGCGCCTCCGGCGTGGCCGACGTCGCCACGAGACGCCCCGTGCGCCCCGGCATGCTGCACCGGGTCGGCAGCATCACCAAGACGTTCACCGCGGTGGCCCTGCTCCAGCAGGTGGCCCGCGGCGCCGTCGAGCTGGACGCCCCCATCGCCCGCTACCTGCCCGACGTGGTGCCGGGCGAGCGCGGCCAGAAGATCACCGTGCGGATGTTGCTCAACCACACGAGCCACATCGCCGACCACGTGGGCCCGGCCTTCCCCTCGCTGCTCCAGGGCACGTTCGAGAGCCTCGACGACAACCGGTTCCGCACCTTCTCCCGCCGGGAGCTGGTCGAGCTGGGCCTGGCCGCCACGCCCACCGGCGAGCCGGGCGCCACGCCGGGGATCTACTCCAACACCAACTACCTACATCCGCCGTAGCATGCCAGGTCTGACCTGGTCAAACACAAGATAAAGCCCCAGCTCACAGCCTGAATCGTGAGTCTGGGGCTTCTTGTTGTTCCGGGTTGCTCATGCCTGTTGTCAGCACCGGTGCTGACGTTGTGCTGACTACGTTTCGACGGTCTCCCTTGACGGCTTCTCGTTCGCGGTTCAGGCTCACGGATGCAAGTTGGAGCACACTCGGAGCATCGGAGGGCACCATGGCGCTACGGTTCATCGGCATCGACCCGAACACGGACGGGAACAACTGTCCTTCTGTTTGGGTGGACGAGTCGGACGGCAGCATCGTCATACAAGGGTGGGAAGTGACCGGGCCGGAAGATCTTGCCCAAGTCGCCGCCCGTAGCCCGATCCCCGACAATGAGAAGATCGTCCGCGTCCCGCGACGTATGGCCAAGCTCCTGATGGAGGCATGTGATGGAGCCGCTCATGACCTTTGAGGAGATGCTGGCGAGCGCCCAGCACTCGGCGGTTCACCTGGAGATGCGGGACGCCTATGTCCCCGATGACCCGTCGTTCATCGCATGGCAGGGAGGGCCGCCGTACGACCGCACACAGCGGGAACGCGACTGGCATCAACTCATTGGGGAAGCCCGCGCAAGGGGTGTACTGGTTCGCCGGGCGCGCATCGTGTCTGAGCCCGTTACCGACTACATCCGGTTCGAGCACTCCGTGACCGATTCGATGAACATCAAGGCCGGGGAACTGGTCCGATGGCTCCCCCGGCGGCAGGCATCCGACCTGCTACTCCCCGGAAACGACCTGTGGGTGTTCGATGACCACCTGATTCGCTTCGGTCTGTTCGCCGGAGACGGGCGCTACCTCGGGGAGGAACTGGTTCGCGATCTCCATGTGATCAAGCAGTGCCTAACCGCCTTTGAGGCGGTCTGGGAACGTGCGGTTGACCATGCGGAGTATCGGCTCGTCTGATCCACACACATGCGTACCTCGCCATCTTCAAGCGCCCAGCAGGCACGCCAGGGCATCGCCCAGCGCCTACGCGAAATTCGCCTTGACGCCGGATTGACGGCCCGAGCTGTCGCACAGATGGCGGGGTGGCATGAGTCCAAGGCATCCAAAATCGAGCATGGCCGCACCGTTCCCTCGGAGTCGGACATCCGCACGTGGTGTGCTGCCTGTGGAGCCGAGGATCAGAGCACAGAACTGATCGCAGCGTCGCGAGCGGCCGACCTCATGTACGTGGAGTGGAAGCGGCTTCAAAGGACTGGGCTGCGTCAGCTTCAACTTCAAAAGATCAAGATGTATGAGCAGGTGCGGCACTTCCGTGTCTACTGCTCGAATGTCATCCCAGGTCTCTTCCAGACGGCCGCCTACGCCGAGTCGTTGCTGTCGTCCATCGCTGCCTTCAGAGAGGCTCCCAACGACGTAGCCGAGGCCGTAGCCGCGCGTGTAGCGCGTGCTCGGCTCTTGCATGAGGGAAGCCATCGCTTCGCGGTCTTGGTGGAGGAGTGGGTCTTGCGGAGTCGTATCGGCGACGCAGGGGTGATGGCGGGGCAACTAGGCCACCTGCTAGCGATCATGTCTCTTCCATCCGTGTCTCTCGGCATCATCCCGCGCGATGCCGACCGGCGGATGTGGCCAGTCGAGGCGTTCAACATCTTCGATGACACGTTGGTCCAGGTGGAGCTACTTACTGCGGAGATCAACGTTAACCAACCATCGGAGATCGCCCAGTACGTCAAGGGGTTCAACCATCTGTCGGAGTTGGCTGTCTACGGAACAGCGGCCCGACAACTCATCGCGGCAGCCATCGCCGAAGTTAGTTAATTACGAGCAAGTTCAAGCACACTCGTTGAGAGTGCTTCGCGCCCGCTCCTACCGTCGAGCCATGGCCCTCACGCACCCCACCCCCGCAACTGATGACACGGTAGGAGACTCGATCCCGGAGAACGCTGCGAACGCGCAGCGTGACGCGCTTGAACGGGTTCTTCCCCATCTGACGGTGTCGGGAGTGAACGCCCAGCTCGTCAAGCGCTGTTCCAGCAACCCAGGCCAGAGCGGGCCGGAGTCGCCTGCCGAACCGCTCTGGCATCCCCCGCAACTGGTCATCTACGCCGACGCCGGATGGAAGGTGGCCACTGTCACGCTGGGGGCGCGGTCGGGCAGTTACATGGTCGAGCTGGCGCGCGTGGCCGATGACAACGCGGCGCTTGCCGACCGCATGCGAGTGGTACCGGAGCACCGGCCCCAAGATGTCGCCCTGGAGATCGCCATGAGCATGGGGCACACATGACCAGCCTTGAGAAGCTGCGCCCGGCGTCCACCCCCGGCTATGACCGGGAGGCGTTGTGACGCTGATCACGAAGGTGTCGGAGACGGGTTTTCGCTACCCGTACGTGATCGGCTGGACAGGAGAGGCTCAGAACCCTCCGCTGAAGTGGGCACCGCGCCATGGCGGGTTGCGACTGAGCTACGCCGTGCCCCAACGGGGCGACTTCCGCAACGGTGCCCTCCTCCTGCGACAGGGCCAGAATCGCACGGGCCGACCCGACTTCACGACGGTCAACACGCTCAGGCAGTGGCGCTGCATGGAAAAGCGGTTGTGCCAGGTGTGCGCGCGGTCCGCTGTAGATCGGGACACGGGCCGGATCTGGTGGCTGTTGTCCGGTGACGGGGACGAGGGCGACGGCTACACCAATGCGCCACCCACCTGCCGTACGTGCATCCCCGAGGCGATCTCGCAGTGTTCGCACCTGCGGCGTAACGCTGCGGTCTTCACTGTGGCCGATTGCTCGCCGCATGGGGTGCGGGCGGATGTGTTTGTTCCTTACTTACCGCCGCTGGTGCCGTTCGAGAGAAACGCCGTCGTCAGGTTCGACGAGTACGACATGCATCACGTGGTGGCTCGTGAGCTGCTGATGCGGCTACATGACGTGCAGCCGGCCGTAACGGACCGTGAAACCCGGCGGGCCGCATAGGGGGCCCGTCTCCAGACAACCCCGGCTGAGAAACATTGACCGACCCGTCAAGCCTCAGCCGGGGTGCAGTATCCCCGGTGCTCTTTCTTCCCCGCCGGGGTGGGGGTCCTGGCCGTCCTTCCGCAGACACGTACCCCAGGTGGTACGGCCAGGGCTCCCCAAGTGACACGCGGCCGGTGGCTGACGAACCCCGCCACCAGCCGTGCAACCACCTCGGGCCATCCGGCCCGAGTGTGAAGGAGGGCAGACAGATGGACCTGTACGCCAAGGACCTCGGCCACCTGGAGTTCCGCCGCCTGTGCGGCGGCAACAACAACGAGGACGGCGAGGGCGAATCCTGCGTCGAGATCGCCCAGATTCCGGGCGAGACCGACACGTTCGCCTTGCGTGACTCGAAGAACCCGGACGCCGGGACTCTCCGGTTCACGGGACACGAGCTACGCGCCGCAGGGATGACCACCATCTAGTACCGCCACCGAGACGGCCCCTGCCCGCCTGAATCAGGCAGGGGCCGTCCCCATCGAATGTACGGGGAACGATGCACTGGCACGCATACACGTGGATCGGCAATGGCGCTGATCTGAAGCACGAGGCTGAGCGTCGGACCACTTCGGCAGATTTCGCCACCTCACCGCTACCGCCCATGCGGACAGGCGAATGGCTGGCCAAGCCACGATCGAGAATCGCCGAGACGTTCGTTGACGCGAACAAGGCCGGTGAGTGGATGGCGGCGGAGTATGCGGCACAACGGCCGGACAGTGACCGGATACCTGTGGTGGCGCGTCTGTCCACGGCTATCGATCTGCTGCCCCGTGGGGTGGATGTCCAGTGGGGCGAGTGGCTGCCCGGAGGACGGTTCCTCACGATTGGCATGGTCTGCTGCCCGAACCGACACGTGAACCATCCGTGCCCTCACCCGCCGGTGACGGCCTGATGCGCCGACGCGATCTCTACGTCCTTGCCCCGTTCTTCTTACTGGCGGGGGCACTCGGTTGGTGGCTGGCCGTCGCTGACTTCTGAGTCAGCCGCTCCGGCCGGTGGCCCTGTACGTCTGTGATTTCACGTACGGGGCTGACGTACCGATGGAACAGGCCCCCGGCCGTGAAGCCGGGGGCCTGGTGGTGCCGGGACTACTACGCGGCCACCTCGGGAGCCTGGAACAGCGCCTCAGGGGTGCCCTTGGCCCGGCTCCTGCGAGAAGCCTTGGTCACCGTGGCCGCCTGAGGAGCGCTGGCGGCGGCCTGCTTGGCCATCATGGTCATCAGGATTTCCTGAAGCATCTCCGCCCCCGCAGGGGAGGACAGATACGCCTTGACGGCCTCCTCCGAGACGGCAGGCTCCTCGGTGGTCTCCTCCACTGGCTCGGGCTCAGGGGCCGCCTCAGGCTCGGGCGTGACGCTCTGGGCGGCGTCGATCTCGTCCCACTCGTCATCGCTTAGGAAGGGCAGGAAGGCGGGAGCCTCCACGGGCGGAACAGGCTCCTCCTCCGGAACCGTCTCCTCGGTGGCGGTCGACTCGGCGGGCTCCTCCTCAATCTCGGCGGTGTCCTCCATGAAGATCTCGGGAAGCTCCTCCGAGTCGAGATCAGTAAGTTCATTCGAGCGCTCCGAAGTCTCTTCCGGGGCTTCGTAGCGGTAGACCAGGGCGGGCCTGCCCCCGCCCTGAGGCTGCACCTTGCCCATGGTCACGCTGGGGAGTTCGGCGATGATCTCGTTCATCTCGGCGGCCTTGCGGCCGAACTTGCGGAACAGGGCCGTGCTGTTGACGCCCTCAGGCCCAGCGGCCTTGATGAACTGCTCCACGCGCGTGGCGAGCGTCTCCTCAGCCGCCCCGGCACCGTGTGCGACCTCGGGCGACAGGTAGGTCACTGAGTCGCACATGTAGGAGACCAGGCCCACGGCGGCCTCCAGGTCCCGAGTCGTGATCTCGTCTCTCCGGTCGGCCAGCGCGTACAGGGCGCTGAGCCGCCACACGTAGTCAGCCGCACGTGCGGCGAACTGCTCCATTGCCTCACGCCCGAGCGTGAGAGCGTCGATCATCTCCGACAGCTTGTCATCCCACAGCGCCATGGCGCTGCGCGAGACCGTGATCTCCTCCACGTCCCTGGCATAGGCGACGGCGTTGCGGAACTCCCTGACGAGAGGCCGCATCAGGTCCGACCAGGCGCTTGCGCTGATCTGCTCCGAGAGCTTGATCTTCTTGGACCTCTCCACGTACAGGCACAGGAAGCGGTTCAGGGTGCCCCCGGCGCGGTCAGCCTTGCCGATGCTGGCCGCGAACTCAGCGGGAGTCACGTTCCCGATGATGGACACGTGGGGAGCGTCCACGTGGATCACGGCTTCCTTGGTGCGGTTGCTGATCGACGCACCTTCCCAGCTACGCCGGATGGCCTTACCGAACGACTTGTACCGGGCAGAGACCTTCAGCAGGTCGGCGAACTCCTCCTCGATCATCAGAGCGTTGCCGCTCATGTCCGCCAGGGTGGAGACGTAGGCAGGTCCAGACTGGGGGCAACCTTCCAAGACGGTGGACTTGGCCCAGTCGGGAAGCGCGCCCTTGACCACCTGGAGAGCGGCACGGGTGGCCGTCCCCTTGCGGCCCATGCCGGTGTTGCCGATGAGCACGATCCATGTGCTGAGCGTCTGAGACTGCGTGCCGTAGACCACCTGAGGGAGGTTGGTGATCGCTGAGCTGAAGGCGCTCAGCAGAGCGCCCAGGATGCCCACAGGGTCCGCCTCACTGTGCGGGGTG
This sequence comes from Nonomuraea sp. NPDC005692, assembly GCF_040631115.1. Lineage (NCBI taxonomy): Bacteria > Bacillati > Actinomycetota > Actinomycetes > Streptosporangiales > Streptosporangiaceae > Nonomuraea > Nonomuraea sp. NPDC005692. The sequence goes on along the minus strand of NZ_JBEXYU010000008.1, from coordinate 272,591 downwards.
ATGGTCTGCACGATCCTGCCCAGAAGGCCGCTGTAGACGATCGGGGAGACCTGGGGACGGGCAGCGACGGTGTTGGACTGCATGAGCTACGCTCCTTGATTGGGTAGCCCCAGAGCGCTTGCGACGACCAATCACTGTCGCTCTGGGGCTGTCTTGTGTCTGAAGCTGGTGAGTCGATCCCGAGTTTGTTTGTTTCGCAGTTCGGTTGATCAAGCCCAGCGATCAGCAAAGTGTCATAGGCGCGAATCTCGTGTCAATACTTCTGCTCGAATAAACTCCGAGAAAGTTAGTTAGAGCAGGTCAACGACAAGGGGTGTTGGGATGGTTAGTTAGAGGGCCGCCCAGGGGGTATGCACTTTTTGAAGACGGATTAGACCCCGTGGGGGGAGGTTCCTCCGACCAAGTACGGGTCTCGAACTTTCTAAGAAGGGCGCCATCTGTGCGCCGACCTGGAGTAACGCCTTCATGTGAGGGTGGAAGAAACTAACAAATCGGCAGCTCTGGAAACAAAAAACCCCCGAACCCATCACCTGGATTCGGGGATATTTGAGCCGTCGGAATGAATTTATGCGGCCCACTTCACGGCGGCCTTTACGAGGCCCTCAGAATTCTGCACGGCGACGTTGGGCGCGGTGGGCTGCTTGCCGCCAGGGAAGGACAGCACCCGCGCGCCGTAAAGGTGCAGGGCGTCAATCTGGTCACGCCGGTACTTCTCTACCGGCTGGCTACGGAAGTCGGTGAACTGGCTGGCGTACGTGGTGAACGACTTGTGCCCGGCCAGGATGTCAACACCGTTCGGCATGGCCGTGGTGGACAGCAGCGTGAACCCGGCCAGGCGGGCAACGACACCGTTGGCGGTGGCTCCGGCCTCACCCAGGGCGGCGGCGTTGGCCACGTCAGGGGCGCGCATCAGGTAGCGCTTGGCCGTAGGCGAGACGACCACGTATCGGCCTGCGGGTACGTCGCTGCCGTCAAGCTTCTCCATCATGTCGAAGATGGCTTCCAGCAGCGTCTCACCCTTCGCGACGCTTCCAGACAAGCCGCTGACGTCCACCTGAGGCAGGCTGGACGCAGACGCCGCGATGGTGACACCAACGAACGTGTCTGTCGAGGCCGCGAGAGCGCGGATGGACTCCAATGTGGCCGGCGCCGCCAAAGCGCCGGCTACCTGAACCGTCTCGATGTTGCGCACGTAGAAGGCCACGTAATCGGCCTCGGTGATGTCCACGTACTGTTCAACGGTCTTCAAGTCTTCGATCGTCATTCCGGCCACGTCGTTGTACTTGCCGACGTTGGGCCGGATGAGGCCGTTGACCACCATTCGGTCGCCCTGGGCGGTGATGTCGCCCTCATAGTCGGTGTTTACGACCAGAGGCGAGGCCCAGACCAGCAGAGGGTCAAACTGGGTGAGGAGCTCGCTACTCCACTCGGTGGGTACAAAAGTATGAGTCCCCGCATGTGCGTACGGAGGGATGGGGTTGATTGCCAATTAACTAACAAACCTTTCTTGGAGGAACGTCTACCGGCGTGCCCGTGCATCCAAGGGCACGGACTTGGGGCTGTCTGGCGGTCCGCCGCCCTGCGGGCCGATGCCCACGTTCTGAGGAAATCTCGGCTGGCTCGGGGCCGGTACGAGAGTGGCGATGAAATCAGTGATGGCGGCCGAGTCAACCTGTCCGGCCGCGTCGATGAACGATGACACGTTGAGTCGGCCGATGGCCTCAGGGCCAAGCTCTAGGCCACGGTCCTTGGCCGCATGGTCGAGCTGGATCACAGCAAGCTGATGCAGGTGCTCTGCCTGGCTGTCGGCAATGGCCTGTTGCAGTTCCGCGTTCTTAGCGGTCACGGCCTCCAGCTCGGCGCTGGCGGCCTTCCAGCGAGCTTCGTTGGTCCGACTCAGGCTCTTCCACTTATCGGCCTCAGAATCGAACTGAGAGCCTTCTACAGGCGCTTCGGCCACCTGACCCATTTCGGTGTCGGCGATGACGTCAGCGGAGTTGCTAGGCGAGTCATCCATTTCGGTTACTCCCTTCGATGGTCAATCGTCTGGTCCCCTGTGGGGCCTACCAGGTGCGCATGCGCAGCTCGTCATGCTCGGGCGTCGTCTGCCAGGCGTAGGTAAGCGACCTCGGGTTATCCAGGTCGCCGTTCACAGACACGATGCGAATAGTGGGGTCCAAATCGCCGTCACGCCAGGCGGCTAGGATCTCTAGGGCGCTCATATCCTCAAGCTGGGCATGGCTAATCATCAGTGTTCTCCCAAATGGTGTAGGGGTACGAAGAAGGCCCTCGGCACGAGGTCACCGAGGGCCTTCAACAGGCTTCACAAGTGGAGAGAGCCGAGGTATCTCTCTCCGCATCCTGTATTAGAGGGGGAAGCTTGTTATTTTGGCGAGAAATCTCACCTCACTAGGGTTCGCAGCTCCCAAAGAACTTCATCACAACGCGCCGAGCAGTATGGATGAAACTGCTCGACTTCGATCCTTGTACCGCACGACAGACATAAGCCGTTGGCAAGACGGTAGCGCTCCCGTGCTTGCTCACGGTCACGTACGCGCTTGGCGGCCTGACGACACCCGGCCGAGCAGTAGCGACGCCACGGGCCGGGGCGGCCCGCGCCGAGCTGGCGGGTCTCCCGAACCCGCTCACCGCAGTGCCCGCAGCGGAAAACCTGGGTGACATAGTCACCGGTCTTGCGACGCCCCAGTTCATTTCTCATGCCTTGGACCGCCGGTAGCGGTCCTGCAACGACTTGGCCGTATGGCACGCCCGATGGGCGCTACGAAGGTTGTCGTAATCCCAGCTACCGCCGTCGGCTACGGCGGTGACATGATCCACCTCGCTGGCACCAGCCAGCCCGCATAAGTAACAAACTCCGGCATCACGTTTGAGAACCGCCCTTCGGCGGCGGTTCCAATCCTTCGGCCGGAACAGGTTTCTCTTAGACGTCACCGCCCACGGCTTGCGGCGGTGGGCGGAACACTTTCCTTCGCCGCGTACGGCGATCTGATGACAACCACTCTCATTACAAATCTTGTTAGCCAGGGCCTACGGCCCTCCAATCGATATCTCATTGTCTCTCAATCCATGGCAGCCCCTCAAAGGGCTGCCATTAGGTCCAACTATTCGATGGGCCTTCCGGCTAGGGCCTCCAGGCCACCTAGATAACTGAACTAAGTGGGGCCAGCCAGCAAGCTGGCCCCACAACTATTTCTTCGCCTGGTTCGTCGTCTCTCCTCACCCGCCGAAGGGACATAAGAATAGAGAGGGCCTCGGATTGTCGCACGTCAGGAGCACAGTCGAGTCCAGAATATTCGGATCAACGAGTCCGGATTCTTAGGACTACCACGCTGGTCCTGCGCCGGAGGACTCTTCGCCGATATTCGAGGCATAGCCCGATTCCCAGGTTCGATGAACCGGACACATTGCCCCCTTGTCCAATCCGCGCGCCCAGAATTCCCTAGGCAGCCATACACAGGTTTCCCCGCCACCGGGGAGTACAAGCCCCGCCGCCCGCAGCTTTTTCAGAGCGCCATAAACAGTGGATCGAGAAGCGGGCTTTACACTTCCATCCAACTTTTCTCGGCTGAGGATCTGCCGCAGCTCTCCATCCTTGAATACTGCGTGGCCGGTGTTGTTGGCACGAGCAATAGCGGCCAGCAGAAGCCTGGCATCCATGGAAAGCTTGCGTCCTTCGCGGGCCACACCACCCGCATACCTTTGAAATACCTTGCCAAATTGATGCTCCGAAAAAGTCATCTAAGCCCCACTCTCATCCTAATTACCTGCTCAAACCTGTAGGTGATCACTTTCGCCCGGCCTCTGGCGCTCAAGGGATGACTTGGCGGTCAATCCAGGTTTCTACGTCGCGTTCCCTGAACATCAGGTAGCGGCCTATTCGATGCCCCCTCAGCCCCCAGGGCCTCCATCGGTCGTAGAGCGTGCTCTTGGACACGCCCAAGTAGGCGGCCACCTCGTCCACGCCCATCAGTCGGTTGCTTCCTCCGCTGGCCAATCGCTCTCCACGTGTGTCGTCGCTGTTCAGTTGTCGAGTGGCAGGCCCGAGCCGCCGTAATGCGACGGCTGGGCGTCTATCCATCGTCCCGTGTATAGGTGCAGACAGTCAAGCTATACATGAACAGGCTTCCGGCGTGACCGTGGATGCTGTAACGTTGTTGCTGTGACCGAACAACAGGAACCGCGCAGAAGCGCAGCGGAAGAGACGGCTCCCACCAGGCCGGGCTACCACCTCCAGCAGTGGTACGACGGCTGGCAAGTGGACATGTGGTGGTCCCCCAACAGCACAGGAGGCCCCACCGAACTACGCATCACCACCAACGACCCCGAACTGATGGCCCGAGGCATCACCACCGGCACGCTGCGGTCCATCCCCCTGGCCGACATCGCACGAGAGTTGAAGGGCGACCTCCAGCGCCTCAGCCGCGAGCAAGGCGTCTTCCACGTGCTCGAACCGCACACCGATTGGGCGATGCGGCACGTCCGGCAGACCGTCGAGGACAACCCCAAGCCAGGCCGCACCGGGCGGCCAGAATCCTTCCATCTCGCCGTAGCCGTCCTCTACGCCTGGTACGTGCTCATGCGTGAGCCCAACCCCGTACAGGACGTAGCCGAGATCGTGGGCGCAGAGCGCAGAGCAGCAGCCAACTGGATCTCCCTGGCCCGCAAGAACGGCATGCTCACCGAAGCCGCCGAACGCCAGTCCGGCGGCACCCTCACCGACAAGGCCATCTCTCTACTGAAGGCGATGAACGAGAGCGAGGAAACAAACTAACGTGGCCAGCCTGATCAAGAAATGCGAATGCGCCGACACCAAGGCCGGGCGCAGACTCGACCTCCGCAAGGCGGACGACCGCAAGACCGCCGAACGCGTGTGGGGCAAGTGCGGCCACTCCTGGACCGTCCGCTACCGACTCGGCGGACGAGGCACCAAGCAGCAAGAGCAGTCCTACCCCCACGCGATGAAGCGCGACGCTGAAGCGTTCATCCTGGAAATCAAATCCGACAAGGTGAGCGGCCTGCGCCGCACCATCGACCCCAAGGCGGGATCGATCACCTTCGCCGACTACGCGGCTAAGTGGCTGACCGCCAGAATCACGCTGGCCCCCAGCACCAGCACCGGCTACGCAGTCTCACTGAAGAACCGCATCAACCCCGCCATCGGCCACCTCCCACTGAACGCGATCACACGGCAGATGATCAAAGACCTGATCGCGGGCCTGATCGCGTCGGGCTACGCCCCCGGCACCATCCACAACACCTACCTCGTGTTGAACGCCATCTTCATAGAGGCCGCCAAAGCTGAACTGATCGGCAAGTCCCCCGTCTTCGACATCGAGCTACCCGAGATCACCCAAGTCCGCGACTTCTACGTCCCCACGTGGACACAGATCACCGCCCTGGCCGACGCCATGCCCGGCGATTGGGCGCTGACAATCTGGCTCATGGCCGGATGCGGCCTACGCATCGGAGAAGCCCGCGCCGTCGATCAGGACTGCGTGATGTTCGGCGGACGACGCTTACGCGTCCGGCAGCAAGTCACCCAGACACACGCCCTCGGACCGCTCAAGCACCGCAAGGAAGGCGAGCACCGAGACGCTCCCCTACCGCCCTTCGTCAACCAGCGCATCGCCGCCCACATCGACACACACGGCATCGCCGACGACGGCCTACTGTTCCGGGGACGGCGGGGCCGGTTCATCGACAACAACACCTACCGCGCGACCTTCGCTAAGGCGGTCAAGGCGGCCGGGCTCCCCGACGACTTCACCCCGCACGACCTACGCCACGCCTACGTCTCCATGCAACTGGCCAGCGGTATCCCCATCACCGACGTGTCCCGCTGGATCGGCCACAAGAACATCAACATCACCTACGCCATTTACGGCCACCTCGTTGATGAGTCCTGGGACCGAGCCCTTGACGTCATGCAAGCCCGCTTCGACGCAACCCCCATCAGCACGGCTGCTGCGTGCTGACCTTGTGCTGACGCCAGAGCCCTGCACACCCCCGTTTTCCTGGGACTTTTGCTCTCTAGTCGCACTTCAACACCAACTACCTGATCGCCGGCCTGCTCCTGGAGAAGGTGACGGGCGAGAACGCCGAGCGGTACATCACCCGCAACGTCATCCGCAAGGCGGGCCTGCGGCACACGTCCTTCCCGCGCACGCCGGTCATCCCGGGCCCGCACTCCAAGGCGTACGAGTCGATGTTCGGCTTCATCGACCCGCCCAAGGACTACAGCGTCTACAACATGTCGTGGATCACCACGGCGGGCGCCGTCGTGTCCACGATGGAGGACCTCAACCAGTTCTACCGGGTGCTGCTGCGCGGCGGGCTGCTCGGCCCGGCCGAGCTGGCCGAGATGCAGAAGACGGTGCCCGTGGTCGGCGTGTCAGGGGCCTACGGCCTCGGCATCTACGCCACCGACCTGCCGTGCGGACGGTTCTGGGGGCACAGCGGCGGCGTCTTCGGCATGGCCACCGACTCCTACACCAGTCCGGACGGCGCCCGCCAGCTCTCCATGGGCGTCAACCGCACGAAGTACCAGAGCCTGGACGAGAACGGCAACATCGTGATCAGCCCCATCGACTACGCCACCATCGACTACCTGCTGCTGGGGCTCTGCGGTCAGAGCCCGGCGCGCACGAAGGCGGCGCAGCCGGAGATCGTCCCGTTCGCCGTGGACCGGCTGGTCTCCGTCAAGCGCTAGCGTCACGTCGCTCAGCACGGTGCACGTCTCTGCCGCCGGCTCACCCCGGCGGCATTGACATGCCGTACGCGCACGTCACCGTGGATTGTCGGTGCGGTCGGCCATACTCCGCCAGGCCAGGATGATCACCAACAGGGCGAAGGCGTTGACATGGCACAGTTGCTGCGCAGGCTCGACGACGAGATCTACGTCGAGTACAACACGTTCGGGCTGGACGGCACCGACCTGCCGGCGTGGGGCTCTCCCACCGACGAGATCTACCACTTCGTCGCGGCCGTGCGCCTGGAGTCGTGGGACGCCGAGCCGGGGGCCGCCGACGCCTCGTGGACGCCGGTCAGCTCCGCGACGTTCGTCGCGGAGAGCGGCGTGGTCGCGATCACGTCGATGATGGACGGCACAGGCCACGACTTCCTCATCGGGCCGCCGCGCTTCGAGTACGGCGTGGACATGTACCTGCGTGAATCCGAGCCGGGCGACGGATATGCCACCGGCGGGTGCGACGAGACGTGGCTGCTGAGGTTCTGGCCGATCCGGGATGTCTTCGACCCGATCACCCACGCCGCGCCCTTCTCCTACATCGCGCGCGGCGTCCTGTACTACTCGATCGACCTCGAGCCCGAGCAGCTCGTGCAACCTCCGGCGCGGCGCGAGGTGCCGGTGCCGGTGCCGGTGCCGGTGTCGGCGGACTGGGCGTCGCTGTGCCCGGACCCGGACCTCGACACCTTCGACGGCCGGCTGCGCAGGATGCGCCACAGGGCGGAGGAGAGCGGCGTCACCGTCCACGAGCTGCTGCGCGCGGCCGGGATCGACATCGAGGACGGCGCGGACCTCACCCCGGCCTCCTGCCTCCCGCCGCGGGCGCGGGCGGGGCGGCGGTACCAGAACCCGCTGGTCGACCGCTACTACGATGAGCAGCGGCGGCGGCTCCGGCTGCCCGAAGGCGAGCCGAGCGCGGAGTGGCTGCGTGAGCGCCTCGACGGCGACCGCATCGCCAAGGAGTTGTGCCGCGCCGGCACGCGCACGTTCTCGGTGCCCGTCGAAGGCCGTGACGCCGACCACCTGCGGGCGGGTGTCAGCCGCCGCGTGTGGCGGTGGGAGGACGACCTGCTCGGCGGTGAGCTCCTGTACGAGGAGCTGACGGTGGACCGGCGGATCCTGGCCAGGAACGTGTGGAGCAGGCAGATCCTCGTCTCCGGCATCGTGACCGTCCTGCGCCGCGACCACGACAGGCCCGGCTGCGGCGACACCACCTGGTACGTGGTGCGCGACGCCGAGCCGCACGAGGCGGCCAGGGTCCTGTGCGCGGAGGCCACCTGGGAGGAGGACCAGGACCACCGCCGGGCCCTGGACGAGGTGGCCAGGGAGAAGCTGATCGAGCTGCGCGCCACCTACCGGAGCCGGGAGGGGTGAGGGCGTGCGGCCGCGCCGGAAACCGGCGTGAAGAAAATCCACCGAGCGGCGAACACTGGGAGACAGTCGCCTTCGGAAGGACGCCATGACGGCACCACCTGACGCCAACGATGTGATGGAAGACGTCACCGTGGTCGAGCGGTCGCTGGACGATCCCGAGCTTTTTGCCCTCCTGTACGACCGGTACTTCACGGAGCTCCACCGCTATCTGGCCGCCCGGCTCGGCGGCGAGCAGGCCGAGGATCTGGTCGCGGACGCCTTCCTGCTCGCCTTCCACGGCAGGCACTCCTTCGACCCGCGGCGGGGCACCGTGCGGTCGTGGTTGTTCGGCATCGCCACGAACGTCGTTGCCCGGCACCGCCGCAGGGAGGGCCGCCGCCTGAACGCGCTCAGCAAGGTGGCGGCCGAGGACTCCGCCGACGGGCACGAGGACCGGGTGACCTCTCAACTCGCGGCGCTGGCCAGCCGGCCGGAGCTGGTACGGGGGCTGAGAGGTCTGGCGAAGGGCGATCGCGACGTGGTGTTCCTGCTCGTTTTCGGCCGGCTGGGTTACGAGGAGATCGCCACGGCCCTGGACATACCGGTGGGGACCGTCGGATCCCGGATCAACAGAGCGCGCAGGAAGCTGCGCAAGGCCCTGGGCGACGTCAACCCGATCGGGGAGTGGTGATGGACGAGCTGAAGCTGGTCGAGACCGTGTTCGCGGAGCCCGAGCCCACGCCGGAGGCGGCGGCGAAGGGGCGTGACCGCCTCCTCCGCCAGGCTCGGGCGCCACGGTCCGGCCGTCCGCGGCGCACCGCGCTGCCGATCCGGCGCGTCGCCCTGGTCGGCGCCATGGCGGTGCTGCTCACCGGCGGCATCATCGTCAGCCAGGTGAGCCTGGGCGGCTCCGACCCGCATACCCCCGGGTATCTGATCGCTGCCCCTCCGGCCGACGCCAAGGCGCTGCTCACCCTGGCCGCGCGGGCCGCCGTCGGCCAAGGTGACACGGTGCCCGCCCAGGGCCAGTACGTCCACACCAGGACGCTGGCCCAGCGCAGCCTGCACACCAGGGACAGGTCGGGCACGACGCAGTACACCAAGGTGCTGGTCAGCGAGGAGCGCTGGGAGGCCGCCGACGTGGGCAAGCCCTGGCTGAGCCGCACACAGGGCCTGTCGGCCACGGGTCCGGCGCCCCGGCGTTTCTGGGACCACGGCGTCGAGGACGTCCTGTCGGAGTCGTCGGGCTGTCCCGGCCGGCCGGCCTACGCCCGGCTGGCCGCCTGGCCGACGGATCCCGCCCAGGTACGGGCGAGGATCGTGGCCGACACGGGCGAGGAGCCGCTGGGCGTCTGGCGGGCCCTCCAGGGCCTGGTCCGCGAGTCCGTGGTACGCCCCAGCCTGGGCGCCGCGCTGTACCAGGTCGCGGCCGGGCTGGACGGCATCGTGCTCATCGGCGACGCCGTGGACGCCGCCGGCCGCCCCGGACTGGCCGTCGCCATGGACGAGGGCGACGGCTCCCGGTCCGAGCTGATCTTCGATCGGGAGACCTACCGCTACCTGGGCGAGCGAACGGTGAACACCAGGGACCGTCAGGTGCGGGTGTCCTCCGGCGCCGAGTACACCGCGAAGAAGGGCACCGTGACCGGCACCGCCGTGCTCGCCGTCGACCTCGCCGGCGGCCTGCCCGAGGTGTCGCCGAAGGCGTCCCGGATGAAGATCCCCTGCTGAGACTTCTTCCCGCCTGATCCGGCCTTCCGGCCGCAGGTTCTGTTTCGCATGCCTTCCGACAGATCCGGCATGCCGTCAAAAAGGAGAATATTGATGTTCATCGCCAAGGCGATCGCGGTCACCCTGCTCGCCGGCTCGTTCGGCGGCCCCGCCTCGCCGCCGTCGGGCGCCACCGCCGCGCACGACACGCAGTCGAAGCTGGAGGCCGAGCGCGTCGCCTGCATGACGGAGCGGGGGCTGGACTACCTGGCCTCGCCGGAGCCGCGGCGCGAGTGGCAGCCCGGAGAGCGGGAGCGGCTCGCGGGTGACCTGGACGCGCTGCGGGCGTACCGGGCCAGATACGGCTTCGGCGTCTGGTCCCCGAACGTCTATCCGAAGGACAAGGTCGTCAACCCCGTCCAGCACGAGAACCCGAACAACGGGATGCTGATGTCGCTCTCGGCCGGCCAGTTGAAGAAGTGGCGCGCCGCCGACGACTCCTGCTTCTCTCAGGCGGTCAAGGAGGTGCTGGGCAGGACCGTCACCTCCCAGGACGACTACTACGACCAGCTCGAAGCGGCGATGGGGAAGTCGTTGAGCGTCCTCGACCAGGACAAGGAGCTCGTCCGGCTGGGCAGGCGGTTCGCCGCGTGCCTCGGCGTCGAACCGGCCGAGCCGACCGCGCTGGACGGCCTGAGCCGCACGAAGATCGTGCGGCAGGCGTCGGACGTCGCCAGGAAGGCGTGGAAGGGCGAACTGCCCAAGGCGCCCAGGGGCCGGACCATCACGTTCCGCCCGAACCTGAAGCCCGCGCAGGCCAGGCCGTACCTGGACAAGGAGATCAAGGCGGCGCTGAAGGACCTGGAGTGCGGTGAGGACTTCTACCCCGCCTACTCTCCCAGGGCCATGGAGATCAGGTCGCGGGTCGACCAGGAGTTCGGCCGGTAGGACGTCGGCACCCGGCCGTGTCAGCGGCGGCGTCAGTGCGGTGACGGCCCGGTGTCAGGGCTCTTCGCGAAGGTTGACCCATGGACGCCGGACCGGAACGGAACCGGCGGATCGACCACCGCGACAAGGAGACACGAATCATGGCAATCGGCGGGAACGGCTTCTCCGAGCAGGGGCTGCGCAGGCTGCGCGAGGTGCTGGCCCGGCACGTCGACTCGGGGAAGATCCCGGGCCTGGTCGCCCTGGTGAGCCGCGGCGAGGAGACGCACGTCGAGGCGATCGGCACGATGCGGCACGACGGCGGCGCGCCCATGCGTCGCGACACCATCTTCCGGATGGCCTCCACGTCCAAGCCCGTCTCGATCGCGGCGGCCATGGTGCTGGTGGACGAGTGCCGGCTGCGGCTGGACGACGTGGTCGACCCGTGGCTGCCCGAGCTGGCCGACCGGCGCGTGCTGACCAGCCCCGGCGCGCCGCTGGACGACACCGTCCCGGCCGGCCGGCCGATCACCGTGCGGGACGTGCTGACCTCCACCTTCGGGCTCGGCATGGACTTCACCGCGCTGGGCAAGCCGATCATGAACGCGATCTTCGAGCGGGGCCTCACCCCGAACCTGCCGGTCGAGATGCCCGAGCAGGACGAGTGGATGCGCCTCCTGGGCGAGCTGCCGCTGATGTACCAGCCGGGCGAGCAGTGGCAGTACCACATCAGCAGCGACCTGGTCGGCGTGCTCGTCTCCCGGGTCACCGGCCGGCCGTTCGAGGAGTTCCTGCGCGAGCGCATCTTCGAACCGCTCGGCATGACCGACACCGGCTTCCACGTGCCCGCCGACCGGATCGACCGGCTGCCGCCCCTGTACGCCCCCGACCCGGTCACCGGCGAGTTCCTCGTCTGGGACGAGCCCGAGGGCGGACGGTGGAGCACGCCGCCGGCGTTCCAGGGAGGCGGCGGCGGCCTGGTCTCCACCGCCGAGGACTACCACGCCTACTTCCGGATGTTGCTCAACGGCGGCACGCACCGGGGCACCCGCATCCTGTCCCGGCCCGCCGTCGAGCTCATGACCACCAACCGGCTCACTCCGCAGCAGAACGACGCCCGCACCGCCCTGGCCAGGAACAACGTGCACATTTCCTTCGGCCAGGGGCAGCAGGGCGGCTGGGGCATGGGCATGGCGGTGCGCACCTACCGCGGCGACTACGCCCCGATCGGCCAGTTCGGCTGGGACGGCGGCAGCGGCACCTCGGCCTACGCCGACCCGGCCAACCAGCTCACCGGCATCCTGCTCTGCCAGCTCGGCTACTCCGTCCCGAACCCGGCACACCTGATGAACGACTTCTGGACCACCCTCTACCAGGCCCTCGACGACTGACACCGAGCCGGCGGTGAGAGCGCGCCGACCGGCGGTGCAAGCGCGGGGCCAGCCCCGCGCAACAGCGGTCCTCTTTGCTGAGGCTGTCCGACGTCAGTCTCACAAGGGGGGACCAATGACCAGATCAATGACCAGAACGGGGAAGGCGGCCGGCGCGGCCGCCGCCGCGAGTGCGCTGCTGCTCGCGGTGGCATCGCCGGCGCAGGCCGCGACCGACATCAAGCTCGACTGTCACACGTACGGCAGCAAGGCGCTCCGGTACGAGCTCGACGCGACCGCCACCTTCGAGAACCTGCCGGGCGGGGGCCGCGCCTGGCACAAGCTGACCTTCCGCGTCAGCCACGGCGGGTCCACGACCGTGGTGAAGATGCGGATCAGGGACGGCTACCGGAACGCCTGGGCCTTCGAGCGCACCGTCGAGCCGGGGACGACCTACACCGCGCTGCCGCTGGTCGACGGCGGACGGCCGCTCGTCACGAACACCGACCGCAAGGACGACCAGGTCGTGTTCGCGGCGTTCTTCGCCACCGCCCAGGACCCCGCCCCCCGCTGCCTCGCCCGCTCGGCGCCGATGTAGCCGCCCGCCCATGGGGGGCAGCAGCGGTGCAACATTCCGGCAACCGGGCCCGCGTAGGCCTTGGTCCCGAGGACGACGGGACGGAACGTCGAAGGAGGCACCGAGATGGCAGCCGAACCGGCATCGCAGCACACCCCCGATCGGCGGACACCGCACACCCCCGGACGGGCAGCGCCCCGAAGGCCCGGTGAAGCGGCGCGGCGACGGCCCGGCGGGGGGTTGCCGCGGGAGCCCGGCGAGGGAACACCTGGAGCCGGCGAAGAGGTGCCCGGAGGCGGCGAAGAGGTGCCCGGAGGGGGTGAGGGAACGCCCGGAGGCGGTGAGGAGGTGCCCGGCAGTGGTGGGGGACCGGTGGAGGTCAGGCCGCCCGGGCGGCGGTTCCTCGCCGTCGGGTCAGGGGCGGCGCGGGCGTGACCGGCCACCGCGCCACCTCACGGCCCCCGCGCGGAGGTGACGTACCCCCGCGCCACCTCACGGCCGTCGCGCGGACGTCACCTCGCGGCCGCCTCGGCGCCGGCCAGGGCCGCGGTCACGGTTTCCGCGATGGTGCGGCGGCGGCCGGCGGTGTGGCGGGCCTGGTAGGCGCCGGCGCCGAGTGCCGCAAGCAGGCCGCTCTCCAACGCGGCGAGGTCGGCCGCCTCGCACGGCGGCACGGGGGCCGAGATCGTCTCGCGGATCGCCGCGGCGCCGCCGAGCAGTTCGGCCGCGGCGGCGTGGGAGCCGTCCAGGTGCAGGGTGCGGGCGATGGCCTCCACCACGCTCGACGACCGGCACAGGTCGCCCAGGCGGTGCTGGACGTCGAGCGCGCGGGCCAGCCGCCGGGCCGCGGCCCCGAGGTCCGCCCCGGACGGCCCGGCGCCGGTCAGGTCGGCCAGGGCCAGCAGGTTGTCGGCCCAGCCGAGCCCTTCGGGGAAGCCGACGTCCTCGAAGAGCGCCAGGGCCTCCAGCAGCAGGTCGCGCGCGCGTTCGGGGTCGCCGTCGTACAGGTCGCACGCGGCCAGGTCCAGCAGCGTCCAGCCGATGCGCTCCTTGTCGCCCAGCCGGACGAACTCGTCGTGCGCCTCCCGCGCCCGCGCCCGCGCCTCGGTGAAGCGCCCGGCCAGCCATGAGGCCAGAGCGAGCATCTCGACCTGGAAGGCCTCGCCCCAGGTGTCCCTGGCGGTCCGGTACTCCTGCCGCGCCTGCTCGTGGGTGCGCAGGGCGCGGTCGAAGTCGCCGGTCTCGCGGGCGATCTCGCCGAGCATGCTCAGCGCCCGCGCGACGCCGGCCGCGTCGCCGAGCCGCCGGCACGCGGCCAGTGCGCGTTCGGCGTACCCGGCGGCGGGCGTGTAGTCGCACTCGTAGGCGGTCAGCGTCGCGGCACCGCCCAGCGCCTTGGCCACGTACGGCTCCGGGGCGCCCCCGGCGTGCCGCAACGCGGTCTCCAGCCAGTGGCGGCCTTCGGAGTAGTGGCCCCGCAGGTAGCAGTAGCGCCAGACGGCCCCCGCGATGCGCAGCGCCACCTCGTCGGCGGCGCCGAAGGTGCAGGCGGCGCGCAGGTTGTCGTGCTCGGCGGCGATGCGGTCCAGCGTCGCGCCGAGCCCCGGCCCCTTCAGCTCGCCCTCCGTCTTCTCGGCGAAGGCCAGGTAGTACTCGGCATGCCGCCGCGCGATCCGGTCGCGCCGCTGCGGGGCGAGCTCCCCGGCGGCGAACTGGCGGATCGTCTGCGACATGCGGTACCGGGCGCCGGCCGGCGTGGGGTCGACGGTCAGCAGGGACTTGTCGACGAGCCGTCCCAGCAGGTCGAGAACGTCGGGCTCGGCCGAGACCGCGGCGGCCGCCGTCAGGTCGCAACCGCCGGGGAACACCGACAGGGCGCCCAGCAGCTCGCGCTCGCCGGTGTCGAGCAGGGCGTAGCTCCAGTCGATGACGGCCCGCATCGTCCGGTGCTGCGGGGGCGAGGTGCGCGGGCCGCCGGTCAGCAGCGTGAAGTGGTCGTGCAGCCGTTCGGCGATCTGGGGCAGCGTCAGCACCCTGGCCCGGGCCGCGGCCAGCTCCAGGGCCAGCGGAAGCCCGTCCAGGTCGGCGCAGATCAGTGACAGCGCGGCCCGCTGGTCGTCGTCCAGACCGGCGGCGGGGCCGAGCCCGGCGCGTTCCAGGAACAGCTCGGCCGACGGCGGCGCGCCCAGCGGCGGCACCCGCCACACCAGCTCGCCTCCCACGCGCAACGTCTCCCTGCTGGTGGCCAGGATGTGCACCGACGGGCAGCTCGTGAGCAGCTCGTGCGTCACGGCGGCGCAGGCGTCGGCCAGGTGCTCGCAGTTGTCGAGCACGAGCAGCACGCGCCGCGTCCCCAGGTGCTCGGCGAGCGCCCGCAGCGTGGAGTGGCCGCCCGTGGTGTGCACGCCGAGCAGGTCGGCGATCGCCGGCGCCACCAGCTCGGGGTCCTCGACCTGGGCCAGCTCCACGAAGTGCACGCCGTCGAAGCCCGCGTCCACCGACACGGCCATGGCCAGGCGGGTCTTGCCGACGCCGCCCATGCCGGTCAGCGTCACCAGGCGGTGGCCCTCGACGAGGGGACGCAGCTCGGCCAGGTCCGCCGCACGTCCGACGAGCCGGGTGATCGGGGCCGGGACGCCGGTGCGCAGGCCCGCCGGGGCCACCGGGGCGGCCGTCACCTGCCGCACGACCGGCGCGACGCCAGGAGGCAGCAGGTCCTCGGCGGTGAGCCGGCGGCACAGCACGTTCGCCTCGATCTCGCGCAGCGCCGGGCCGGGATCGACGCCGAGCTCCTCGTCGAGCACCCGGCGGGCCCGCTGGAAGGTGGCCAGGGCGTCGCCCTGCCGCCCCGACAGGGCATGGGCGATCATGAGCAGCTCCCACAGGTGCTCGCGCAGCGGATGCTCCACGACCAGGTGCTCCAGCTGTTCGGCGGCGGCCCGGTGCAGCCCCAGGCGCAGCCGCGCGGTCAGGACGTCCTCCGTCGCCGACAGCCGCATCTCCCTGAGCCGCTCCATCTCCCCGTGCGCCCAGCCGTGCACCTGGCAGTCGGCGAGCACGTCGCCCCGCCACAGCTCCAGCGCGCCCGCGAGCACGCCGGCCGCCCGGTCCGAGACCTCCTCCGCCAGCAGGCCGCGGCCGAGCAGCACCTCGGACTCGAAGACGGCGGCGTCGACCTCGCCGGGCACGAGCGCCAGCCGGTAGCCGGGCGCGCGGGTCTCCAGGACCTCGGGCAGACCGGCCTCGCGCAGCCTGCGGCGCAGGTGGGAGATGTAGGTGTGCAGCGTGCGCACGGCCTCCGCCGGCGGCTGCTCGCCGTAGAGGCCGTCCACCAGGCGCTCCACCGACACCACCCGGCCGGGCGTGAACGCCAGCAGGCCCAGCACCGCGCGCAGGCGGGATCGTGGCAGGCCGGTACGCCGGTGTCCGGCGACGAGCTCGACGGGTCCGAGTACGGCCACGCGCATGTTTGCGGCCACCGGGTGCTACCTCCGGGCAGGGGGCTGACATCGTCGACGACGAGTAAAGGCGCCGGGATCTGTCACGTCCTCAGGGAAACCCCTGAACCCGCGCGACATTTTCCCCGAGGATCATGGTTTGTTACGCTCCACGAGCCGTGACGGAACGATGCCCCCACCGTCCCGGCCGCGCCGAGGGGCGGTGCCACGGCAGGAGAACATGGGCGAACGCCTCCTCGGAAGAGACGCCGAGCTGGACTCGGTGCGCGCATGGCTCGGCCTCCGGCACGCCGGCCCCCGCCTGCTCATGATCAGCGGCGCGGCCGGCATGGGCAAGACGTCGTTGTGGACGGCCGCGCTGTCCACCGTCAGGGCCGGCGCTGGCAGGGTGCTCGCCTGCCGCCCGGGGGAGACGGAGACCGGGCTGATCTACTCCGGCCTCGGCGACCTGCTCGACGGGCAGCAGGACACTCCGGCGGTCCGCGCGTTGCCCGCGCCGCTGCGTGACGCGCTCGGGGTGGCGCTGCTCTGGCAGCAGCCCGGGCGCACGCCGCCGGACCAGCGGGCGGTCGCGCTGGCCGTGCTGCACCTGCTCAGACGGTACGCCGACGAGGGGCCGCTGATCGTCGGCGTGGACGACCTGCAATGGCTCGACCCGTCCACCGAGGCGGTGCTCGGCTTCGCGCTGCGCCGGCTGGAACAGCCCGCCGGAGTGCTGGCCACGGTGCGCACGGGCACCGGCGACCTGTCCTGGCCCCCGCTCGCCCGCGCCGTGCCCCCCGACCGGGTGGAACGCCGCGAGCTCGGCCCCATGGACGCCGACGCCATCGGCGCCCTGCTCACCGCCCGGTACGGCCGGCCGCCGCGGCCCGGTCTGCTGCGGGTCGTCCACGAGGCCGGCGGCGGCAACCCGCTGTTCGCGCTGGAGCTGGCCAGGACTCTGGACGACCGGCCCGGCCCCGATGCGCAGCCGCCCGTCCCGGAGAGCCTGCGGCACCTGCTGCGTACCGTGATGGACGGCCTGTCGGAGGCGGCGGCCGAGGTGGCGCTGATGCTCGCCTCCGCCTCCCGCGCCCGCGCCGGGCTGCTCGACGGGCTACCGGCGGGGCACGAGGGGCTGGCCGAGCTGGTCGCCCGGCACGTCGTCGTCACCGGCGGCCCGGTCCCGCGCTTCGCCAACCCCCTGTACGGCGCCGCCGTCCTGGAGTCGGCCGGAGCGGCGAGGCGGCGCGAGATGCACGCCAGGCTCGCCCGTACGGCGGCCGGGCCGGAGGAGCGGGCCCGGCATCTGGCCTTCGCCGCGACCGGTCCCGACGCGGTCGCCGCCGACGCCCTGCACGAGGCGGCGCGGGCGGCGGTGGCGCGCGGGGCGCCGTACACGGCGGGCGAGCTGGCCGAGTGGGCCGCCCGGCTCACCCCGCCCGAGCAGGACGACCTGGCCACCAGGCGGCGGATCGAGGCCGCGGCGAACCTGCTCACCAGCGGCGGCGCGTCCCGGGCCCGCGCGCTGCTGGAGGACGTCGTGGAGCGGTGCCCGTCCGGGCCGGTCAAGGCCGAGGTGCTGTTCCTGCTGAACCGGGCGATCTTCGGTGAGGGCGACTACGCCGGCGCGCTCGTCCCCAACCAGCGGGCCAGGCTGGAGGCGGGGGAGTCGACCGAACTGCTCGTGCCGATCCTGGCCGACCTCGCGTACTCGCGCATGCACGTCGGCCACCTGGCCGGAGCCGCCGGTCACGCCCGCGAGCTGCTGGCCGTGGCCACCCGCACCGGGGACGCCGCCCTGCGCGACGAGGCCACCATCGCCACGATCACCATCGAGTTCATGCGCACCGCCAGGCCGCCCGCCGCGGTGCCCGAGCCGTCCTACGACAACCCGCTGGACCGCTCCCCGTTCGCCGCCCTGCACGTGGCCGGCTACCTGTACCGCTCGCTCGGCGACCTGCCGGCGGCGCGGGCGGCGCTCGACACCGTCCGCACGGCGGCGGTGGCGGCCGGCGTCGAGGCCTACATCCCGTCCGCGCTGATGTGGGCCACCGAGGTGGAGTGCCTGGCGGGCGACCTCGACGCCGCCGCCGAACGCGCCGCGCTCGCCCGCCGCGCCGGGCAGGAGACCGGGACGCCGTCCACGTCCGCCCTGTACACCGAGGCGTTGGTGCTGGCCCACCGGCGTGAGCTGGACCGGGCGCGGCCGATCGCCGAGGAGGGGCTGACCGTGGCGTTGCGGTCCGGCATGGGCACGGGCGCGCTGTGCCTGCGGGCCCTGCTCGGTTTCGTCGAACTGGCGGCGGGCGACCCGGCCGAGGCGGCACGGCACCTGGAGCACATGGAGCAGGCGGCCACGGCCCTCGGAGCGGCGCTGGAAGTGGTGTGCCCGACCGCGGTGTCCGACCACGTGGAGGCGCTGGTGGCGCTCGGCCGCCTCGACCGGGCCGCCGAGCTGGCCGAGCGGGCCGCCAGGTCGGCGCGGCTCATCGGCCGGCCGCTGGCCAGGGGCGTGGCGGGCCGGGCCCGTGGCCTGCTGCTCGTGGCCACGGGCTCGCCCAAACGGGCCGCGGAGGAGCTGCGCGCCGCCTGCGCGGAGTTCACCGCCGGAGGCATGCCGTTCGAGCTCGGCCGCACGCTGCTGGCGCTGGCCCAGGCGCAGGCGCGGCAGCGGCAGCGGGCCGCGGCCAGGCAGAGCGCCGAACGGGCCGCCGCCGTGTTCGCCGGGCTCGGCGCGGACCGCTGGGCCGAGGCGGCCGCGCAGCCCGCCCGCCCGGCCGAGCCGTACGGGCTGACGCCGTCGGAGGGGCGGGTGGCGGTGCTCGCGGCGCGCGGCCGGTCCAACCGGGAGATCGCCGAGGAGCTGGTGATCGATGTGAAGACCGTGGAGACGCACCTGTCCAGCGCCTACCGCAAGCTGGGCGTGCGCGGCCGGACGCAGCTCGCGGTCCGGTTCGGCGACGACGCGGGCACCGGCCGCGCCTGACCGCTCACCTGTGCCGGGCCGCGGCGGTCAGCTCGCGCAGGCGCGCCAGGAACGCCTGCCCGGCCGGCCCGGTGTCGAGCGGCAGCAGGTACGAGCTCGCGTCCGACGACCCGAACCACCGCGCCTGCACGTCGACCCCCGAGGCCCGCCCGTACGGCGCGGGGTCGGCGACGCGCAGCGACACGTCCGCCAGCCTGGCGCCCAGCCGCACCTGCGTGCCCCGGTCGGTGACGGTGGCGATCACGATCACGCCCGGCGTGACGACGGCCGCCGTGGTGAACGGCCCGATCTCCAGCCCGGCCGCCCGGGACGCGCCGAACAGCCCGTCCAGCAGGCCGCGCCGCACGCGGCCCGGCGGCGGGACGGGGACGCTGCGGGTCTCCCAGCAGACGTCGGCCGTCTCCGCCAGGTCGCCGAGCAGCTGCTGCCCGGCGTATTCCGTGACCGCGGCCCGCAGACGGTCGTCCAGGCCGCTCACCGGGCACAGCCGGGTCGCTCGGGTGTAATCCAGGTTCATGACGCTCCCCTGATGAGATCGGGCAGATGGGCGCCCAGCGGCGTGCCCGCCAGCAGCCGGGCGGTGAGGTCGGTGTCGAAGCCGCTGAAGTAGCCCAGCAGCCAGGAAGCGTAGAGCCCGTAGGCGTCGAAGTAGCGCACCTGCCCCTCGTCGCCGGTCACGTACCGGTAGGCGGGGACGCGGCCGGTCTCGACCGCGGCCGCGTCCGGGGCGCAGCACGGGATCGGGCGGGGACGGGCGTTCTCGCCCGGCCGCCACACGACGGTCTCCGTGGACGGCCCGTGCGCCGGGTCGAACAGGCACGGCGGGCTCTTCCCCGCGCCGGGGGCGAGCCGCCGCCCGGCCTCCGCCAGCGCCTCCGTGCACGCCGCCACCTCCCGCCAGTACGTCGAGCCGTCCGCGGCCGAGGCGCGCAGCGCGTGACTCCCCGCCAGGCGGCGGTACTCGCGGGCGGCCTCCGCGCCCTGCGGCAGCCTCGCGTCCAGCATGCGCAGGTCCTGCTCCAGGCAGGCGCCGACCCACTCCTTGAGCTCGGCGAAGTCGCGCTCCGCCGCGGCGCCGGACGTCCCGAGCCGGTCGCGGACGAGCGCCCACACCGCGATCGGCACGGCGACCACCGCGATCGACAGGACGACGATGATCGTCATCTCCGTTCTCCTTCCAGGCTTCAGCGGCCGGCGGCGGGCCACAGGTACGTCTGCCGCCAGTCCGGGATCGGCTCGCCGGCCCGGTGCCCGGTGCCGAGCAGCAGGTAGACGCAGGCCGAGACCAGCGCGGACAGCAGGAAGCCGACGTCCAGGCCGCCGGTCAGGCCGACCAGCGGGCCGGTGTAGAGGGGGCTGTCGGCGTCCAGAAGGCCGACGGCGGCCCCCGCCAGCCAGGCGGCGCAGGCGCGCGGGTTCCAGCCGCCGGCATACCAGTAGCGGCCGCCCGACAGGCTCTTGTTGTGCACCTGCAGATCGCGCACGTCGTACACCCGCCCGCAGCGCAGGTGCCCGATCAGCGCGATGACCGCCCACGGCGTGGCCAGCACGGTCAGCACCACGACGAACCCGGTCACGGCCTGCTCCACCCCCACCGTGGAACGGCCCGCGAACACCAGCCCGACCGTGACCGCCGTCGCCACCGCCGCCCCCGCCGTCCTCGACGTGCGCGGGAACAGGCCGTGCAGCTCCAGCCCCATGTTGTACAGCGGCACACCCGCCGCGCCCAGGCACCCGGCCACGCCGGCGAACAGCAGCAGCGGCACGTACCAGGCCGGCGCCGCCCGTACCAGGCTCTCCAGGTACGCGCTCTCCGCCCGCGTCGAGATCGCCACGAAGGCGCCGAACAGCGTGGGCGCCAGCAGCCCGCAGAACAACCCGGCGGCCGACGACCACACCACGCTCGCCGCGCTGTGCCGCCTGGGCGACAGGTAACGCGTGTAGTCGCCGATGATCGTGGCGTAGGCGACGGGGCCGCTGATCCCGGCCGTGACCAGGGCGAGAATCCACGCCGATGCGCCACTCGGCCGACCTGCGGCGGCCGCGGACCAGGACGGGTCGAAGCCCGGCGCGTACGCGACCACCCCGGCGGCCAGCACCAGCGCCATCGGAGCCACCAGCAGCGCGCTGATCCGGGAGATCAGCTCGAACCCGCCGACGGCCAGGGCCGCCACCAGCACCGCGATGCCCGCGTAGGCCGCCGCGCGCGCCGCCTCGCCCGGAACAGCGCCCGGAACGGCGCCGCTCGCCCGGGCGAGCACCACCACGACGGCCTCGCCGCCCGTCCAGATCGCCACCGCCGTGTATCCCAGGGACAGCAGCAGCCCGATCAGCGAGCCCACCAACCGGCCGCGCACGCCGAAATGCGCGCCCGCGGCCACCGTGTTGCTCGTCCCGGCCCGGAACCCCAGCAGCGCCAGCGGCGCCGCCACCAGCAGGCCGAGCGCGGTGCCCGCCGTGGCGGCCACGACGATCTGCCACCAGCTCAGGCCGTACGTGACGGGCAGCCAGCCGAACACCGTCGCGCTGAGCGACAGGTTCGACCCCACGAGCACCCACGCCACGCTCGCGGGGCGGGCGGTGCGGCGGTGCTCGGGCATGGCGGAGACGCCGTGCCGCTCGATCACCCTGCGCTGTTCCATGGCGGCCGTCCCTTCCGATCGCGGTCCGGGACCACGATCGGCGGCGGCGGTTGCGCGCCGGTCGACGCCGGGCTTGCCGGTGGCGGGCAAGCGGGCGGCAACATGGCGGCAAGGCGTGCCCGCTCGCCTCCCGGAACGGTTCTACGGCGCTGTCACGGGGCTCACTCGTGCGGCCACAGCCCGGCGAGGCGCGCGATGCGGAGACCGGCGTGCAGTTCCAGGCGGATCGATCCGTCCGTGATGTCGCAGCCGATGACCTCGCGGATGCGGTCGAGCCGGTAGTAGAGCGTGCTGCGGTGGATGCGCAGCCGCCGTGCCGCGCTCTGGATCTCGCCGCCGCTGTCGAGGTAGCCCTCCAGCGTCGCCGCGAGTTCGACGCCGTGCGGCGCGTCCAGCAGGCGTCGCACTCCGTCGGGGAACTGGCTCGGCGTCAGCCGGTCGAGCGGCAGCTGCAGGAACAGGCGGTCGAGGCCGAGCTCGTCCCAGAAGACGCGCTTGCCGTACCGCTGCGGATCGAGTCGCGAAGCGCGGTGGGCGAGCCGGGCCTCGTGGTAGGAGTCGACCGCCTCCGCCAGCGACGGCTTCACGCTGCCCACACCCGCCACGACCGCCTCCAGACCGGGACCGGCGAGCGCGCGTTCGAGCCTGTCGTGATTCACCGGACGCGGGAAGAGCACAATTCCCTCGGCCCCGAGAACGGCGCCGACGATTTTCACGGTCGTCGATCTCGTGGTGAATTCCAGGGTCGCCTCGACGGCCAGCCGGGTAATGGATCTGGGCGCCGAGTCAGGGGCCCGGAGAACGAGCACGGAATAATGCTCGACATCGTCGATGAGATTGTCCCGCACGAGTTTCCCGGCCGCCTCCGCGCGTTTCTCCGGCGATTCTCCGAGCAATTCCGCGAGCAGCTGCCGCGAATTCTCCGTGCCGTGCCGGCGATCGGAGATGCGCAGCGACAGCAGCGCGCCCATTTCCGGCGCGGCCGATTCCAGCACCGCGAGGTCGTCGGCGCGCGGCGCCTCCCGGTCCTCGACGTAATAGACGTAGCCGAGCAGTTGCTGCTCATGACGCAACGGCAGCACGACCAGCTCGCCGTCGTCCTGGGGGACCCGTACGCCGTGCCTGGCCTGACGCAGCCGATGCTCCTCCACCAGCGACTTCGTCAGCGGGGCGGTCGAGCCGGCGAGCAGCCGGGCCAGCCGGGCGAGCCGCGCGTCGGTGTCGTGGACGCTGAACGCCGCGATCCTCAGGTCGCGATCGACCACCACGAGCGCCACGCCCAGGCGATCGGCCAGATCTTGCACGGCGTCATCAAGGCTCACCGGGGTTGCTCCTCTCCTGCGACACAGCGTCGGATCGGCGCCGACAACTAACGACAGATCGTACGAAGCGCATCAACGTGGTGTCCGTCTACGGTGGTGCGACAGCGCACAAGTTAGCAATGCGAGGGGTGCGGGTGGCAAGCCCCGCCGTCGCCCCGCGGGCCGATCACAGCCGTCCGCCCGATCAACAGATCATGCCGAGCAATGCCCGTACAGCACGGGAAGGAACCCATTCCAGTGACCGAGCGCACCGTCGAGACCAACGGCTATTCCACATTTTTCCTGGAAAGCGGCGACGACAACCGCGAGACCGTGATCCTGCTGCACGGCGGCGGCCCCGGCGCCAACGCGGTGTCGAACTGGAGCGGCTTCATGCCCGCCCTGAGCGACGACTACCACGTGCTGGCTCCCGACCTCGTCGGCTACGGCCGCACCGACCATCCCGAGGACATGCCGGGCAGCCTGACCGGCTGGATGCGCATGCGGGTCGAGCAGGTGCTCGCCCTGATGGACGCCCGCGGCATCGAGCGGGCGCACCTGGTCGGCAACTCGATGGGCGGCGCCCTGGCCATGCACCTGGTGATGACGGCGCCGGAGCGCTTCGCCCGGATCTCCCTGATGGGCAGCGCGGGCGGGCACTCGCAGCCGACGCCCGAGGTCATGCGGATGGTGTCCTTCTACAAGGACCCGACGATCAGCGCGCTGGAGAACCTCACCAAGTGGTTCGTCCACGACGAGGACGCGCTCGGCACGTCGATCTCGGAGATCACCGCGACGCGTTACCAGGAGGTCATGCGGCCCGAGGTGCGGCGTTCCTTCGAGCGCTTCTTCTCCTCCTCGCCCGCCGAGATGGCCGTGCCGCCGTCGGCGCTGCGCCGGATGCCGCACCCGTTCCTCGTCGTGCACGGCCGCGAGGACCGGTTCGTCACCCCCGACTCCAGTGTCTTCCTGCAGCAGCACCTGCCCAACGCGCAGCTGCACATCTTCCCGCACTGCGGCCACTGGGTGCAGATCGAGCGCGCCGCCGAGTACGCGGCGCTGCTGCGGGGCTTCCTCACCGACGCGTTCTGACCTCGTACGACAGGAGACATCAGGCATGGACATCAAGCAGCTCGGCTACCTCGGCCTGTCCGCGCGCGAGCCGGACGCCTTCACCGCCTACGCCACGGACATCCTCGGCATGCAGCGTGTCGCGGGGGAGGACGGCGCCACCCACTTCCGCATCGACGACGTGCACCACCGCATCACCGTCGAGGCCGGCGAGCAGGACGGCGGCGCCTACTACGGCTGGGAGGTCGCCGACGCCGGCGCGCTGAGCGCCGCGCTCGACGAGCTGAGCGACCACGGCGTCGTGGCCCACCAGGCGACCCAGCGCGAGCTGGAGATCCGCCGCGTGGCCGGCATGGCGCACTTCCTGGACCCGGCGGGCAACCGGGTGGAGCTGTTCCACGGGGCCTCGGCGGGCGAGGGGCAGTTCACCTCGGCGCGGGACATCGAGCGGTTCGTCACGGGCGACCTCGGCCTCGGCCATGTGGTGCTGGCCAGCCCGGACGTGCCGGCCCAGCAGCGGTTCTACACCGACGTCCTGGGCTTCAAGATCAGCGACACGATGCGCAGGCCGTTCCAGGCCACGTTCCTGCACACGAACCCGCGCCACCACAGCATCGCCTTCGTGGACGGCCCGTTCTTCGGCATCCACCAGCCGTTCCTGCACCACTTCATGCTCGAGGTCCCCGACATGGACCAGGTCGGGCGCACCTACGACCTCGTGCTCGACCGCGACGTCCCGGTCACCATGACGCTCGGCCGGCACAGCAACGACCAGATGTTCTCCTTCTACGCCGAGTCCCCGGTGGGCGTGCACACCGAGTTCGGCAGCGGCGGCGTGCTCATCGACGACGCGACCTGGCAGGTCACCGAGATCCCCGGCCCCGACCTCTGGGGCCACCGGCACTGACGTCCTCCCTTCTAGGAGCCATTGACATGGAAACCCTCACCCCCGTCGTGGAGACGGACGTGCTGATCGTCGGCGCCGGCCCGGCGGGCGCCACCGCCGCGGCGCTGCTCTCGACGTACGGCATCGCCAACGTGGTGCTCAACAAGTACGCCGGGGTCTCGAACACGCCTCGCGCGCACATCACCAACCAGCGCGGCGTCGAGGTGCTGCGCGACCTCGGGCTGGAAGGCGAGGTGACCAAGAACGCGACCCCGCAGCACCTGATGGGCGAGCACGTGTACGCCACCAGCCTCGCCGGCCAGGAGCTCGGCCGCCTGCGCACCTGGTACACCCACCCGCACTTCAAGGCCGAGCACGACCTGGCCAGCCCGTGCTCGGTGTGCGACCTGCCGCAGCACGTGCTGGAGCCCATCCTGGTCAACGCCGCCGCCACGCGCGGGTCGTCCGTGCGCTTCAACACCGAGCTGCTGACGTTCACGCAGGACGACGACGGCGTGACCGCCCTGGTCAGGGACAGGCTGACCGGCCAGGAGTACGGCATCCGCAGCAAGTACCTGATCGGCGCGGACGGCGGCAACTCGACCGTCGCCGCGCAGGCGGGCCTGCCGCTGGTCGGCAAGATGGGGCTCGGCGGCTCGATCAACGTGGTGTTCGAGGCGGATCTCACCCGCTTCGTCGAACACCGTCCGGGCGACATGTACTGGTTCGTCCAGCCGGGTGTCGGCCACGACGGCAACGGCATCG
Organism: Nonomuraea sp. NPDC005692; assembly: GCF_040631115.1. Lineage (NCBI taxonomy): Bacteria > Bacillati > Actinomycetota > Actinomycetes > Streptosporangiales > Streptosporangiaceae > Nonomuraea > Nonomuraea sp. NPDC005692. The sequence continues at coordinate 246,797 of NZ_JBEXYU010000008.1, read as the reverse complement.
GCGTGCTGCGCATGGTGCGCCCGTGGACCAAGTGGGTCGGCGTGTGGGGCTACGACGTCAACGCCGGGCAGCCCTCGCTCACCGAGGAGGACGGCGTCCGCATCGCCCACCAGCTGATCGGCGACGACCAGGTGCCGGTGACGGTCGAGTCGATCTCCACCTGGGCGGTCAACGACGTCTACGCCACCGACAACATGGCGGGCCGGGTCATCTGCGTCGGCGACGCCGTGCACCGGCACTCGCCCATGAACGGCCTCGGTTCGAACACCTCCATCCAGGACAGCTACAACCTGTGCTGGAAGCTCGCCATGGTGTTGCGCGGCGAGGCCGCGCCGGCGCTGCTCGACAGCTACCGGGAGGAGCGGCTGCCGGTCGCCAGGCAGATCGTCCAGCGCGCCAAGCGCAGCGACGGGCTGATGCCGCCGATCTTCATGGCGCTGCGCCTGCCGCCCGCCTCGGGCGCGGCGGAGCTGCGCGACGCCCTCGACGGCCTGCTGCTGCCGACGGCCGAGGGCGGCCAGCGGCGGCAGGCGTTCGACGCCGCGATGCAGGCCACGATCATGTGCTTCAACACGCACGGCGTCGAGACCAACCAGCACTACACGTCCGGCGCGATCGTGCCCGACGGCACGCCCGAGCAGCCCGCGCCGCGGGACGAGGAGGTCTACCACTTCGCCTCCACCCGTCCGGGACGCCACCTGCCGCACGTGTGGCTGACCAGGGACCAGCAGCGCGTCTCCACCTTCGACCTGTGCGGCCGGGGCCGGTTCACCCTGCTCACCGGCATCGGCGGCGCGGCCTGGCGGGACGCGGCCGAGCGCGTCGCCGAGCGGCTGGGCGTGCCCGTCCGGGTGCGGTCGATCGGCCGCGGCTGCGACTACGAGGACAGCTACGGCGACTACCGCGCCCTGTCCGAGGTCGGGGAGGACGGGGTGCTCCTGGTCCGTCCCGACCACATGGTCGCCTGGCGGTCCGCGTCCATGGCGGACGATCCGGAGGCGGCGCTGAGCGCCGTGCTCGGCCGGATCCTCGGCCTGGCGACCAAGGAGTAGCGGGCCATGCGCATCGCGGTGGTCGGCGGCGGGCCCGGCGGGCTGTTCTTCGCCGCGCTGATCCGGCAGGCGGACCCGTCGTCCGCGGTAACCGTCTTCGAGCGCAACCGCGCCGACGACACCTTCGGCTTCGGGGTGGTCTTCTCCGACCGGACCCTGGAGGCGATCCACGAGGCGGACCCCGTGCTGCGCGCGGCCCTGGCCGAGCACGGCAGGCACTGGGACGACATCGAGGTCCGGCTGAAGGGTGAGCGGATCAGGTGTGGCGGCAACGGCATGGCCGCGGTCGTCCGGCGCACGCTCCTCCTGCTCCTGCAGGAACGGGCCCGCTCGGTCGGGGCGGAGCTCCGGTTCTCCACCGAGGTGACGCTCGCCGACCTGGCCGGCTACGACCTGGTGGTGGCCGCCGACGGGGCCTCCTCGCGGATCCGCGAGGAGCTCGGCCCCGGACTCGGCTCGCAGGTGGAGACCGCCACGGCCAAGTTCATCTGGTTCGGTACCGACCACCTCTTCGACGGGCTCACCTTCGTCCACGAACGCGGCCCCGACGGCGTCTTCGCGGTGCACGGGTACCCGATCTCCGACACCATGTCGACGTTCATCGTGGAGACCGACGAGGCGTCCTGGCGGCGGGCCGGGCTCGACGCGTTCGACGAGAGCCGGCCGCCGGGGGTGAGCGACCTGCGCTCCAAGGCGTACCTGGAGAAGCTGTTCGCCGAGCACATCGAGGGCGGCCGGCTGCTCACCAACAACTCCCGGTGGGCCGGCTTCCGCACCCGCCGCACCCGCCACTGGCACACGACGGCCCCGCGGCCCGTCGTGCTGCTCGGCGACGCCGCGCACACCGCGCACTTCTCCGTGGGCTCGGGCACCAAGATGGCCATGGAGGACGCCGTAGCGCTCGCGCGGGCGCTGGCCGGGCACCCCGGCGACCTGGCGGCCGCCCTCACGAGCTACGAGCGGGCCGCCCAGCCGCCGGTCCGGCACATCCAGGACTCGGCCCGGCCCAGCCTCGCCTGGTGGGAGAGCTTCGGCAACTACCACGACGCTCTCGACCCGTGGCAGTTCGCCTACCACTTCATGTCCCGCAGCATCTCCGACGCGCGCCTGGCCAGACGCGCGCCGCAGTTCGTCGCGTCGGCCCATCGCCGGTGGCGGGACCTGCACGGCGCCGCCCCCCTGGAGACGGGCTTCGAAGCGGCCGGCTGGTCGGCGTCCGGCCGGCTGCTCGACGTCCTGCCCGGCGCGGACGGCGGCCCCGCCGCCGTCCGGGGGAAGAACGATCTGCCGCTCTCCGCGACGCCGCTGCCCGGCGCGTGGGGCGCCCTGCTGGCGGCGCCGGACGCCGAGGACGGCCTGCCTGACCTGTCCGGGCCCGTCGCCGCCGGCGCGACCCTGATCGCCGTGCACGGCGGCACGGCACTGACCCGCACCCGGCTGTGCGAGGAGGCACGGATGCGCGCGGGACTGCCCGCACTGCTGATCGAACGGGAACCCGACCGCGACCGGGCGCTGACCACGGTGCTCTCCGGCCGCGCGGACCTGGTCGGAGTGCTCTCATGAACGGCCTCGGACCCGGTCGCAGTGCCCGCGTGGGCGGTTCCGAATCCGGTCGCAGTGCCCGCGTGGGCGGCCTCGGGCCGTTGTTCGGCCCGCGGGGTGTCGCGGTCGTCGGCGCCTCCCGGGACCCGGGCAAACTCGGCGCCGCCATGGCCCGTTCGCTGTCCGGTTTCGACGGGTTCCTGGCGCTGGTGAACGCGCGGGACGACGCCATGTACCCGTCCGTCGGCGCCGCCGCCGCGGCGGGCCCCGTCGACCTCGCGCTGCTCTGCGTGCCCGCCGCGGCCTGCGCCGGGGTGCTCGCCGAGGCGGCGGACGCGGGCGTGCGGGCCGCCGTCGTGTGCGGCGGCGGGTTCGCCGAGGCGGGCGGCGCCGGGATCGAGCACCAGCGACGGCTCGGCGCCATCGCCCGGGACTCGGGCCTGCGCCTCCTCGGCCCGAACACCAGCGGCTTCCTCGCCCCGCACGCGCGGCTGACCGCCAGCTTCGTCCCCGGCGCCCACCGGGTGAGGCCGGGCGCCGTCGCCGTCGTGGCCGCCAGCGGCGGCGTCAACCACGCCCTGGCGTTCGCGCTGACCGAGGCCGGGCACGGCGTCAGCCTCGCCGTCGGCCTCGGGAACGCGGCCGGCGTCACCGCCCCCGACGTCCTCGACCACCTCGCCGGCGACCCCCGCACCGCCGCCGTCGCGCTGCACGTGGAGTCGGTGGCGGACGGGCCCCGGCTGGTCGAGAGCGTGCGCCGCCTCACCGCGACCCGGCCGGTCGTCGCCCTGGTCGTCGGCCGCCACGACGTGGGGGCCTTCGCCGCCTCGCACACGGGGGCGCTGGCGACCTCCTGGCGCACCACGCGCGCCGCGCTGGCCCAGGCGGGGGCGGTCCTCGTCGACGACGAACGCGAACTCGTCGACGCCGTCGGGGCGCTCGCGGTGACGCGGGCCCGCCCGTGCGCCGACCCGGGGGTGGGTGTCGTGACCGCCCAGGCGGGTCCTGGCCTGCTGCTCCTCGACGACCTGCGCGGACGCGGGATCCGGGTGCCCGAGCTCGCTCCCGGCACCCGGGAGACCCTGGCCGGGCTGCTGCCGCCGCTGACCTTCCAGCGCAACCCGGTCGACACCGGCCGTCCGGGGCCCGAGCTGGGCGCGGTGCTCGCCGCCACCGGCGCCGACCCCGGCGTCGACGTCATCGCGGGGTACGTCCTGCACGAACCGGACGCGGTCGACGTCGTCGCCGCCGTCAGCGAGGGACTGACCGGCGGCGTCCCCGTCGTCCTCGGGCTGGCGGGCACGGGCGACGACGTCGCCCGCGACCGCAGGGCCCTGCGCGCGTCGGGCGTCCCGGTGGCCGCCGACGCCCGCGGCGTCGCCGCCGCCGCCGCCGCGCTGCTGGCCGACGCCCGCGCGCGGACGGCCCGCCCGGCCGCCTCCGTCCCGTGGCGGGCGCCGGCCGTCCCGGCCGGCCGGTACGACGAACACGCCGGCAAGGCCCTGCTCGGACGGCTGGGCGTGGCGACCATGCCACGCCAGGCCTGCGCGGACCGGGCCACCGCGCACGCCGCGTTCGACTCGTTCGGGACGGCGGTCGCCGTGAAGCTGCTGGACGCCGACGTCCTGCACAAGACCGAGATCGGCGGCGTGCACCTGGGCGTGTCCACCCGCGCCGGGCTGGACGCCGCGCTCGACGCGCTGGACGCGGCGGGCGCCCGCCGTTACCTGGTGGAGGCCATGGCGCCGACCGGGATCGACCTGGTGGCCGGCGCGCGGCGCGACCCCGTCTTCGGGCCCGTGGTGCTCGTCGGGCTGGGCGGCACGGTGGCCGAGGCCCTGGCCGACGTCGCCGTCAGGCTCGCCCCGCTGTCTCCCGGCGAAGCGGCCGGCATGGTCGCCGAACTGGCCGGGCGGGCCCTGCTCGCCGGGTGGCGCGGCGGCCCCGTCCTCGACCCCGACGACCTCGGCACGATCGTCTCCAGGCTCGGCGACCTGCTCGTCGCCAACCCGCTCCTGGACGAGGTCGAGGTCAATCCGCTCCGGCTCACGCAGCGAGGTCTGATCGCGCTTGACGCCGTCATCCTCACCAGGAAGGCCGACGATGCCCACACCGATCACTGAGCACACCGTGCCCTGGCCCGACGCCGACGTCACCCGTTTCACCGAGCAGGGCTACTGGGCCGGGGGCGCGATCGGCACCCTGCTGCGGGAGGTCGCCGACCGCGACCCGGACGCCACGGCGCTGGTGGACGGCCCGGGGCTGCGCCTCACGTACGGCGAGCTGGCCGATCGCGCCGACGCCGCCGCCGTGCGCCTGCGCGACCTCGGCATCGCGCCGGGCGAGCGGATCATCATGCAGCTGGGCAACTCGTGGGAGTTCGTCGTCCTCCTGCTGGCGTGCCTGCGCGCGGGCATCGTGCCGGTGATGGCGCTGCCCGCCCACCGCCGGGCCGAGCTGAGGTATCTGGCCGTGCACGCCGAGGCGGTGGCGATCGCCGTCCCCGACCGGAGCAGGGACTTCGACCACCAGCGACTCGCCCACGACCTCGCGGCCGACGTGCGCGCGGCCACCGGGGCCGGATGGCAGGTGCTGGTCGCCGGGGACGACGTCGAGCCCGGCAGCGTCGACCTGCGGGCCCTGTGCGGTCCGCCCACCGGCCGGACCGGCTCCGACCTGCCCGCTCCCAACTCCCGGGACGTGGCCGTCTTCCTGCTGTCCGGGGGCACGACGGGCCTGCCCAAGCTCATCGCCCGCACCCACGACGACTACGCCTACAACGCCCGGGCCAGCGCCGAGGTCGCCGGGGTCACCAAGGAGTCGGTCTACCTGGTCAGCCTGCCCGCCGGGCACAACTTCCCGCTGGCCTGCCCGGGGATCCTGGGCGTCCTGCTCGCCGGGGGCCGGGTGGTCATGCTGCCCTCGCCCGAGCCGGTACGGGCCTTCGCCACGATCGAGGCGGAAGGCGTCACGCACACCGCGGTGGTGCCCGCGGTGGCCGGCCGCTGGCTGGACCGGGCCGTCCAGCACGGCGCCGGACAGCTCGCCACCCTGCGGGTCGTCCAGGTCGGCGGCGCCCGCCTCGCGGACGAGCTGGCGCGCCAGGTCGAGCCGGTGCTCGGGGCGAGGCTGCAGCAGGTGTTCGGCATGGCGGAGGGCCTGCTGAACTTCACCCGCCTCGACGACCCCGTGGAGACGGTGTGCGGCACGCAGGGCCGCCCCCTGTGCCCCGCCGACGAGATCAGGATCGTGGACGAGCAGGACCGGGACGTGCCGGACGGCCAGGCGGGGCTCCTGCTGACCCGCGGGCCGTACACCCCTCGCGGGTACTACCGGGCCGCGGAGCACAACGCCCGCTCCTTCACCAGCGACGGCTGGTTCCGCACGGGGGACATCTGCCTGCGGACCCCCGAGGGCAACCTCGTGGTGGCCGGCCGCGACAAGGACATGATCAACCGGGGCGGGGAGAAGATCTCCGCCGAGGAGATCGAGAACCTCGTGTACCGGCTTCCCGCCGTGAGCCAGGTCGCCGCCGTGGCCATGCCGGACCCCGTGCTCGGGGAGCGCGTGTGCGTGTACGTCGTGCCCCGGGACGGCGCGACGGTCACGCTGGAGGAGATCCGGGCAGGGATGGAGAGCGCGGAGGTCGCCCGCTTCAAGCTCCCCGAACGGCTGGTCGTCGTCGAGGAGCTCGCCTGGACCAAGGTCGGGAAGATCGACAAGAAGGCCCTCAGGACCGACATCGCCGACCGCCTCAAGGCCGAGCTTCCGGTCGGCGCAGCCGAGGGATGACGGAGGGCGTCCCGGTTTCCATGGCCTGGGGGCGGCGCGCTCTCACGTCAGCCGGGCGACGGCCTCCTGCGGAGTCAGGGCGGCGCCCTGCCGGTAGGCGGTGTCGTAGCCGGTAGGGCCGAGACGTTCGGTGAGCGTGTCCGCCAGGGCGCGCAGTTCGACGTCGCCGTGGTCGAAGGTGCCGCGGATGGCCCGGCTCAGGCCGAGCGCGGTGGCCGCGCCGGCCGCATCGCCCTCCAGGAACAGCAGCCGGGCCAGCAGATGAGCGGCCGCGGGCGCGTCCATGGTCGCCTGCGCGGCCTGGACGGCCCGGGGCAGCAACGCCCGCGCGGGCGCGGCTTCCCCGGCGGTGAGGAGGTTCGACATCCTGGCGGGCGTCAGCAGGTTCTCGATCGTCTCCGCGGTGAGGCGGGCCTGGCGGGCGAGCGTCTCCATCCGGTCGAGTTCCCGTCCGGCGCGTCCGACGTCGCCGCGGCGACGGCACAGCTCGGCCCGGCTGCCCAGGACGTCGATCTCCAGGACGGGCTGACCCCGCTCCCAGGCCGCTCGTTCGGCGGCTTCGACGTCGTGCCCGGCGCCGGTGAGGTCGCCGGCGCGCATGCGGGCCGCGGCGAGCCCGAGCCGGGCCGAGACCTCGTCCTGCGAACCGAGCTCGGCGGCGATCGCGATGGCCCGCTCGTAGGCGGCGATCGCCCGGTCGTGCTCGCCGCCGACGGCGTGGATCTGCGCCAGCCCGTACAGCGCCTTGGCCGTCCACCACCGGTCGCCCGTCTCCTCGAACGCGCGCAACGCCGCCGCGATCGCGGTCGCCGAGCGCTCCCGGTCGCCGCGCTCCCGGTGCCGCATGGCCTCGATCATGAGGGTGCAGGCGATCGCCCAGCGGTCCGAGCCGCCGCGCACGAGGCTGATCTCCCGGTCGACCACCTCCTGCGGCCCGATCATCACCGCCACGGGCAGCACGACGGTCAGCAGCGCCGGATGACGCCGCAGCGCGCCCGTGCGCGCGCAGTCGTCGATGAGCGCGCGCAGGCGCTCGGGATCCCTGATCGGACCGCCCTCGCCGGCCACCAGGTGGATCGCGGTGAACGCGGCCCGGGCGTCGGCGGGCAGCGCGTCGCCGAAAGCGGCCACCTTGGCGACGTAGGCGTCGGCCCGCGCGTCGTAGCGGAGCACCACCCAGTACCAGTACAGCGGGCCGAGTAGCCGGGCGGCCGCGTGGGCGTCGCCGGTCTCGATCGCCGTGTGCAGGGCGAACATCAGGTTGTCGTACTCGGCCTGGAACAGCGGCAGCGCCCGCGCCTGTCCGGCCGAGCGCAGCAGCCGCTCGTGCTCCTCGGCCAGATCGGCGAAGTGCCGCACGAGCCCGCGCAGGACGGCTTCGGCCTCCCCGGCGCGGCGGAGCTTGCCGGCCGAATGGGCGCGGATGGTCTCCAGCATCCGGTAGGCGTCCCCGGCCCGCTCCACGATGGACTTGCCGACCAGCGAGTCCAGCAGGTAGGCGATCTCGCTCGCGGGGAGCGTCTCGTCCGAGCAGACCGCCTCGATCGCCGCGACGCCGGTCCGGCCAGGGAAGATCGAGATCCGGCGGGCGAGCGCGCGTTCCTGGTCGGTGAGCAGGTCCCAGCTCCATTCGATGACCGCGTGGAGGGTCTGCTGGCGGGGCTGGGCGGCCCGGTTACCGGTGCTGAGCAGCCGGAAGCGGTCGTCCAGCCGCCGGGCGACCTGCTCGGCGCTCATGGTCCGCAACCGCGCGGCGGCCAGTTCGAGGGCCAGGGGCAGCCCGTCCAGCCGGCGCACGATGTCGACGACCGCGGCCGTGGTCGGCGCGTCCATGGCGAAGCCCGGCTGGACGGCCGTCGCGCGATCGCGGAACAGGCGCACCGCGTCCGACCCGGCGGCCCGGGAGGCGTCGGCGTGTGCCGGCGGCAGGGCGAGCGGGCCCAGCCGGCACAGCGTCTCGCCCATCACCTCCAGCGGCTCCCGGCTCGTGGCCAGCACGGTCAGGTGCGGCAGACGCTCCAGCAGGTGCCCGGCGAACTCCGCGACGAGGCCGGCGACCTGCTCGCAGTTGTCGAGCACCAGCACGCCCTCGCCCCCGGCCAGCAGGTTGACCACCCGCTCCAGCGGCGTGCCGGAAGGCTGGACGTCGGCGAGGCTGAGCGTGCCCAGCACCGCGTCGGCCAGCCCTTCGGCCGTGGTCACCCCGGCCAGGAGCACGAGCCAGACGCGGCCACGCTGATGGGCTCGATGCCGGCCGGCCGCCTCGACGGCCAGCCGGGTCTTCCCGACGCCTCCCGGCCCCACGACCGTGACCAGCCGGGAGGTCTCCAGCGAACCGGCCAGCAGCCTCAGCTCGTCCGCGCGGCCGACGAAGCTGGTCAGCGGGGCCGGCAGCCGTCCCCGCACGGCCTGCGGCCGGGGCCGTTCCGGTTCGGGGCGCTCCGGCTCGCCGCGCAGCACCGCCAGGTGCGTGTCGCGCAGCCTCCCGGACGGGTCGATCCCCAGTTCCTCGGCCAGGGTGCCGCGGACCTGCTCGAACACGGCGAGCGCGTCGGACCGGCGGCCCGCCGCGTGCAGGGCGCGCATGCGCAGCCCGGCCAGCCGTTCACGCAACGGGTGGACGGTGGCCATCGCCGCCATGTCGGCCAGGATCCCGTCGTGGCGTCCCAGGCGCAGCTCCGCCTCGAACCGGTCCTCGGCGGCGGCCAGGCGCAGCTCTTCCAGACGCGGCGCCGCCGTGCCGGCGAAGGGGGCGTCGCGCACGTCGGCCAGCGCGTCCCCCCGCCACAGCGACAGCGCCTCGGCCAGCAGCGAGCCGGCTCGCCGCGCGGCGCCCGAGGCCAGTTCGCGGCCGCCGAGCTTCGCCTTCTCCTCGAAGCGGCAGGCGTCGACGTCCTCGGCGCGCACGTGCAGGCGGTATCCACCGGCCGTCCGCTCCAGGACCCCGGCCTCGCCCAGCGCCTTGCGCAGCCGGTGGACCAGCCCGTGCAGCGCGTTGACGGTGCCGCCGCGCGCGTGCTCCCCCCACAGGTCGTCGACGAGGGTGCCGACCGGCACGGTCCCGCCCTCGGCCAGCGCCAGCCGGGCCAGCAGCGCGCGCACCATCACGCCGCCGACGTCGATGGGCACGCCGTCGCCGGTGAAGGCCCGGACCGGTCCCAGCACCTCGATACGCACAACGGCCAAGGGTACGACGCCCTCGAAAGCGGTGCACTTCTGCTGAAAGGGCGTTCTAAGCGGCATCTAAGTGCTGGTCGCCACCGTGGAGGACGTACGGAGAAGACCACAGAGAGGCAGTGCGATGACAACGCGCGCAAGTGTTCAGCAGGTGCTCGACCGGGCGGTGGCCGAGGCCGGCATCCCCGGCGTCGTCGCCGAGGTCAAGGACGGCGACCGCACCTGGTTCGCCACCGCCGGCGTGGCCGACCTCGGGACCGGCGCCGCCCGCCGGCCCGGCGAACACGTGCACACGGGCAGCAGCGGCAAGGCGTTCACCGCGGCCGTGCTGCTGAGCCTGGAGGCCGAGGGCAGGCTGAGCCTGGACGACACGGTCAACACGTGGCTGCCGGGCGTGCTGGACGCCAACGGCTACGACGGCGACAAGATCACCATCAGGCACCTGCTGAGCAACACCGGCGGCCTGTTCGCCACCGGCCTGGCGCCCGAGGTCAGCCACCGCTACGCCACCCGCTCCGGGATGCTCCGGCACCGCTTCGACGCGTTCACCACCGACGAACTGCTGAGGCTGGCGATCTCCCAGCCTCCGGTCGGCGCGCCCGGCGAACGTTTCGAGTACTCCAACGGCGGCTTCCACATCGCCGGGGCGATCATCGAGAAGGCCACCGGCAGCACCTACGAGAAGGAGGTCGACCGCCGGGTCGTCCAGCCGCTCGGCCTGGCCCACACCCGCGTGCGCCCGCCCGGCGACACCGGGTACCCCGATCCGCACCCGCGCGCCTACTCCACCATGTTCTTCAAGGACGGCGTCGACCCCTCGACGATCACCCCGGAGAACTGGGAGTCGCTCATGGAGGAGCCCGGCCTGCCGCCCCTGGACGTCACCGAGTTCAACACCTCGCTCGGCTGGTCGGCCGGCAACGTCGTCTCCACGACCGGTGACATGATCCGCTTCCTCGGCGCGATGTCCACCGGCAGCCTGCTGCCGCCGGCCCAGCATCGGCAGATGTGGACCACCGTCTCGACCGAGGGCAGCCACTGGATGCCGTACACGCGTTACGGCCTCGGCCTGTTCGAGCTCGACCCGCGGGCGACCGGCGGCGTGACCCTGCGCGGCGTCGGCGGCAGCCTCTGGGGATCGTGGATGCTCGTGATCGGCACCTCCGACGGGCGGCACACCGTCGCCGTCCACACCAACACCGAGTGGAAGACGTGGGACATCATGTTCCAGCTCGTCGAGGCGGAGTTCGGCATCTCCGTCGGCAGGTGAGCCGGAACTGACGGGAGGGGGCGTCCGCGGACAGGCGCCCCCCTTCGGCGGCCGCCGAGCGCTTCGCGGCGGCGCGTACGGTCGGCGAGCGTTCGTGCTCGGTCCGTGCTCGTACGCCGCGTAGTGCCATGTCAGGCCCGGCGCCGTGGCTCCACGTAGTTTTTGCGTGACCGAAATCCCGATAAATACGGGCTTGTGGTGGATTACGGCGCTCGGGAAGGATGCTGGGAGGTGGACGGTGATCCCGTCCGATCGCAGGCGAGACGAAGGACGCCGGATGACCCAGGCCGACGCGGTTGCATCACTCGTGGAGCGCAGGTTAGGCCGCGCCCTCGATCCCGATCTCAACTTCTTCGAAGCCGGTTTCGACTCGCTCGCCCTGGTCGAGCTGCACGAGGAGATCACCGGCGCGCTGGGCCTGAAGCTGCCGGTCACCGCGATGTTCACCCACCCGAACCTGCGTGCGCTCTCGCACCTGATCGCGAAGGGCCAGACGCCCGCCCCGCCCAGGCAGGACGGCGCCCGCCGCCGTCCGCTCGGCGGCAGCCGCCGCGACGTGCGCGCCAGGATCCGCGAGGAAGGTCGGTGACCTCGCACGAACAGCCCGTCGCGGTGATCGCGATGGGGCGTCTCCCGCTGGAGCCCGGAGCGGCCGAGGAGGCCGGACACGATCCAGGAGCTCAGGTCGTCCGGGTGTACGGCGGGGTGGGCAAGGCCTGCGCGGCGCTGCTGGCCGGGGAGTGCGAGCTCGCCGTGACCGACTCCGGCGAGCTGCCGCCCGGAACGCTGCGCGGCACCCTGGTCCTGCGGCTGCTCGACCGGGCGTTGCTCGACGGCGACCTGGTGCACCGGGTGATCTGGCCCGACGACCTGGAGGTCGAGGAGGGCTACCCGCCGGTGCACGCGCCGGGCGACGGCCGCCCGCGGGTCGTGGTGTGGTCCGGCCGCACCCGGGAGGAGGCCGAGTCGATGCGGCGAAGCCTGGCAGGCTTCCTCGCCGGCCTGCCGGAGGACCGCTACGCCGACGTGGCGGGCACCCTGCAGCAGGGACGCGTCCACCACTCCGTGCGCGGCGCGGTGGTCTGCCGGAGCGCCGCGGAGGCCGCTCTCGCGCTGGGCCGGGAGCACACCTACGAGCAGGAGCCGGTGCGCCTGACCCTCCCCGCCGAGACGGCCGGTCTGTACGGCGTCGAGCCGGTGTTCACCGAGGCCGTGGACGTGTGCGAAGAGGTCTTCGAGGCCCGCGGCGTCGCGGCGCCACCCGCCCTCACCGCCGCCTACGGGCTGGCCGCCACCCTCGCCGCCTGGGGCGTCCTGCCGGACGTCCCGGACCCGGCGGCCCTCGCGGACGACCCTTCGCCGCACGAGACGCTCGCCGCCCTCACGCGGGCGAACGCCGGGGCCGAGATCGAGGCAGGTCACGACCGGGCGGGGTTGCTGGCCGCCGTGGCCAGGTTCTGGACGGGCGGCGGCCGGGTGGACTGGGCCGCGCTCGACCCCGACCATCCGCTGCAACGCGTCCCCATCCCGAGGCCGCAGCCGGAGCTGCCCGCCTCCGTGGAGGAGCCGCGCCCGCTGTCGGCGGTGCCGTACTCCTTCTGGGTGCTGGAGCAGCTCGCGCCGGACAGCGGCGTGTCGAACCTGGCGGTGGCGCTCAGGTTCCAGACCCCGCTGCGCAGGCTGCCGCTGCAGATCGCGGTGAACCGGCTGGTCAAGCGGCATCCGGCGCTGCGCCTGCGGTTCCCCGTGGTGGACGGGACGCCCGTCCGGCACCTGGTGGCGCCCCAGGACGCCCAGCTGAAGGTCGAGACCCGGGCCACCACGGAGGAGACGCTGGTCGCGGACCTGCGGTCCTTCCTGGACGAGCCCTTCGACCTGGGCCGCGACCTGCTCATCAGGGTGGGACACTTCACCCTGCCCGACGGCGCCGGAACCGTGGTGTGCCTGGCCGGCCACCACATCATCATCGACGGCACCTCCATGCAGCTCCTGGTGGAGGAGCTGGGCCGCTTCTACGACAGCCAGACCGGGCACGGCTCGCTGCCCCCCGAGCTGGCCGGGCCCGCGCCGATGCTGGAGCCGGGGGAGCCGTCGGAGGAGTCGATCGGCTACTGGCTCGACCGGCTCGACGGCGTCGACCCCAACGCCATGGTGCTGCCGGGGAGTCGGCACTCGCCGGGCCGTCCGACGTTCGCCGGGCACACCTGCTCCTGGCAGGTGGACGCCGAGACGGTGGCGGCCCTGGACGAGCTGCGCGCCAGGCTGCGCACCACCGGCAACATCGTGCTGGCCACCGCCTTCCTGCTGACGCTGCGCGGGCACGGCGCCGGCCCGGACCTGGTGATCGGCATGCCGGTCAGCACCAAGACGGGCGAGGAGCACCGGCGCGTCGGCTACGCCGTGAGCACCCTGCCGCTGCGCGTCCACGTCGAGCTGGACGACGACTTCGAGCAGGTCGCCAGGCGCGTGGAGGAGGCGTTCGCGGAGGGCGTCGAGCACGCCGGGGCCTCGGTGGAGGCGGTGCTGACCCGCCGTGGGCACGGCACGGACGACTGGCGCGTCCCGCTGTTCCGGCACATGTTCAACTACCGGCCCTGGAGCGACGAGAAGGTGCACATCCAGGGCGAGGTGCCCGGATACGTCGACAACCTGATCGACCGCAGCCGCCTGGACATGCAGTGCAACGTCATCCAGGAGCCGGACCGGCTCACCGTCCGCATGGTGCACAGCACCGAGGTGCACGACGAGGACGAGATCGCGGCGTTCACGGCCAGGCTGTGCGCGGTGGTGCGGCAGGCGGCCCGCGGCGGCGTGCCGGACGTGCTCTCCCCGGCCGACCGGGCGCTGCTCGACCGGGTCAACGACACGGGCCGCGCGTGGCCCGGCACGCTGCCCGGCACGCTGGCCGGGCGCATCCTGCCGGGCCCGGCAGTGGCGGTGCGCGAGGGCGGCCACGAGGTCACCTACGACGAGCTGCTGGGGCGTGCGGCCGGGGTCCGCGACCTGCTGCGCGAGCGAGGAGTGGGCGACGGCGACGTCGTCGCCCTGGCCCTGGGGCGCTCGGCGGACCTGGTGGCGGCGGTCCTCGGCGTGTGGCAGGCCGGAGCGGCGTTCCTGCCGCTGGACGTGCGGCAACCGGAGTCGCGCCTGGCCTTCCAGGTGGCCGACTCGGGGGCGCGGCTGGTCGTCGCGGCGGGCAGCCCGGACTGGGCGGGCAGGACGCCGGTCGTGCCGATGCCCGGCACAGTGGGGGACCACGTACCCGCCGAGACCGGGAACATCGCTTATGTCATCTACACCTCCGGCTCCACCGGGCAGCCCAAGGGCGTGCAGGTCACGCACGGCAACCTGACGAACCTCGTGCTCGACTTCGCCGACCGGCTGGGCGCGCCCAGCAGCGTCCTGTGGTCCACCACCACCTCCTTCGACATCTCCTGGCTGGAACTGCTGTTGCCGCTGGCCTCCGGCGGCACCGTGGTCGTGGCCTCCGACGAGGACCAGCTGCAGCCGGGCAGGTTCCTGGAGCTGATCGCCGCGAGCGACGTCCAGGTCGTGCAGGCCACGCCCACCGCGTGGCGGCTGGTCGCGCCGGAGGCCGGGCGGGAGCTGGCCGGACGCACGGTGCTGTGCGGCGGCGAGCCGATGCCCGCCGCCCTGGCCAGGGACCTGCTGGAGCTGGGCTGCCGGGTGTTCAACGTCTACGGGCCGACCGAGACGACCATCTGGTCCACCGCCGCCGAGCTGCGCGAGCCGCCGCTCGACCCGGTCCCCGCCGGGGAGCCGCTGGCCAACACCCAGATCTTCGTCACCGACGCCGCGGGCCGCGAGCTGCCGCCGGGCGTGCCGGGCGAGCTGTGCGTCGCCGGCGCGGGGGTGAGCGCGGGCTACCTCGACCGTCCCGAGCTGACGGCGCAGCGCTTCGGGCACCACGACCGGTACGGCAGGTTCTACCGGACCGGCGACCGCGCGCGCATCCGCCACGACGGCGGGCTGGAACTGCTCGGCCGCGACGACCGGCAGATCAAGCTGCGCGGTCACCGCATCGAGCTCGGCGAGGTCGAGGCCGCGCTGCACGAGCACGGGACGGTGCGCACGGCCGCGGTGATCCTCGACGGCGACCCGCAGACCGACGGACGGCTCGCCGCCTTCCTGGAGGTCACCGGCGAGACCACCGAGGAGCAGCTGTGGCGCTTCGCCAGGACGCGGCTGCCCGACTACGCCGTCCCCACCCGCTACATCGTCACCGACAGGCTGCCCACCACGGCCAACGGCAAGATCGCCTACCGCGAGCTGAAGGTGCCCGACGAGGGCCGCGCCCCGGCGCGCGAGGCGGGTGACGGGCTGATCCGGCAGGTGGTGGCGCTGTGGAGCGAGGCGCTGAAGCGCCCAGGGCTCGGGCCGCACGACAACTTCTTCCTCAACGGCGGCCACTCCGTGCTGGCCGTCCGGCTGATCGGCCCGCTGGAGGAGCTGGCGGGCCGCGCCGTCTCGGTACGGGCCGTGTTCGACCATCCGACGCCGGCCGAACTGGCCCTGCACCTGGGGGAAGCCCGATGACGCCGTGGTACGTCCAGGTCAAGGAGGGGGAGCGGGCGCTGGTCGCCTTCCCGCACGCGGGCGGCGGTCCGGCCTCGCTCGGCGAGCTCGCCGGGCACTTCCCGCCCGAGGTGGGCCTGTGGTCGGTCAACCTGCCGGGACGTCAGGCCAGGCTCGCCGAAGAGCCGCGGACCGACCTCGACGGGCTGGTCGACGACCTGGCGCGGGACCTGGCCGGGTGGCGGGAGCCGTACACGCTGTTCGGCTACTGCAGCGGGGCGTTGCTGGCCTTCCTCGTCTGCCGGCGCGTGGTCGAGCTGGGCGGGCGGCCGGAACGGCTGGTCGTGGGCTCGTTCGCCGCGCCGGACGTGACCCTGCTGATGCGCCGCCTGCCGTCGCTGCCGTCGTGGCTGTTCTGGGAGCAGCTGATCGAGCTCGGCGGCGTCCCGCCGGAGCTGGCCGACCGGGAGGCGCTCTGGCCGGTGCTGGAGCCGGCGCTGCGCGCCGACTTCGGGCTGCTGGCCGGCTACCACCACCGGCCGGGACCGCCGCTGCCGGTGCCGCTCTCCGTCCTGTACGGAGCCAGGGACGCCTCGCTGACCAGGGGCGGCCTCCTGGGCTGGCGGCGGCAGAGCGTGCACAGGCCCGCGTTGAAGGAGCTCGACTCCACCCACTGGCTGGCCGAGGAGACCCCGGACGCCCTGGCAGCCGCGATCGTTGAGGAGATGGGATGCGCCTCGGTTACAGCATGAGCTACTGGGGCGGCGCGGGCCTCGGCCCGGCCGACCACCTGGCGCTGGTCCGCGAGGCGGAGGCCCTCGGCTATTCGTCCGTGTGGGCGGCCGAGACCTACGGGACCGACCCGGCGAGCCTGCTGGCCTGGATCGCCGGCCAGACCGAGCGCATCGCGCTCGGCACCGGCGTGCTGCAGATGTCGGGACGCAAGCCCGTGGTCGCCGCGATGACGGCGGCCACCCTCGACCAGCTCTCCGGCGGCCGCGCCCGGCTGGGCGTGGGCCTGTCCGGCCCGCAGGTGGTCGAGGGCTGGCACGGCGAGCGCTTCGAGCGGCCGGTGGCCCGCGCCCGTGACTACCTCCAGGTGGTGCGCAAGGCGCTGGGCGGCGAGCCGGTGCGGCACGAGGGACCCACGATGACGCTGCCCCTGCCCGGCAGTGAGGGCAAGGAGCTGGCGCTGGCCGTCGCGCCGGTGCAGGAGCGGCTGCCGGTCTACCTGGCCGCGATGGGCCCGAAGACCGTCGCGCTGGCCGGCGAGCTCGCCGACGGCTGGCTGGCCATCCACTTCCCGCCCGACCACCTGGCCCGGACGGCCAAGCACCTGAACGGCGCCGACCTGGACGTCGCGCCCATGGTGCTCACGCTCGTCGAGGAGGACCAGGAGCTGGCCTACGACATGATGCGGCCCATGCTCGCCCTCTACCTCGGCGGCATGGGCTCACGCCGGACCAACTTCTACAACCGCCTGGCCGCCACGCTCGGCTTCGAGCAGGAGGCCGCCCGCATGCAGGAGGCCTTCCTGGACGGGCGGCAGGGCGAGGCCATGGCGATGCTGCCCGACGCGCTCGTCGACGCGATGACCATGTGCGGCCCCGCGGGCAAGGTGCGCGAGCGGATGGCGGCCTACCAGGAGGCGGGCGCGACCACGCTGATCGTCGGCCTGGTCACGCCCACCCGGCGGCTGCGCAGCCGTCAGCTGCGGCTCATTGCGAGTCTGGCTCCGGCATCCCGATGAGCTTGGCCAGCGGCGACCAGGCCATCGCCGCGATCGGCACCAGCGCGCCGATGGCGATGACCACCCACAGCGTCGTACGCGTGCCCACGGCGCCGGCCAGCAGGCCGGCGCCGAGCGCGCCCAGCGGGGCGGGGATCAGGCCCAGCGAGTAGATCGAGGCCACCACCCGGCCCTGGAGGTGCGGCGGGGTGACCGTCTGCACCAGGCTGGTGTTGGTGACGAAGAAGATCTGCGAGCTGACGCCGCTGACCAACTGCGCGACGACGAGCATCGCCACCGACACCCAGACCGGCCCGACGGCCAGCGGGATGAGGAAGAGCGCGAGGTTGCCGTACACCATCGACCACACCAGCACCTTGCCGATCGCGTAGCGCCGCATCACCTTGACGGCGACCAGCGCCCCGATGATCGCGCCCACGCCGCCGCCGGCCAGGATGCTGCCGAACCAGCCCGCGGGCACGCCCAGGTCGCGGATCACGTACAGGGCGTAGATCGAGTTCATCGAGCCCAGGATGAACAGCGAGTACACGGCCGAGGAGACGGCCAGCGGCCGGATCAGCTCGTGCCGCATCACCCAGCCCATGCCCTGCCAGATCGCCTTGTGCACCTGCCCGGGGGTGGTGTCGTCCGGCTCGGGCCGGGCCTCCGGCCGCTTGATCAGGGACACCGCGATCGCGGAGGCCAGGTACGACACCGCGTCGATGATCAGCAGCGCGGGCGCGGCGAGCACCTTCAGCAGCGCCGCGGCCAGGCCGGGCCCGAACGTCTGGGCGGCCGACTCGGTCAGCTGCAGTTTGGAGTTGCCCTCCATGAAGTTCTCCCGCGGCACCAGGAACGGGAAGTAACTCCGGTAGGCCGTCTGGAAGAGCGTGCTGAGCAGCCCGAGCGCGAAGATGACGCCGTAGAGCCAGGTCAGCGTGAGCAGGTCGGCGAACCAGGCGACCGGGATCAGCATCAGCAGCACGAAACGCGCCACGTCCGTCCAGATCAGGATGGGCCGCTTGCGCACCCGGTCGGCCAGCACGCCGAACAGGAGGAAGAACACCATCGGCAGCCGCAGCAGGAAGCCGACGACGCCCATCTCCGCCTCGGAGGCGTTCAGGACGGTGACCGCTATGACGGGGAACGCGAAGAGACTGATCGCCGAGCCGAACTGCGACAGGCTCTGGCCCGCCCACAGCCGCAGGAAGTCGGGGTGCTTCCAGAGGCTCGTCTGCTCACTGGTCGGGGATGCCATGATCCATCCACCTTCTGATCTCGGTGGCCGCTCCGGCGACCAGGGGTTCGTACAGGATCGGGACGCGTTCCTCGGGGATCGCGAAATGGGCGAGCCGCCCCTTGGCCACGGAGGGCCAGTTGCCGTCCTCGCGCGTGGGCGCGAAGAGCGCGACGTCGCCGTCGTAGGGCTCGTGCCGGTAGCCGCCGACCGCGTGCGCGTTGGCCCGGAACACGGCCAGGTAGCGGCGCGCCTGCTCGACCTCGGCGGTGTCGGGCGCCAGCCGGTCGGCGGCGGAGGCGGCGCCCATGACCGTGAGCAGTTGTTCCTCCGGCGGCCGGGCGGCGAGTTCGGCCGGGTCCAGCCCGAGGGTCTCCTCGGGGCCGCCGGCCAGCGCGTGGAACAGCAGGACCGTGTCGTCCTCCAGCGACGCCTCGGCCACGGGCTCCTCGGCGTTGGCGTAGAGGAGCACGACGAGCGGCACCTGCTCGCCGCGCTCGCGCAGGCGCCTGGCCACCTCCAGGGCGATGTTCCCGCCGATGCAGAACCCGCCCAGCACGTACGGCCCCGTCGGCCGCACCTCCAGCAGGTCGGCCACGTAGGCGTCGGCCATCTCGGCGAGCGTGGCGTGCGGCTCCTCGCCGGGCACGAGCCCGCGCGCGGCGATGGCGTACACCGGCTGGTCGGGGCCGAGGCGGCGGGCCAGCGGGTGGTAGCGGAAGACCTGGCCGCCGAGCGCGTGGATGAAGAAGATCGGCACGCGGTCGCCGTCCGGGTTGAGCGGCACGACGTGGCTCGGCGGCGCCAGGTCCTCGGGCTGGCGGAGCACCCTGGCCAGCTTGCTGATCGTCGGCGCGGTCAGCACGGTGCCCACGGGCAGGCTCCGCCCCAGCTCCTGGCGGATGCGGGCGGCCAGCCGCAGGGCGCTCAGCGAGTGGCCGCCGAGCTCGAAGAAGTCGTCCAGGATCCCGGCCGCGGGCACCTGCAGCACCTCTTCGTAGAGCGTGGCGAGGCGCGCTTCGACCTCGTCGCGAGGCGGCACGTACGGCCGGCCGCCCGCCGTCTCCGGCGGAGGCAGCGCGGCTCGGTCGAGCTTGCCGCTGCGGGTGAGGGGGAGCGCGTCCAGGCGCACCCACCGGCGCGGGATCAGGTGGTTGGGCAGGACGTCCTGAAGGTCGGGCACGTCGCCCACCACGTAGCCGACCAGGCTGTGCCCGTGCGCCGTGACGGCCGCGTCGCGGACCCCCGGCTGGGCGCGCAGGACGGCCTCGATCTCGCCGGGTTCGACGCGCATGCCGCGGATCTTGATCTGGTGGTCGGTGCGGCCGAGGTATTCGAGTTCGCCGGTGGGTAGCCAGCGGGCGAGGTCGCCGGTTTTGTAGAGGCGTCTGCCGTCGGGTGCGGGGAGGAAGCGTTCGGCGGTGAGTGCGGGTTTGCCGAGGTAGCCGCGGGCGAGTTGGATGCCGCCGATGTAGAGGTCGCCGGGGGTGCCGATGGGGACTTCGTGAAGGTTTTGGTCGAGGACGTGCAGGGTGGTGTTGTCGACCGGCCTGCCGATGGGGACGGTCGTTTCTCCGGGTTGGCAGGGGTGCCAGGAGACGTCGACGGCCGCTTCGGTGGGGCCGTAGAGGTTGTGCAGTCCGGGCAGGTCGTGGCCGGGTGGGAGGGCTTCGCCGGAGCAGATGATCCGGGGCGGGAGCTGGACGTCCTCTTCTTCCAGGAAGGCTTGGAGCATCGAGGGGACGAAGTGGGCGGTGGTGATGTTCTCGGTCTTGATGAGGTCGCGCAGGTAGGCGGTGTCGCGGTGGCCGCCGGGGCGGGCGATGACCATGGTGGCGCCGGTGATGAGCGGCCAGAACAGTTCCCAGACCGAGACGTCGAAGGTGGTCGGCGTCTTGTGCAGGACGCGGTCTTGCGGGGTGAGGTGGAAGGTGTCCTGCATCCAGCGCAGGCGGTTGACGATCGCGCGGTGGGAGACGCCCACGCCCTTGGGGCGTCCGGTCGAGCCCGAGGTGAAGATGACGTAGGCCAGGAAGTCCTCACGCACCAGCACAACGGACCACGCAGCCGGCCGTACGTCCGCACCGGTGACCATCAGGTCGGCGCCCGCGTCGGCCAGCATGCCACGCGTGCGCTCCGCCGGGTGCGCCGGGTCGAGCGGCAGGTAGGCGCCGCCGGCGGCCATCACGCCGAGGAGCACGACGGGCAGGTCCAGGCCGCGTTCCATGGAGACGCCGACCGGCTGGTCCACCCGCACGTCCAGCCCGGCGGCCACCGCGCGGGCTCGTTCGGCCAGCTCGCGGTAGGTCAGCCGGTCGCCCTCGAAGACCAGCGCCGTCGCGTCGGGGGTGCGCTCGGCCTGTTCGAAGACCAGCTCGTGCAGGGTTCCGCCCGGATGCTCCCGGTCGGTGGCGTTCCACCGCGAGAGCTGAGCCGCGTCCTGCGCCGAGATGCCGATATCTCCTGACAGTGCGCGCAGGTAGTGGTCCCGGATCGCCGCGATCTGCTCGGCGGGGAACTGCGTGGTGTCGTAGGAGATGGTCAGCGTCAGCCCCTGGCCCGGCGTCCGGACGAAGGCCGTGCTGAAGGCGAAGTCGGTCTGCTCGAAGAAGTCCTGGCCCTCGATGGGCGTGGCGGCGGCGCCGTTCACGTGGAAGTCGCGGAAGTCCACGTGCGTGTCCAGCAGGCGCGCGCGACCGCTGGCCCGCTGGATCTCGAAGAGCGGGAAGTGCCGGTACGGCAGCGCCGCCACCTCCGCCTGGAAGACCCGCTGGACCAGGTCGGGCGCGTCGGCCCGCACCCGCAGCGGGACGGTGTTGAGGAACAGGCCGAGCACCTCGTCGCCGGCCTCGCTCTCCGGGCGGCTGTGCGTGAGCATCCCCGTCAGGACGTCGGCGTCGCCGGTGAGCAGGGCCATGACGCGCACGTGCGCCGCGAGCACCACCGAGCGCAGCGGCACCCGGGCGGCGGCCGCCTGCTCGGCCAGCGCCTTCGCCAGATCGCCGGGGAGCGCCGTGGCGAGCACCTCGACCTCGCGCGGCCCGCCGGTGGGGTAGCCGGGCATCCGGGGCAACCGGCCCTCCGGCGCCTCGGCGATCGCCTCCCGCCAGAACTCCGCCGCCTCCGGCCGGGCGAGCATGGCCTTCTCGGCCGCCACCAGGTCACGGAAGCGCGCCGCCGGCGGCTCCACCGGCAGGCCGGGGGTCGCGTAGCGCTCCAGCAGCTCGCTGACCAGCCTCGCGACGCTCCACCCGTCGAGGATCGCGTGGTGGAAGTAGACGGTCAGCGCGAACCGGTCGGCTTCGGGCCGCACGTGGACGCGGAGCAGGGGGGCCCGCGTCCAGTCGAACGGCCCGTACTCCGGCTCGCCGCCGGAGACGGTCAGCGGGATCTCCGCGCGGTCGTGCACGAGCTGGACGGGCTCGCTGAACCCGGTCAGGTCGAAGGACGTCCGCAGCACCTCGTGCCGGGCCGACAGCTCGTCCAGCGCCCTGACCAGGGCCGCCTCGTCGAACGTGCCGCGCAGCGTGAGCGTGGTGTGGTCATGGAAGGTCACGCCGTCCAGCTCGCTGTGGTACAGCATCCCCGCCTGGAGGGCGCTGAGCGGGTAGGCGTCGATGATCATCGCGTGAGCCTCTCTCTGTCCGCCACGCTGAGCAGGTCGAAGGCTCCCGCCGTGGTCTCCGGTACGGCCTGCCGCGGCCGCAGCACGGCGGCCAGTTCGGCGACCGCCTGATGGGTGAACAGCTGCTGCAGTTCCACGTCGTAGCCGGTGGCGCGCAGCCGGGCCACGACCTTGAGACTGCTGATGGAGTCGCCGCCCACGGCGAAGAAGGTGTCGTGCCGTCCGGCCCGGTCGAGGCCGAGAACCTCCTGCCAGACCTGCGCGACGGCGCGTTCAGCGGCGCTGCGCGGCGGCTCCCACGGCAGGTCGGCCGGGCGGTCGGGCGCGGGGAGGGCGGAGCGGTCGAGCTTGCCGTTGGGGGTGACGGGCAGGCGGTCCAGCCGCACCCACGCCGTCGGGATCATGAAGTCCGGCAGCGCGTCGGACAGGTCGGGGACGTCGCCGACGACGTAGCCGACCAGGCGGCCGTTCACGAGCTTGGCCGCCGCCGCCGTGACGCCGGGTTGCTCGCGCAGCACGGCCTCGATCTCGCCCAGCTCCACGCGCATGCCGCGGATCTTGATCTGGTGGTCGGTGCGGCCGAGGTATTCGAGTTCGCCGGTGGGTAGCCAGCGGGCGAGGTCGCCGGTTTTGTAGAGGCGTCTGCCGTCGGGTGCGGGGAGGAAGCGTTCGGCGGTGAGTGCGGGTTTGCCGAGGTAGCCGCGGGCGAGTTGGATGCCGCCGATGTAGAGGTCGCCGGGGGTGCCGATGGGGACTTCGTGAAGGTTTTGGTCGAGGACGTGCAGGGTGGTGTTGTCGACCGGCCTGCCGATGGGGACGGTCGTTTCTCCGGGTTGGCAGGGGTGCCAGGAGACGTCGACGGCCGCTTCGGTGGGGCCGTAGAGGTTGTGCAGTCCGGGCAGGTCGTGGCCGGGTGGGAGGGCTTCGCCGGAGCAGATGATCCGGGGCGGGAGCTGGACGTCCTCTTCTTCCAGGAAGGCTTGGAGCATCGAGGGGACGAAGTGGGCGGTGGTGATGTTCTCGGTCTTGATGAGGTCGCGCAGGTAGGCGGTGTCGCGGTGGCCGCCGGGGCGGGCGATGACCATGGTGGCGCCGGTGATGAGCGGCCAGAACAGTTCCCAGACCGAGACGTCGAAGGTGGTCGGCGTCTTGTGCAGGACGCGGTCTTGCGGGGTGAGGTGGAAGGTGTCCTGCATCCAGCGCAGGCGGTTGACGATCGCGCGGTGGGAGACGCCCACGCCCTTGGGGCGTCCGGTCGAGCCCGAGGTGAAGATGACGTAGGCCAGGTTGTCCTCACGCACCCGCACCACGGACGCCGGAGCCGGCCGTACGTCCGCACCGGTGACCATCAGGTCGGCGCCCGCGTCGGCCAGCATGCCACGCGTGCGCTCCGCCGGGTGCGCCGGGTCGAGCGGCAGGTAGGCGCCGCCGGCGGCCATCACGCCGAGGAGCACGACGGGCAGGTCCAGGCCGCGTTCCATGGAGACGCCGACCGGCTGGTCCACCCGCACGTCCAGCCCGGCGGCCACCGCGCGGGCTCGTTCGGCCAGCTCGCGGTAGGTCAGCCGGTCGCCCTCGAAGACCAGCGCCGTCGCGTCCGGGGTGCGCTCGGCCTGCTCGAAGACCAGCTCGTGCAGGGTTCCGCCCGGATGCTCCCGGTCGGTGGCGTTCCACCGCGAGAGCTGCTTCCGCTCCTCGTCCGGCAGGATGTCCAGACGCCCCACCGGCACGTCGGGGGACTCCACCACCGCGCGCAACAGCGCGGCGAACCGCTGCGCCAGCCGCTCGATCGTCTCCGGCCGGAACAGCTCGGCGTTGTAGACGAACCGGCCCTCCAGCAGCTCTCCCCGCTCGGCGGCGTAGAGCTCCAGGTCGAACCGGGTGGTCGTGCTGTCCGGCTCGAAGCCCTCGCCGTCGCCGCGATAGCTCTGCAGCGCGAACAGCACCTGGACCAGCGGCGGGCGGCTGACGTCGCGTTCGGGGTCCAGCTCGGCGACCAGCTTCTCGAAGGGCAGCTCCTGGTGGCCGTAGACCTCGATCGCGCCGTCCCGCGTGCGGCGCAGCAACTCGGCGAAGCCGGGGTCGCCCGCCAGCCGCGCCCGCAGCGGGAGCAGGTTGACGAACAGCCCGACCATGTCCTCGAACTCCGGCCGGGTCCGTCCGGCCACCGGTGATCCCACCGCGAAGCCGGTCGTGCCGGACCAGCGGGACAGCAGCACCTGGAAGGCGGCGAGCAGCCCCATGTAGAGCGTCGCCCCCTCGGCCCGGCACAACTCGCGGAACGCGGCCACGTCCAGTTCCACGTCGTGCCAGCCGCCCCGGAAGCTCTGCCGGGGCGGGCGCGGTCGGTCCAGGGGCAGGTCGAGCACCTGCAACCCGTCCAGCTCGGCGCGCCAGAACGCCAGGTCGCCGGCCAGACGGTCGCCGCTCAGCCGCTCCCGCTGCCAGGCGGCGTAGTCGCCGAAACCCAGCCGCGGTCCGCTCTCCGGCGGTGTCAGCAGCTCGCGGAGGATGAGATCGGCCGACCAGCCGTCGGCGACGATGTGATGGACCGCCACCAGCAGCGCGTGGTCGTCGGGCGCGAGCCGTACCAGGGTGGCGCGCAGCAGCGGGCCGTCCGCCAGCTCGAAGGGGAGCGCGGCGTCGGCGCTGAGCACCTGCCTGGCCGCCGCCTCGCCCGTCACCTCCACCACGCGCAGCGGCACCCGCACCCGGTCCGCCACCCGCACCTCCGGCCGCCCGTCGGGGCCGGCGGGGAAGGTCATGCGCAGGCTCTCGTGCCGGGCGACCACGGCGTCCAGCGACTTCCGCAGCCGTTCGGCGTCGAGCGGGCCGCGCAGCCTGGCCGACACGGGCAGCACGTACGCGCTCGTCCCGGGGGCGAACTGCTCCATGAACCACAGCCGCTCCTGCGCGAACGACAGCGGCGGATCGCTGCCCTCGGCGCGTCGCGGGATCTGCTCCGCGGCGCCCAGGCCCGCGATCGCCTTGCGGAAGCGGGCCTGCACGCGCGCCTGCCGTTCATCCACGCTCGTCGGCCTCCTCGGCCAGGTGTTCCAGGGCCGCGGCCAGCAGGCGTGGCGTCGGGTGGGTGAAGGCCAGCTTGAGCGGCACGTCCAGCTCGGTGGCCGCGGCGATGCGCGCCGTGGTCCTGGTGGCCAGCAGCGAGTGGCCGCCGAGCTGGAAGAAGTCGTCCAGCGCGCCCACCCGCTCCAGCCCCAGCACCTCGGCCCAGACCAGGCAGACGAGCTCCTCGGCCGCGCCGGCCGGCGGCTCGTAGGCGGCGCTCCGCGGCCGGCCCGGCGCGGGCAGGGCGTCCCGGTCGACCTTGCCGCCGGGGGTCAGCGGGATGCGGTCGAGCGAGACGATCGCGCTGGGCACCATGTGCGGGGGGAGCTCGGCGGCGAGGTGCTCGCGTAACGCGTCCCCGGCGTCGTGGACGGCGTAGGCGATCATGCGGTCGTCGTGGACCACCACCGTGGCCTGCCGCACCGACGGGTGGGCGAGCAGCGCCGACTCCACCTCGCCCGGCTCGACGCGGTAACCGCGCACCTTCACCTGCCGGTCCAGGCGGCCGAGGATCTCCAGACTGCCGTCCAGGCGGAAGCGGGCCCGGTCGCCGGTGCGGTAGAGGCGCGAGCCGCCGGGGCCGGGGACGAAACGCTCGGCCGTGCGAGCGGGCGCGCCCCGGTAGCCGCGGGCCAGGCCGCCGCCGCCGATGTGCAGCTCGCCCGCGACGCCGGCCGGCACCGGGAGCCCGTCGGGGCCCAGCACCTGGAGCGTGGTGCCGGGCAGGGCGACGCCGACGGACGGGCGGCGCAGCGCCTCCGAGGGGTCCATCTCGGCGGTGGCGGCGATGATCGTGGCCTCGGTGGGGCCGTAGCTGTTGACCAGGCGGACGCCCCGGGGGCCGGACGCGTACCAGGCGGCCAGCGCCGGGCCGGGCAGCGGGTCGGCGCCCAGGATGACCAGCCGCAGGCCGGGCGGCCATTCGACGCCCATGGCCACCAGCTCCTGCCAGTACGACGTGGGCAGGTCCAGCACGGTGAGCGCGGCGCCCTCCGGGGTCTTCAGGAAGTCCGGCAGCGGCTCGTCCGGGCACAGGACGAGCTCCGCGCCGGCGGCCAGCGCCGGGTAGATCTCCTCGGCGTGCGTGTCGAAGCTCGGCGAGGCGAACTGCAGGACGCGGTCGCCCGGCCCGAGCTCGTAGTGACCGCGCATCCAGCCCACCCGCGACGCCAGCGCCTCGCGCGGCACCTCCACGCCCTTGGGACGCCCGGTCGAGCCCGAGGTGTAGATCACGTAGGCCAGCGAGCCCGGCCCCGCGACCTCGGCGTGCGGTGCCTGGGGCGACTCGCGGAGATCGTCCTCGTCCAGCACCAGGGCCGCGCCCGCGTCCGCCGCCATCCACCGCAGCCGCTCCGCCGGGTACGCCGGGTCGAGCGGCAGGTAGGCGCCGCCCGCCCGGCCGACGGCGAGCATCCCGGCGATCAGCTCCACCGAGCGTCCGGCGCGCAGGCCCACGACCGTGTCCGGGCCGACCCCGGCCGCGGCCAGGCGCCCGGCCAGCGCGGCGGCCATGGCGTCCAGTTCGGCGTAGGTGACCCGGCGGTCGCCGTGGCTCACCGCGGTCGCGCCGGGCGCCAGCCGTACCCGCTCCTGGAACAGGTCGAGCACGTCGCGCGCGGGCGGCTGCGGGGTGTCGAGGACCGGCGGCCGGTCCTCGGGCAGCATCATGGCCTCGCGCAGCGCGGACAGCGGCGTGCCCGGGTCGCGCGCGACCGCCTCCAGCACCCGCTCCCACCGCCGCAGCAACCGCGTCGCGGTCTCCTCCTCGAACAGGTCGCTGGCGTAGGACAACATCGCCCAGAGGGAGCCGTCGAACTGGGTGACGTCCAGCATCAGGTCGAACTTCGCCTGGGTCGCGCCCGGGTCGAACATCTCCGCCTCGATGCCGGGCAGCGGGAGGGCCCCGGCCTCCTTGTCCTGGATCACGAACATCGCCTGGAACAGCGGCGTCGTGCTCAGGTCGCGGCGGATGCCGAGGTCGTTGAGCAGGCGTTCGAAGGGGATGTCCTGGTGGGCGAAGGCGTCCAGGACCGTCGCCCTGGTCCGGGCGAGCAGCGTGCGGAAGGACGGGTCGCCGGACAGGTCGCCGCGCAGCACGAGCGTCTCGGGGAAGAAGCCGACGACGTCCTGGAGTTCCGGGCGGTCGCGGCCGGCGATGACCGAGCCGACCGTCAGGTCGTCGGCGCCGCAGTGGGCGCCCAGCAGGAGCTGGTAGGCGGCCAGCAGGACCATGAACAGCGTGCCGCGCTCGTCCCTGGCCAGCTGCTCCAGCCGGGCCGTCAGCTCGGGGCCGATGCGCCGCGCGCAGTAGTCGCCGCTGGCCACCCGTACGGCCGGCCGCGGCCGGTCCGTGGGCAGGTCGAGCGGCTGCACGCCGTCGAGCTTGGCGCGCCAGTAGTCCAGGGACTCCCGCGACGGCTCGCGGCCACGCTGCCAGGCCGCGAAGTCGCGGTAGTCGATCGACGGAACGCCCAGCCCGGCCGCGTTCCCGGTGTAGCAGGCGGCCAGCTCGGAAAAGATGATCTTCAGCGACCAGCCGTCGGCCACCAGGTGGTGCAGGACCAGGCAGAGCACGTGATCGGTGGCCGACAGCGTGATCAGGTGCACCCGCACCAGCGGCCCCGTGGCCAGGTCGAACGGCGTGTTGGTCAGCTCGGCCACGATCGCCGTGGCGCGGGCCTCGCGTTCGGCGGCGGGCAGGTCCGCGAGGTCCACCAGCACCGGATCGAGCTTCAGCGCCGGCTCCACGACCTGGACCGGGCTGCCCTCCACCGCGGGGAAGCGGGCCCGCAACATCGGGTGCCGCGCCGCCACGGTGGCCAGCGCCCCGGCCAGGTCACGGATGGACAGCTCGCCGCGCAGCCGCTGCACCATGTACATGTTGTAGGAGGCGTCGGCGGGGTCGAGCCGCTGCAGGAACCAGAGCCGCTCCTGCCCGTAGGAGAGCGGCGCCGGCGCGTCCGGATCGCTGCGCGGGGGGATCCCGGCGGGCCGGGCCTTCGGCTGCCGCTGGAGCCTGCGCTCCAGCGCCGCGCGCTGCTCCGGGCTGAGGCGGGCCAGCCGCCCTCTCACCTCGCTCATCCGTCCGCGTCCTCCGCCAGCAGATCGTCCAGCTCGACGTCGCCGAGCTGGAGTTCCAGCACGGCCAGCGCCTGCTCGGCCACCGTGGTGAGCTCGAAGCAGACCCGCAGGTCCATCTCGATCCCGTACGCCTCCCGATACCGGGTGATCAGCAGGACGGCCAGCAGCGAGTGGCCGCCGAGCGCGAAGAAGTCGTCCTCGACGCCCACCCGGTCACGGCCGAGCAGCTCGCCCCAGAGCGCGCACAGCTCCTCCTCCAGCGGCGTCTCCGGCGCGACATAGGTGGTGCCGAGATCGCTGCGGCCGGGCCCGGTGGGCGGCGGCAGCGCGGCACGGTCGAGCTTCCCGCTCGGGCTCAGGGGGAACTCGGTGACCTGCACGAACGCCTGCGGCACCAGCGCCGCCGGCAACGTGCGCGCCGGTCCGGTGCGCAGCTCGTGCGACAGCCGGCTCGGCTCGCCCGTCCAGTCCACGTAGGCCACCAGCCCGCGGCCGCCCGGCGCGTCGTCGCGCAGCGCCACGGCGACCCCGCGCACCCGCGGGTCCGCGGCCAGCGCCGCCTCGACCTCGCCCAGCTCGACCCGCCAGCCGTGCACCTTCACCTGGTCGTCGATGCGGCCGAGGAACTCCAGCTCCCCGTCGGCGCGCAGCCTGGCCAGGTCGCCGGTGGCATACAGCCGCGCGCCCGGCGGGCCGTACGGGTCGGGGACGAACCGCTCGGCCGTCAGCCCCGGCCGTCCCGCGTAGCCGCGGGCCACCTGGACGCCGCCGATGTGCAGCTGCCCGGGCACGCCGACGGGCATCGGCTCCAGGCGCTCGTCGAGCACGTGCAGGCGGCAGCCGGGCATCGGGCGGCCGATGGGGATCACCGTCTCGCCCGGCCGGCAGGCGTGCCAGGAGACGTCGACGGCCGCCTCGGTGGGGCCGTACAGGTTGTGCAGCTCCACGCCGGGCAGGCGCTCGAAGAAGCGGGCCGCCGTCCTGGGCGGCAGCTCCTCGCCGCTGCACACCACACGCCGCAGGGACGTGCACGACTCGATGTTCGCCTCCTCCAGGAAGAGGGCGAGCATCGACGGCACGAAGTGCATCGTGGTCACCGCGTGCCGCTTGATCAGGTCGCGCTGGTGGCCGGGGTCGCGGTGGCCGCCCGGCCGCACCGGGACGAGACAGGCGCCCTGCAGCAGCGGCCAGAAGAACTCCCACACCGACACGTCGAAGCTGGTCGGCGTCTTCTGCATCACCACGTCGCCGGCCGTCAGGCCGAACGTCTCCTGCATCCAGGCCAGCCGGTTGACGATGCCGCGATGGGTGTTGACCACGGCCTTCGGCCGGCCGGTCGAGCCCGAGGTGTAGATCAGGTACGCGGCGTCGTCCGGCCCGGTCACCGGGTCGAGGTCGCCGGAGCCGAGGTCGTGGTCGTCCTCCAGCAGCACCGCCTCGACCGGCCCGAAGGACGGCAGGTGGCGCTGGGTGAGCAGCACCCGCGCACCGGAGTCGGACAGCATGAACTCCAGCCGGTCCCGCGGGTACTCCGGATCCAGCGGCACGTACGCCCCGCCCGCCTTGAGCACGGCGAGCAGCGCGACGACCAGCTCGGGCGAGCGTTCCGCGCAGACCGCGACGGGCCGGCCGCGCTCCACGCCCATCTGCCGCAACCGCCGGGCCAGCCGGTTGGCGCGGCCGTTGAGCTCGGCGTAGCTGAGCGTGACGTCGCCGAAGAGCACCGCGGGGGCGTCCGGGGTCGCGGCGGCGCGGGCCTCGATCAACGTGTGCAGGGTGCCGGGCGCGGCCTGCGGCCCGCCGTTCCCGAGGGCCAGAACGCGCGCACGCTCGTCCGCGGCGAGCACGGGGAGCGTGGGGACCGCCCGGTCGGGGTCGGCGGCGGCCGACTCGACCAGCGTGCGCAGGTTCGCCTCGAAACGTTCGATCGTCTCGGGGTCGAACAGGTCGGTGGCGTACTCCAGGCGGGTGTGCAGCAGCCCGTCGCGCATGTTGACGTCGAGCTGGAGGTCCACCTTGGCGGTGCCGTTGGCGATCTGCCCCTCGTTGGTGCGGATCGCCAGGTTGAACATCACCTGGTAGAGCGGCGGCACGCTCAGGTCCCGGGCCGGCTGCAGGTCCTCCACGAGCCGCTCGAACGGCAGCTCCTGATGGTCCAGCGCCTCGGCCACCGTCGCCCGCACGCGCCCGGCCGCCTCGCGGAAGCTGGGCGCGCCCGACAGGTCCACGCGCAGCGGCACCGCGTTGACGAACATGCCGATGACCGGCTCGGTCTCGGGCAGCAGCCGGCCCGCGACCGGCGTGCCCACCACGATGTCGTCGATCCCCGACCAGCGCGACAGCACGGAGGCGTACGCGGTGAGCATCACCGTGAACAACGTCGTGTTGAGCTCCTTGGCCAGCCGCTCCACGCCCGCCGACAGCTCGGGGGAGTAGGCGCCGAGCCGGATCCCGCCCCGGTAGCTGCGGCGGGCCGGCCGCGGCCGGTCGCCCGGCAGGGCGAGGTCGGCGGGCACCCCGGCCAGCCGTTCGCGCCAGTGCACCAGCTCGGTTTCCAGGAACTCGCCGGACAGCCTGCCGCGCTGCCACACGGCGAAGTCGGCGAACTGGATCGGCAGCTCGGGCAGCTTCGGCGACCGGTCCTCGCCGAGCGCGTCGTAACACTCCTCCACCTCGTCCATGAACACCATGGAGGAGACGCCGTCGAAGATCGTGTGGTCGAAGACGACGGCCAGCCGCAGGTCGTCCTCGGCCAGCTTGACGTGCCTGCCGCGGTACAGCGGCGCCCGTTCCATGTCGAACGGCAGCACCGCGTCCGCCCTGGCCAGGCGGGCCAGCTCCGCCTCGGCGGCGGCCCGCGGAAGGTGGCTCAGGTCCGTCTCGGTCAGCGCCGTGGGCGGCGCGCCGGGGTGGACGATCTGCACGACCTGCCCGTCCCGGAAGTCGAACGTGGTGCGCAGCGCCTCATGACGCCGCACGACCAGGTCGATCGCCCGCTCCAGCCGGCGGGGGTCCACCGGCTGCCTGGCCGCCATCGGCATGACCATGCCGATGTTGTAGACGGCCAGATCGGGCTCGAAGCGCGAGAGGAACCACATCCGCTCCTGGCCGGAGGATGCGGGAAAGGCATCACTCACTGTCCATGGCCTCTCGCAGACTCTTCGGCCGCATGTCGGTCCACACCTGCTCGATGTGCGCCAGACAGGCGTCCTTGGTGCCGGAGAAACCGGCGTCGTACCAGCCGGAGGGGTTGTCCCGGCCGGCGGGCCAGATGGAGTACTGCTCCTCGTCGTTGCGTACGACCTTGGTGTCCGTGCTGATCTCTGTGCTGGTCTCTGGGCTGGTCTCTGTGCTCATGCGGAACTCCGGGGGAGGCGGGGGATGGTCTGGGTGGCGGGCCCGGCGGGGGCGGCCTCGGGGGACGCGGCCGTGGCGGCTTCGATCAGGGCGGCGACCCCGGCCACGGTCGGCTCCTCGAAGAGGTTGCGCATCGGCAGCCGGACCCCCAGCTCCTTGCGGATCAGGGCGATCAGCTGGACCGCGATGAGCGAGTTGCCGCCCAGCTCGAAGAAGTCGTCGTCGACGCCGATGTGGTCGCCGCCGAGCACCTCGCCCCACAGGCGGGCGATCGTGGCCTCGGCGTCGTTGCGCGGCGCGACGTAGCCCTCGGCGGGCGCCTTGTCCTGCCGGTCGGCGACCGCCGCCGGATCGAGCTCGCTCTCGACGGTCTCCTGGGTCAGCGAGCCGACCCCGGCGACGAGCTCGGCCACCGTACTGGCCGCCACCACGACCTGGGGGCCGAGCGGCGCGGCGAGCAGCCTGCGCAGGGAGAGGGCCCCGTCGGCCGGCCTGATGCCGACCTCGTCGTCGGCGGCGGCCGCGGCCGGGGCGGCGACCTGGGACCCGGCGCTGGAGCGGACCCCGGAGACCACGGCCTCGGTGTCGATCCTGCGCAGGACGTAGTCGGAGATCTGCACCAGCACCGTGCCGTCGGGCGCGATCAACGTGACGTCGACGACCAGGACCTCGTCGGTGTCGGTGCTGGTGATGCGCAGATGGCTCCAGAACGCCTCGGGCAGGCTCCCGAACACGGTGATGCGGCCGTAGCCGAGCGGCAGGTAGTGACCCTCGACCGCGACCCAGCTGAACGTGGTGGCGGCGTCGAGCAGGGCCGGGTGCAGCCCCCACCGGTCGAGGTCGGCCATCAGCGCGTCGTTGGCCTCGAACAGGCCGAGCGCCTCCTGCTGACCGACGTGCGTGGCGGTCAGGGTCCGGTGCCAGTGCGCGCCCAGCGTGAGCAGGCCCGACAGCGGGACGCCGCCCTGCTCGTCCGCCGAGGACACGCAGCGGTCCATGATGGCGCGCAGGTCCACGCGGTCGGCGGGCGGCGGGCTCACCTTGGCCGCGGTGCCCCTGGCATGGGTGCGGTGCGAGCCGCCGATGATGCTCTGCACCTGGAACTCGGCGCCGTCCGCCTCGGGGGTGAAGAGCACCCGTACCTCGGCGGTCGCGCCGTCGGCCACCGACAGCGGTTCGACGAACACCACGTCCCGCAGCTCGACGAGCCCGCCGCCGGGCAGCACCGCCTCGGTGGCCGTCCTGGCCAGCTCGACGTGGCCGGTGCCGGGGAGCACCGGCACGTCGGCGATGCGGTGCTCGTCCAGCACCCAGTGCGTGCCGGGCGAGAGCGTGCCGCTGCACCAGTCGAGCCCGCCGATCTCGCCGGCGTGCCGCGCGTCGAGTACCGGGTGGTCGAGCGCCTTGATCCGGTCGCCGCGCTGCAACGCGACGAATCCGGCGGGCACCGCCGTCTCCACCGCCATGCCGACTTCCAGCCATCTGCCCCAGTTGACGCTGACGATCTGAGCGGCGTTCCAGCCCCGTCCGGCGCGGGCGTGCGCGTCGAGGTAGTTGTTGGCCGCGCAGTAGTCGATCTGCCCGAACCCGCCGGCCACCGCGGTGATCGACGAGCAGAGCACCACGGCCTCCAGCTCCAGGTCGCCGAACGCCTCCTGCAGCGCCAGCGTGCCGAGCAGCTTGGGCCGGAGCACGGCCTCGGCCGCCTCCCGCTCCTTGATCTGGGCCATGCCGCCGCCGGGCAGGCCGGCCGCGTGCACGAGCACGTCAACCCGGCCGAAGGCGGCGAGCGTCTCGTCCCTGACCCGGCGCATGTCCGCCGGATCCGTCACGTCGGCGGCCAGGGTCAGCACCCGCGCCCCGGCGGCCTCCATCCGGCGGATCGCCTCGGCGGCGCGCGCCTCGCGGGCCGACCGCGGCGAGCCGCCGGGCAGCCCGCTCCTGGACAGCAGGACGATGCCGACGCGGGCCCGCGCCGCCAGGTCCTCGGCCAGCGAGATGCCGATGCCGCCCAGACCGCCGGTGATCACGTACACCTGGCCGTCGCGCGGCTCGCCCGGCTCGCTGTCCACCTCCACCTGCTCGTATCCGAGCAGCCACCGCTTCCCGCCGCGCAGGGCGACCGGGGCCAGCAGCCCGGCCTCGCCGGGCTCCGCCGCGCGGCCCAGCTCGGCGGCGACGCCCCGCACCGCCGCCGCCTGGTTCGCGGCCCCGTCCGGCGCGTCGATGTGGCGGACGCGCAGCCACGGCGTCTCCAGCGGGACGACCCGGGCGAAGGCGGCCAGCGTCGCGTGCTCCGGCCTGGTCAGGTCGCCGCCGACGACGTCCATCGTGCCCGCGGTCACCAGGTCGAGCTGCACCCCGCCCGGAGGCTGGGCCGCCGACAGCGCCTGCACGAGCCCCAGGACGCCGAAGAATCCGCGGTCCTGCGCCGCCCACGTCTGCTCGCCGCCGGTGAGTGCCCAGGCGTGCACGATCCGCTCGGGGATCTCGCCGACCGCCTCGAGCAGCGCGTCGTAGTCCTCCCGTACGGCCGGCCGCACCGTGAAGTGCCCGTCGAAGGCGCCGAACGCGGCACCCGGCCGCACCTCCAGGACCTCGGCCCCGGAAGCGCGCAGCGCGTCGGCCAGGGCGGCCGAGTCCTCGTCCACGAAGGCCAGGCAGCGCGCGACCGGCGACGGCGTCCCAGGACGGGCCGGCGCCTGGTGCCAGACGGGCACGCCGTACCACCGCTCGGGCGGCAGGGGGCCGTCGGCCTGCTGCGGGTGGGCGACGCCGCCGGCGAAGGCGCCCTGCGGGTCGGGGTCGATCCAGGCGCGCTGGCGCTCCCACGGGTAACCCGGCAGCGAGACGCGGAAACCGGGGGCGCCGAAGTCGTTCAGCTCGATGCCCTGCACCCACAGCGCGCCCACGGCCTGCGAGAAGACCGCGACGTCACCGGCCCGGTCACGCGGGCCGGGCAGCGACGGCAGCGGGGCGATCGCGCCGGTGGCCAGCTGGGTGCCCGCCAGGCCGCACAGCTGGCGGCCGGGCCCGCACTCGATCATGATCCATTCACCGTCGGCCAGGAGCGTCGAGACGCAGTCGCCGAAGCGGACCGGTTCGCGCACGTGCCTGGCCCAGTAGGACGGGTCGGTGGCCTCCGCGGCGGTGATCCAGGTGCCGGTCACGTTGGACAGGAACGGCAGGCTCGGCGCCGCCGGCCGGGCCGCCGCGACCAGCTCGCGGAACTCGCGCAGCATCGGCTCCATCATCGCCGAGTGGAAGGCGTGCGAGGTGCGCAGGCGCGTGCAGCCGATGCCCTCCTCCTCCAGCATCTCGGCCAGCTCCGCGATCGACTCCGACGGGCCGGACACGACGCACGTGCCGGGGCCGTTGACGGTGGCCACGGAGACGTCGTCGGGCAGCATCGGCGCGATCTCGTCGGGCATGAGCTGCACGGCCAGCATGGAGCCCGGCGGCAGCGCCTGGATCAGCCGCCCGCGCGCCGCGACCAGCCGCATCGCGTCGGGCAGGGTGAAGACGCCGGCGATGGTGGCCGCCGCGTACTCGCCGATGCTGTGGCCGATCATCGCGGCGGGTTCGACGCCCAGCGAGAGCCAGAGCCTGGCCAGCGCGTACTCCACCGTGAACAGGGCGGGCTGGGTGAGCGAGGTCTGCCGCAGCGCCTCGTCCGCCTCCTCGCCGGTGGCGAAGATCTGCTCGCGCACGTCCAGGACGGCCGCGCACTCGTCGATCGCCTCGCGGAAGATCGGCTCGTTGCGGTACAGCTCCGCGGCCATGCCGCCGTACTGGGAGCCCTGGCCGGAGAAGAGGAAGGCCACCTGCGCCGGCCGCTTCGGCTTGGCGCCGGCGACGATCCGCCTGGGGTCGGACAGCGCGGCCACCGCGTCGCCCGGTGAGGTGGCGACGACGACGGCCCGGTGCTTGAGCTCCCGGCGGCCCACGCGCAGCGTGAACGCGGCGTCGGCCAGGTCCGTCTCGGGATGAGCGGCCAGGTGCGCGGCCAGCCGGTCGCGCGCCGCGGCCAGCGCGGACTCCGTCCTGGCCGACAGCTTCAGCAGGTGCGCGGGCCGCTCACGGGGCAGCGGCGGGCGCGGCGGGGCCTCTTCCAGCACGGCGTGCGCGTTCGTGCCGCCGATGCCGAACGAGCTGACCCCCGCGCGGCGCGGGAAGTCGTCGCGCTCCCACTTCGTCGGCGAGGAGACGACGTAGAACGGGCTCGCCGGGAAGTCGATCTTCGGGTTGGGGCTCTTGAAGTGCAACGTCGGCGGGATGAGCTTGTTCTCCAGCGACAGCACCGTCTTGACCAGGCTGGGGATGCCGGCCGACTGGCCGAGGTGGCCGATGTTGCTCTTGACCGAGCCGATGCCGCACCACTGGGTGTCGCTCGTGTGCTGCGCGAACACGCTGGACAGCGCGGCCACCTCGATCGGGTCGCCGAGCGCCGTGCCGGTGCCGTGCGCCTCGACGTAGGTGACCGTACGGGGGTCCACGCCGCCGACGCCCAGCGCCTGCGCGATCACCGCGGCCTGCCCGTCCAGGCTGGGCGCGGAGAAGCCGACCTTGCCCGCGCCGTCGTTGTTGATCGCGTTGCCCAGGACCACCGCGCGGATGTTGTCGCGGTCCTCGATCGCCTCCGACAGCCGCTTCAGCACGAGGACGCCGCCGCCGCTGCCCCACGTCGTGCCGCCGGCGTCGGCGTCGAAGGAGCGGGTGTGCCCGTCGGGGGAGACGATGCCGTCCTGGTCGTAGATGTAGCCCTCGCCCTGCGGCAGGTCCAGCATGGCCGCGCCGGCCA
This sequence comes from Nonomuraea sp. NPDC005692, assembly GCF_040631115.1. Taxonomy (NCBI): domain Bacteria; kingdom Bacillati; phylum Actinomycetota; class Actinomycetes; order Streptosporangiales; family Streptosporangiaceae; genus Nonomuraea; species Nonomuraea sp. NPDC005692. The sequence goes on along the minus strand of NZ_JBEXYU010000008.1, from coordinate 210,529 downwards.
GCGCCATGTCGCATTCGCCGTTGCGCAGCGCCTCGCACGCGATGTGGAAGGCCACCAGCGCGGTCGAGCACGCGGTGTGCACGGTGTAGCTGGGGCCGCGCAGGTCGAGCTTGTAGGAGGTGAGGGTGGCGCAGTAGTCCACGTGGTTGCCCACCATGACCGCCAGCCAGCCCGCGTTCTTGTGGGCCTGGGCGTTGCTGCGGATGTTGCGCCACTGGTAGGTGTCCGTCCCGGTGCCGGCGTAGACGCCGATCTCGCCCGGGTAGCGGAACGGGTCGTAGCCCGCGTCCTCCAGCGCCGTGTGCGACAGTTCCAGGAACAGCCGGTGTTGCGGGTCGCGGACCTCGGCCTCCCTGATCGACATGCCGAAGAACGCCGCGTCGAAACCCTCGTAGTCGTCCAGCGTCATGGCGGCCGGCACGAAGTTCGGGTCGGCCAGCAGGCTCTCCGCCGTGCCCAGCGCCCGTTGCTCCTCCAGGGTGTACGTGGTCAGCGACTCGACGCCGTCGGCGAGGTTGCGCCAGAACTGCTGCGCGTCACCCGCTCCCGGGACTCGGCACGACAAGCCGATGATCGCGATCGGCTCAGCCGTGGGCTCGTCCGTCATGGGGCAATCCCCTTCTCGTTGCGGTTCCTCAACCTGTCTCGCCGTGAGGCCAGGCGGCGCGCCGCCCGGTCCAGTCCCGGACTGCCGCCCGCTCCATCGAGATGGGCGGCCAGCGTCCGGATCGTGGGATGCCTGAACAGCTCCGTGATCGGGATCTCACGGCCGGTCGCCGCCCGCAGCCGGGCCTGCACGGCCGCCACGGCCAGCGAGTGGCCGCCGATCTCGAAGAAGTTGTCGTCGGGGCCGAGCCGCGGCACGCCCAGCACGGCGCGCCACACCTGGGCGACCGTCTTCTGGGTGGGGCCGTCGAGGCCGCCGCCGGCCTTCGGCTGCTCGACCGGCCGTCCGCGCAGCGCGGCGCGGTCCACCTTGCCGTTGGGCGTCAGCGGCAGCGCGGGCAGCGCCACCACCTCGCTGGGGACGGCGTGCTCGGGCAGCGCGCCGCGCAGCTCGTCCAGGACGCGATGCGCCGCCAGCCCCGGCCGGGCGGGCACCACGTAGGCGATGAGCGTGCCGCCCTCGACCCTGGCCGCGGCGGCGCGCACGTCCCGGCAGGCGGCGAGCGCGGCCTCCACCTCGCCCAGCTCGACCCGGAACCCGCGCACCTTCACCTGGTCGTCGGCGCGCCCCGCGGGGGTGATCGTGCCGTCGGGGTTGCGCCGGCCGAGGTCGCCGGTGCGGAACCGGTCGCCGGTGAAGCGCCGGCCGGTCAGCGTCGGATCCAGGTAGCCGGCGGCCAGGTGGCGGCTGCGGACGACCACCTCGCCGAGCTCGCCCACACCGGCCCGCCTGCCGTCCGGCGTCACCACGATGATCTCGCTGCCCTCGACGGGCCGCCCGATCGGCACGACCTCCGGGTACGGCTCCGCGAGCTCGTGCCACGCGTGCGCCTGCGGCGTCTCGGTCGTGCCGTAGAAGGCGACGATCCGGGCATTGGGCACGAACGCCCGCAGCCGGGCCGCCTGGGCGCCGGTGAACAGGTCGCCGCCCACGCCGGCCAGCCGCACGTCGGGCAGCGTGCCGCCGGTGCCCGCCAGCATCGCCGCGAGCTGCGGCGTCAGGTGCAGGACGGTGATCGCGTGCTCGCGCAGCCAGGTGACGAGCTTGCCGGGATCGCGGACCAGCTCGTGCTCGGGCACGAACAGCTCGGCGCCCGCCGCGGCCGGCACGAACATGTCGCGCAGCGCCGGATCGTGGGCCGGCCCGTGCAGCAGCGCGAACCGGTCGTGCGGCCCGACGGCGAAGGTGCGGACGTACCAGGACAGGAAGTGGGCCAGCGGCCGCTCGCCGGTGACGACCGCCTTGGGCTCGCCCGTGGTGCCCGAGGTCATCGAGAGGTAGCCGGGCCCCGGCAGCAGGGCGCCGCCCTCGCGCAGCTCGATCTCGCCGTCCCGCAGGACCGCCCGGGCTCCCGCCGCGGCGATCTGCCTCTCCTGGACGGCAGGGGGATAGGCCGAGTCGATCACCACCCACCGCGCCCCCGCCGCCAGCACGCCGAGCAGGATCCCCGGCAGCTCCGGCACCCGGGAGGCGACGACGGCCACCACGGCCCCCGGCTCGACCCCCGCGCTCCGCAGCGCCGCCTCGGTCCGCCGCCGTGCCCCGGCGTGCGCGTCGCCGGCCAGCTCCAGCAGGCCGGGCCCGTCCCAGGCCGGCAGCCCGGCGTCGGGGGGATCGGGGCGCACCTGTCCGGTCAGCAGCTCGCCGAGCAGCTCGACATAGCCGTCGACCAGCGCCGTCATGCGCTCGGCGGAGAACAGGTCGGGGTTGTAGACCAGCTCCAGCGCGTAACCGCCGCGCTGCTCGCCCACGTACATCGTCAGGTCGAACAGCGCGCCCGGCAGCCCCGGCCGCAGCGTCTCGCTCGCGCAGCCGGCCAGGTCCAGATGGGCCTGCGCGAAGTTGTACATGTTGAACATGACCTGCGTGATCGGGTTGCGGCTCAGGTCGCGCGGCAGCCGCAGCGACTCCAGCAGCTGCCCGAGCGGCACGTCCCGGTGCCTGATCGCCGCGTTCAGCTCGGCCGCGCACGCCGTCACCTGCTCGGCGAAGCCGCCCCGGGGGCGCAGCCGCAGCGGCAGGACCTGCACGCACATCCCCACCAGCGACTCGAACGCCACGTGCGGCCGGTCGGCGTAGGCCGCCCCCACCACCAGGTCGTCCCGTCCCGCGAGGGTGGCCAGCCGGCGTCCGAACGCGGCCAGCAGCACCGCGTACGGGGTGGTGCCGAGTTCCGCCGCCAGTTCGGCCACCCGGCCGGCCAGGTCCGCGTCCACCTCGCCCCGGCAGGCGGCGCCGCGGAAGGTCTGCGCGGGCGGCCTGGCGGCGTCCCTGGGCAGGTCCAGCACCAGCGGGGCGTCGTGCAGGCGCTCGCGCCACCAGCCCAGCGCCTGGCCGTCGCCGTTGCCGCGCAGCCAGCGCACGTAGTCGGCGAACGTGTGCTCGCCCGCCTCGACCGGCTCACCGCGATAGGCGGCCGACAGTCCGCGGAAGAGCACGTCCTGCGACCAGCCGTCGAACACCAGGTGGTGCGCGGTCAGGCAGAGCACGTGCTCGTCGGGGGCCAGCCGGAGCAGCCGCGCCCGGAACAGCGGCCCGGCGGCCAGGTCGAACCGCTCCCGCGCCTCCTTGTGCAGCGCCGCGTCCAGATCGGCGGGGGAGAGGTCGTCGACCGGCAGCGGGACGTCCCGCGGCGGTGCGACCGTCACGTCGGGGATCCCGTCGCGCGAGCCCACCCGCCAGCGCAACGCCTCGTGGGCCGCCACCACGGCGGTGAGCGCCCGCCGGAGCGCGGCGACGTCGAGCGGGCCCCGGATCCGCTCGGCCATCGCGATGTTGTGCGCGGCCGACTCGGGCGCCAGCTGCTCGACGAACCACATCCGGCGCTGGGCGGGGGAGAACGCGGGCGGGCTGCCGGTGGGCGGCGCGGCGGCGGTCGCCCGCTCCGCATCCGCCACGAGCGCGCGCAGCGCGCCGTAGGTCCTGCCCTCGTAGACGTCCTGGACCGACACCACCCGGCCCAGCTCCGCGCGTACCGCGGCCACCAGCCGCATGGCCCGCAGCGAGTGGCCGCCGCGCTGGAAGAAGTCGTCCTCGTCGTCCGGGACGGGCGCCTCCAGCACCCGCGCCCAGATCCCGGCCAGCCCGCTCGCCGTTCCCCGCTCCCGCTGGGACTGTGCCCGCAGGGCGGCGAGGTCCACCTTGCCCGAGGCGTTCAGCGGGAGGAGGGGCAGCCGGACCAGCCTGGTCGGCAGCATGTACGGCGGCAGCCGCACCGCCAGGTCCTCGCGCAGGGTGGCCAGGTCGGGCGCGTCCTCGGGCGTCACGTAGGCGACCAGCTCGCCCGCGAAGTCCACCACCGCCTGCCGCACCCCGGGATGGGCGCGCAGCGTCGTCTCGACCTCCCCGATCTCCACGCGCTGCCCCTGGACCTTCACCTGGCGGTCGAGGCGGCCCATGAACGCGATCTGGCCGTCCTCCTGCCAGGCCACGTGGTCGCCGGTCCGGTACAGCCGCGCTCCCGGCTCGTCGGAGAACGGGTCGGGCACGAACCGTTCGGCCGTCAGCGCGGGCCGGTCCAGGTACCCGCGGCTGACCTGCGGGCCGCCCACCAGCAGCTCGCCGGGGACGCCCGGCGGGCACTCGTTCATGTCCTCGTCGACGATGTACGCCCGGCAGCCGCCCAACGGCCGGCCGATCGGCAGCGGCCGCTCCCACACGCCGTGGAACTCGCCGCCCACCACGACGACGGTCAGCTCGGTCGGGCCGTACAGGTTGTGGAAACGCGTGTGCGCCGACCAGCGCGCCACCTGCTCGGGCGGGGGCGGCTCGCCCGCCGTCACCACGTCCCGCAGGTGCGGCAGCCGGCTCGGGTCCACCAGCGGCAGCAGCGCGGGCGGGAGGTAGCCCCAGGTGACGTCGTGCTGCTCCAGGAAGTGCTGCAACCGGGCCGGGTCCACGCGGTCCTCGTCCGGCACGAGCTGCACGCAGCCGCCGACGGTCAGCGGGAGCACCATGTCCATGATCGAGGCGTCGAAGCCGAGCGCGGAGAAGGCCATCGAGCTGCAGCTCGCGTCCAGGCCGAAGCGCGCGACGGTCGCGGTGACGAAGAAGACCGCGTTGGCGTGGCTCACCACCACGCCCTTGGGGCGTCCGGTGGAACCGGAGGTGTAGATCACCCACGCCGCGTTGCCCGCGACGGCGCCGCTCTCGCGGGGTTCGGCCGGCCCCGGCTGGAACGCGTCGACGAGCGTGGCGGCGCAGCCGTCCAGGAGCTCGTGGCCGCGCTCGTCCACGACGACCACCGCGATCCCGGCGTCCGCCAGCACCTCCTCCAGCCGCCGGCGCGGATGCCCCGGATCCAGCGGCACGTACGCCCCGCCCGCCAGATGGACGGCCAGCACCGCCACCGGCATCAGCGGAGTACGGCGGGTGCACAACCCCACCCGCGCCTCCGGCCCGACGCCGAGCTCGCGCAGCCGGGCCGCCAGCGCCCATGCCCGCTCGACCAGCTCGGCATAGGTGAGCACGTCGTCCCACTGCCGGACCGCCGGGGCGTCCGGGGTCCGCGCGGCCTGAGCCGTGATCAGACTGCTGAGGAGTGTCATCCTGCGGCCTCCACACCCGGCCGTACCAGCCGGCCTTGCCGTACCGTCTCGAAACGCAGCAGGAAGCGCGGCGCGCGCACGGCGATCGCGGCCATCGCCCGGCCCAGCGGCAGGTGCGTCACCCGCCACCCCGCCAGCCGCTCCGCCAGCCACTCCGCCGTCGGCGCCGCCTCTGGATCCACTTCTGGGCCCACTTCTGGGGACGCCTCGGGCACCCACGCCCGGCCCGGACGCTGCCCCGCGAACCCGAACCGCGCCGGATCCACCCGCAGCCCGTCGCCGGACGCCTTCAGCAGCGCCTCCTTGGCCGTCCACGTGCGCAACGCGCTGTGCAACCGCAGTTCCTCGGGCAGCGCGGCGAACTCGTCGCGCTCCCGCTCGTCCAGCATCCGCTCGAAGAACGTCTGCTCGTTCGCCGGCGGGCGGAAGCGCTCGAGGTCGGCGCCCACCTCCCGGCCGGTCGTCAGCGCGACCAGCACCAGCCCGCCCGACTGGCCGACGCTGTAGGTGAGCTCGGTCCCGCCGTACGGCAGGCCGCCGGACCGGCCGGGCGGCTCGGCCACGCCCGGCTCCGCCCCGTACTCCCTGAGCAGCCGCCGCAGCAGCACCGACCTGCCGACGAACCCGCGCCGACCGTCCTCCTGCCGGAACCTGGCCGCCCGCGCCGCCTCCCGCGGCGACAGCTCGTCGAGGGCCGCGCACATCTCGGGCAGTTCGTCGAGGTCGGCCAGCCACACGTGCACCTCGTCCGCGGCCAGGCTCCGCTCGGGGCCGGTCGCGATCGTCCGCGCCACCTCCTCACCGTGCGTGGCGAGGAAGAGGTGCGCGGCGTCGAGCGTGTGCAGGCGGAAGGTCGAGGAGGTGTGGCGGGCCCAGGCGAGCATGGTCGGGTGGGTGACCTCCTGGTCGTGCGCGCCGGCGAAGGCGACGATGGGCACGTCCAGGGGCTCCTGGCGGGTGAAGCGGTAGTGGCGCAGCCACTCCATGTCCGTCCGCAGGGCGGGGATGAGCAGGGCTTTGACCTCGGGCTGCGTTCGTAACTCCGCGGGCGCGCCCAGCCGCAGGATCAGCTCGTCGACCAGGTCCTCGTCGCCCAGGCCCGTCCACCGGCCCAGCGTCTCCTGGCGCTCCGGCGGGTGCGCGGCGCCGACGTAGAGGCATTCGGGCGCTCGTACGCCGAGCCGCCGCAGCTCGCGGACCACCTCGAAGGCGACCCGGCCGCCCATGCTGTGCCCGTAGATCGAGTACGGCGTGCGCAGCCGGGCGACGGCGGCGGCGACGGACCGGGCGATCAGCTCAGGGGAGAGTGCTCCGGGCTCGGCCACCCGGCCCTCCCGGCCGGGCAGCATGGCCACCCGGACGTCCAGGACGCCGTCGAACGCCTGCCGCCACGCCCAGAAGGCGGTGACGTCCCCACCGGCGTAGGGGAGGCAGAAGAGGGTCCGAGCGCCGGGCGGGTATCGCGTCAGCGAGGCGAACGGTGTCTCGGACAGCGGCTGTTCTTCTGGCATCGCGACGCGAAGTCACCCTCCGGCAGGTCTGCCGCGCCGGGCGAGGTCGTCGCGCGGGCAGCAGGAAATATGGGCCGCTCGCCAAGGTTCGACCTGGCGAGGGGCGGCTCACGGCTGAAGCCACGCCATTCCTATTATTTTGTCCGAAAGTCAGTCAAGGGATGAAATTTAAACCAATGATGGAATGCTGGTTTCGGGCATCGACAAAACCGGCTTCCGGTGGGTGTGTCTACGGACGGTGGACCTCCCCGGCTGGGCCGATGATCTCTGCCCGCCCTCGCGTCCTGGGGTTCTGCCACCCTGTGTGATGATCTTGTCCCTCTATGGAATGCCCGTAATTAGGGTTTCGGTCTGGTCCTCTGAAGGGATGCGCGTCCCTATTGACTGATTGAGTCGGGTCCGATTCTCCATATCGGTCAGATCGGCGGTCATCCCGCTGGCAGTGGCCTCGCGGGATGCTGACAGCCCCCGGGCCGCCTCCCGTCAAGGCCGGGATCAGAAAGACCTCCCCGTGCGGGACGAGCACGGGGAGGTCTCGAGATCACTGCGATTCCGGTCTCAGCGGACGGGCGCGTCGCCCGGCCTCACCGCTTCGGCCGGAAGTAGTGCCTGACCATGTAGGCGGTGACCTGGGCGCCGATCTTCGCGCCCTGCACGTCCGCCGTGCGGGTGTGGATGCCGCCCCACACGCGGGCCTCGATGACCTCGGCCAGGGCGTGCGAGAAGCCGCGGAAGCTCCTGGTGGTGCCCGAGTCGGAGCTGTAACCGCTGAAGGGGATGTCGTCCCTGCCGAAGAAGTGGGCCAGCGCCGACATGCTGGCCGCCGTGAAGCACGTGTGGCCGGAGGTGTAGTCGGGGTGCGGCGGGGTGACCAGCAGCGGCGTCCAGTCCGGGTCGGCCGCGGTGCGGGGGTTGCCGTCGGTGTCGGCCAGGCGGATCGCCGTGACCGGCCGCCAGAAGGCCCACGCCGCCTTCTCGTTGTAACAGGCGGTCGTGGCGTCGGCCTCGGCCAGGTCGACCATGGCGAACATGCGGGCCGCCTGGAGCGGGTTCAGCCGCCGCGTCGTGGCGAGCTGGCGTTTGATCTCCCATTCGGCCAGGTGCCGGTCGTGCCACCAGATCGCGGCCTGCGTCTGGTCCTGCGTCCTGGCCGTGCTGTTCGCCGCGCCGATGCGCTTGAGCTCGTTGACGTCCTTGGCGTAGCGGGAGCTGGTCAGCGCGGGCGGGCCCGAGGTGCGGAACATCGACGCGCTGGGGATGAGGAACGGCTTGAGGTCGCCGACCCAGGCCCCGTCCGAGGCGTTCGTGGGCGGCGTCGGCCGCCACTGGCCGGGCTGCGTGCCGATCGGCCAGGTCTGGTCGCCGAACGCGCCGTCGTTCTCCCTGGCGGCGATCATCGCGGCCGCCGCCTGCTCGCCCACGGCGACGCCGCGTCGTTTCGCGCCGCCGTCGGCGATCGTGGCGAGGTATTCGTCGTACTGGGTCGTCAGCCGGGTCTGCTGGGCGGGGAAGAGCTTGTTCAGCACGCGGAAGGCCGCGGTGGCGACGGCGGCCTCCGTCGACTCCCCGCCGTCGGCCCGGGGCGCGGTCAGGTACGGCTGGTAGGGGGTGCCGGCGATCGCGTTCACCGCGTCGTAGACGGCTCCGTGCACCATGGCGAAGCTGCGCGCCTGGACCTGCGGCTGCTGGCCGGCGACGTCCCAGATGGCGGTCTGGGCGTTGCGGTCCCAGACGACGACGGCGTTCTCGGGCGGTTGTGAGCCCGACGCGTACGCGGTTGACGAGCCCGGTCCCGCCGGGATGCCGGCGGCGATGACGAGGACGGCCAGCCATCGTGCGATGACCGGCCGTCGCCTACCAGGTGTTTGAGGCATTTGAGAAAATTACTATGTCGCCTCAAGGTCGTTAAGCGGCCGAATGGGCGAAAACCCGATAACGGCGCACCCGAAAACGGACCCGCCGTAACGGCGGCGGAGTGTCGCGCCGGGCCCCTCCTGCCGGCGCGCCCTCTCAAGGGGGCTGACGTCGAGTAACGCCGTCAGCTCGGTCGTGCTCCGCCGCGGACGGCACGCCGGTCGCGTCTCTCCCGCACGGCGATGACGTTCGCCGCGATGAGCAGCCCGGAAGGGACGATCGCGGAAATGAAACCGCTCATTCCGATCAGGCCGACGCCCGTCGCTCCCCAGGCGAGGATCGCCCAGCCGACATATCCGGGAACCTGCTGCCCCTGCCGCCCAGCCCGCGCCACCAGCAGCCCCAGCAGCGCCAGCACCACGACGAATCCGCCGGGCAGCGCCCAGAAGACAGCCTTCGACTCGCCGTCGGCGAGGCCGTTGCGCAGGTCTCCCGCGAGCCAGCCGGCCCAGGGGGCGAGGGGGGCGAACACGGCGACGTGCGCCAGGGCGATGAAGATCATGGCTCGCCCGGCCCAGATGGTGAGCCGGTTCGGCGGTGTGGCCCTCGCGAGCGGGGCGGAAGTGCTCATGACTGCCAGCCTTTCCCGGGAGCCCTCCGGCGTGCTCCCGCGCGAGGGGGATGCCCCTCCCTCTGCCGGGGCGGTCTCCGGCGGCCTCACGACAGCGCCTTCTCGGCCATCATGGCCATCAGCGTCATCTGGTCCAGCTGGGGTGTGCCGGCGGGGTCGAGCTCGCGGTAGCGGCGGTGCAGGTTGACCACGATCCGCTCGGTGTCCAGCCAGGTGGCGTACTCGTCCAGGTCCACCGTGCTGATCGCCTCGGGGAAGGACAGGCCGCGGGCGTGGGCGGCGTCCGCCTGGTCGACCACGTGGGCGAGGTAGCCGCGCACCGCGCGGATCCCGTCGGGGTCGGTGACCGGGCCGTGGCCGGGGACGATCGTGTGGGCGCCGGTGGCGATCATCGCGTCGCAGGCGTCGATCCAGTTGGCGATCGGGCCGCTCCACACGATCGGCGTGCAGCCGACGAACAGCAGGTCGCCGGCGAAGAGCACACCCGCGTCCGGCACGTGCACGACCGTGTCGGCGCTGGTGTGGGCTGGGCCGAGGTCCATCAGGCGCACCTGTCGGCCGCCGATGTCGAGGGTGAGCTCCCGGTCGTAGGTCCGGGTGGGCAGCCGCAGGCGGATGCCGCTGAAGTCGAAGGCGCCGAAGCGTTCGCGGAAGTAGGGGGTCGCCGGGCCGATGTCCATCACCTGGGTGGCGGTCAGCAGGTCGGGACGCATCTCGTGCCGCATCTCCGCCCGGGTGCCCGCCGCGGAGACGATGTCGACGTGCTCGCCCAGCAGCTGGGTGCCGTGGCAGTGGTCGCCGTTGGAGTGCGTGATGGCGGCGTGGGTCAGCGGATGCCGGTCGGTGATCTCCCGCATGGCGTCCAGCATCTCGGCGGTCAGCGGCAGGTCGAACAGCGTGTCCACCAGCAGGGACGCGCCCTCGCCGGCGACGAGCCCGGCGTTGCTCAGGCCGTACCCGCCGTCGGGCAGCAGCCAGGCCCACACGCCCGCGCCGACCTCGTGCAGGCCGCGGGTGTAGGGCAGCCTGGAGCGGGCGCTGTTGACGCGCGGGCGCGGCGGGCGGCGGTCGGGGTCGTGCCGCGGCGTCAACGGGTACGGCCTGGCGGACGCGCGGACGGTCTGGCGGGTCCGGCCCAGCCCCTCGACCGTCAGCTCGACGACGTCGCCGTCCCCCAGCCAGCCGGGGCAGGCGGACGGGTCGGCCATCGACAGGTGCTCGACGAGACAGCAGCCGGGCACGGTTCCGGAGCCGAACACGTCGCCGGGCAGCAGGTCCACGCCGCGCGAGGCGTAGGAGACGACCTCGCCGAAGCTCCAGTCCATGGTGTCCGTGCGGCCCGAGCCGACGATCTCGCCGTTGACGGCGGCCTCGACGCGCAGGGCGAGCCGGCCGTCGCGGCGGTAGGGCGCCAGCTCGTCCGGGGTGACCAGGAACGGGCCGAGCGTGGTCGCGCCGTCCTTGCCCTTGGCCTGGCCGATCGCCAGCGGCGACTCGCGCAGCTGCAGGTCCCGCGCCGACCAGTCGTTGTAGACGGTGTAGCCGATGATGTGCTGCTCGGCCTCTTCCGGCGTCAGGTCCCGGCCGCCCGGTCCGATGACCGCGGCGATCTCCAGCTCGAAGTCGAACCAGGCGCTGCCCGGCGAGATCGTCACGTCGTCGTACGGGCCGACGACCGTCGAGGGGCAGGCGAAGTAGAAGGCCGGGACCTGGTACCAGGCGTCCGGCAGGGTGCGCGGCTGACCGGCGGCCTGCCGGCAGTTGCGCATGTGGTCGAGGAAGCACAGGCAGTCGCGGATCGACGGCGGGCGCGGGACGGGCGCCCGCAGCCGCGCCTGGGCCAGCGGAACCGGCTCCGCCGACGACGCGAGCGCCTGCTCGCCCGCCGCGCGCAGCGCCTCGGCGCCGCCGCCGATGAGATCGAGCAGCCTGACACCTGGCGCGACGGGGTGGATCAGGTCCTCGCCGAGCACGCCGACGCGGTCGCCGGTGTCGGTCGCGTAGGTCACCCAACGCATGGGGAGCTCCTTCGTCTATGTTGGTTGACACAGGCTATAGCGAACGACATTCGCTCTGTCAGTCGGCATACAGGTTCGCGTGGCATCATCGCCGTATGGCGATCGATGACCGTGGCGGCGCGTGAACGCGCCGAGCCCGCCCGGACGGCGGGGATGGGCGGCGATCACGCCCGGCCGCCTGTACTACGCCGGGCACGTCGGCGCGGGCGGCATGCACGCCCACCATGCCGTGCAACTCCTGGTCGGCGACGGCCTGGTCCTGCGCGGCGGCACCGGGTCGGCGCACGAGGTGTCGGCCGCGCTGATCCCGGCCGACACCCCGCACGAGATCGTGCGCGGCGCCGACGACGCCCTGCTCGTCCTGATCGACCCGGCCCAGGCGGGGCGGCCGTCCCGCCGGCCGGCCACCGGTTCGGCCGCCTCGTGGAGCCTCGGCGTCCGCCCGCCGGCCCGTCGTGACCTGCCCGGCCTGGCCGCCCTGGCCGACGAGCTGACGGGCACGGCGCCGCCCCCACCCCTCCACCCCGCTCTGGCGCACGCGATGCGGCTGGTCGAGGCGGCCCTGCCCGCACAGGTACGGCTCGCCGCAGTGGCCGACGCCGTGCACCTGTCCGAGAGCAGGCTGGCCCACCTGTTCCGGCAGGAGGCGGGGCTGCCGTTCCGGCCGTACGTGTTGTGGATGAGGCTGCGGGTCGCGCTCTCCTCACTGTCGCGGGGAGCCACGCTGACCGGCGCCGCGCACGCGGCCGGCTTCTCCGACGCCGCCCACCTGACCAGGACCGTGCGCCGCATGATGGGCGACGCGCCCTCGGCGCTGGCCACCGGGGTGCGGTGGCTGGAGGGATAGCAGGTTCGTTCAAGACCGCCGGCCGCCGGGCAGGCCAGGCTGGTCCATGTGATCATCATCATCGGCGCCGGTCAGGCAGGGCTCGCCGCGGGCCGGGAACTGCGCCTGGCCGGGCACGACGTGCTCCTCATCGAGGCCCATCCCCGCGTCGGAGAGTCCTGGCGGCGCCGCTGGGACTCCCTGCGCCTGTTCACCCCCGCCCGGCTCAGCTCGCTCCCCGGCCTGCCGCTGCCCGGCGACGGCGACCGCCACCCCGGCAAGGACGAGGTGGCCGGCTATCTGCGGGACTACGCGGCGCACTTCGAGCTGCCCGTTCGACTCGGCACCTCCGTCTCACAACTGCGCCGCGCCGCGGACGGGACGTTCGAGGCGGTCACCGACCGGGGCGTGCTCACCGCCGACGGCGTCGTGGTCGCGACCGGCCCCTTCCAACGGCCGCACGTCCCCGGCCTGCCGCTCGGACCGGAGATCGTCGCCCTGCACAGTGCCGACTACCGCAACCCGGGCCGGCTGCCCGACGGGCCCGTGCTCGTGGTCGGCGGCGGCAACTCCGGCATGCAGATCGCCGCCGAGCTGTGCCTGGACCGGCAGGTCACGCTCGCGGTCGGCAAGCGCCAGCCAGTGCTGCCCCAGCGTGTCCTCGGCCGCGACGTCTTCGCCTGGCTGCAGGCTCTCGGGGTGGTCACCGCCCCGGTCACCGGGCGGTTCGGCCGCTTCGTCCGCGAGCGCGACCCGTTGATCGGCGTCGGCCCCGGGGAGCTGCGCCGCCTGGGCGTCCGCGTCGTCGACGGCGTCGTCTCCGCCGACGGCGGCCGGCTGCGCACGGCCGGCGGGCACACCGTCACGCCGTCCGTCGTGATCTGGGCGACCGGCTACCGCCCCGACTACGGCTGGCTGCGGGTGCCCGGCGCGCTGGCCGGCGGCGTGCCGCTGCACACCGGCGGCATCAGCCCGGTGCCCGGCCTGACGTACGTCGGCCTGCCCTTCCAGCGCAACCGCGGCTCCGCCCTGCTCGGCTGGGTGGGACAGGACGCGGCCCTGGTGGCACGGAGCTACCCGGGCACGGCGCGGTCGTCCGCGGCGGGCCCGATCAGCCCTCCGGCAACGCGGTGAGGACGGCGGCCAGCAGCGTGTCGTCGTGGCCGGGCGGCACCGCGCGCAGGTCGAGCAGGCAGCGGCCGTTCTCCACGCGGGCCAGCACGGGCGGCTGCGCCCGGCGCAGGACGGCGGCCGCCCGCCGGTCCAGCGCGACGGCGGCGCTCGGCAGGGACACCCCGGGCGCGCCGCCGCCGCCGACCACGCTCCGGCTGTCGACGGCCTCGGCGTCGATCCCCTTGTCGCGCAGCCGGGCCGCCAGGTCCTCGGCGCGGGAGCGCAGCGTGACGTGATCGGCGTGCAGGCTCTCCCAGGTCGGCGTCGGCGGGCCCGCGACCGTGGCCTCCAGCGCGGCCAGCGTGATCTTGTCCACCCGCAGCGCGCGGGCGAGAGGATGGCGGCGCAGCCGGTCCACGAGGTCGGCGCGGCCGAACAGCAGCCCGCATTGAGGGCCGCCGAGCAGTTTGTCGCCGCTGGTGGTGACGAGGTCCGCGCCCTCGGTCAACCAGCTCGTGACGTCGGGCTCGCGGGGCAGCAGCGGCTCGTGGGCCAGCAGCCCCGAGCCCGCGTCGGCGACGAGGGGAACACCCCGCTCACGGCACAACGCCGCCAGCCGCGACACCGGGACGTCGGCCGTGAACCCCTCGATCCGGTAGTTGGACGGGTGCACCTTCAGCACCATGCCCGTCTCCGGCCCGATCGCGCCGGCGTAGTCGGCCAGGGCGGTGCGGTTGGTCATGCCGACCTCGCGCAGCCGGGCTCCCGTGGAGACGAGCAGGTCGGGAAGGCGGAAGCCGTCCCCGATCTCGATCAGCTCCCCCCGGCTGACCAGGATCTCGCCGCCCGCCGCCAGCGCGGTGGCCGCCAGCACGAGTGCCGCCGCGTTGTTGTTCACGACGTGGACCGCCTCGGCCGCGGGCACCGCGGCGGCCAGGGCGGCCAGCGCCGTACGCCCCCGTCTGCCCCGGCCGCCCGTGTCGAGGTCGAGCTCGACGTCGGTGACCCCGGCGGCCAGTTCCACCGCCTGGCGGGCGGCGTCCGACAGCGGGGCGCGGCCCAGGTTGGTGTGCAGCAGCACGCCGGTGGCGTTGATCACCGGCCGCAGGCCGGCGGCGGAGTCGGGCAGTGCCGCCAGCGCCGCGGTCAGGACGTCCTCCGGCGCGAGCTCTCCCTCCCTGGCCCGCCGCTGCGCCGCGACGACCACGGCCTTGACCTGGGCGTGGCCGAACCGCCGCCGGGCCTCGACCAGCCGGGGGTCGGCGAGCAGCGCGTCCGTGCGCGGGATGGATCGACGATGGTCGGTCACGCTAGGGATGTCCGTTCAGCGTGAGAAGCACGATGTCTCCAGGTCTCATACCGGGCCGATCAGGCATCATATGATCATCCGCCGGAAAAGCGATCATGGCGGTCGTGATCGCCCTAAGGTGTGATCATGAAGAGGCTCACGCAGTACGCCCAAGGCGGTGGCTGCGCCTGCAAGATCCCCGCGGCGGACCTGGAATCGCTGCTCGGCAGCTCACGAATGCCGTTCCCGCGTGACCCCGAGGCGGAGCTCGTGGTGGGGCTGGAATCCGGCGACGACGCCGCCGTGGTCCGCACCCAGGACGGATCCGTGCTCATCAGCACGGCCGACTTCTTCACCCCGGTGGTCGACGACCCCTACGACTGGGGCCGCATCGCCGCGGCCAACGCCCTCTCCGACGTCTACGCCATGGGCGGGCGCCCCGTGGTCGCGCTCAACCTCCTGTGCTGGCCTCCCGATCGCCTGCCCTACGACCTGGCCGCCGAGGTGCTGCGGGGCGGCGCGGAGGTGGCCGCCCAGGCCGGCTGCCATCTGGCCGGCGGGCACAGCGTCGTGGACGCCGAACCCAAGTACGGCCTGGCCGTCACCGGCGTCGCCGACCCCGACCGGCTGCTGCGCAACGACGCCGGCCGCCCCGGCCTGCCGCTGTCCCTGACCAAGCCGCTCGGCCTGGGCGTGCTCAACAACCGGCACAAGAACACCGGCGAGGTGTTCCCGCACGCCGTCGAGACCATGACCCGGCTGAACGCGGACGCCTCGCGCCAGGCCCTGGCCGCCGGCATCCGCTGCGCCACCGACGTCACCGGCTTCGGCCTGCTGGGCCACCTCCACAAGCTGGCCCGCGCCTCCGGCGTCACCGCCGTGCTGCACGCCTCGGCCGTCCCGGTGCTGGACGGCGCGGCGCAGGCCGTGAAGGAGGGGTTCGTCCCCGGCGGCTCCCGGCGCAACCTCGACTGGGTCGCCCCCCATCTCGATCCCGGCGACGTCTCCGAGGAGACCCTGCTGCTGCTCGCCGACGCGCAGACCTCAGGGGGGCTGCTGGTCGCCGGGGAGATCCCCGGCGCCCCCGTGATCGGCGAGCTGATCGAACACACCGGGCACACCGTCGTCATCCGTCCCTGAACGGGCCCGGTGCCGGGTACTTCGCGGGAGTTCGACGTCGTCCGCAGGTTTATGATCTCTTTCGGAGGCGTTTAGGAGTCTGGTGATCCTCCTGGTCTTCAAAACCAGTGGCGCCGAGCATCTCGGCGCGGCGGGTTCGATTCCCGTCCGCCTCCGCTGATCAGCGAATCGGGGGATGGTTTGCGCACGGATCGACGCGCCGCGGAGCACGCATGCACGTGATCGCGACGGCCGGGCACGTCGATCACGGCAAGTCGACGCTGGTCCGGGCGCTGACCGGCATGGAGCCCGACCGCTGGGCCGAGGAACGCCGCCGCGGCATGACCATCGACCTCGGCTTCGCCTGGACCACGCTCGGCTCCGGGGAGCGCATCGCGTTCGTCGACGTCCCCGGGCACGAGCGGTTCGTCACCAACATGCTGGCCGGAGTCGGGCCCTGCCCCGCGGTGATGCTGGTGGTGGCCGCCGACCAGGGGTGGCAGGCCCAGTCGGCCGAGCATCTGGCGGCGCTCGACGCCCTGGGCGTGCGGCACGGCCTCGCGGTCGTCACCCGGGCCGATCTCGCCGATCCCGAGCCCGCCCTGAGCCAGGTCCGCGACCACCTGGCGGGAACCGGCCTGGCGGGGATCGACAGCGTGGTCGTCAGCGGGCGCACCGGGCAGGGGCTCGGCGAGCTGAAGAGCGCCCTGGCCCGGCTCGCCGCCGCGCTTCCCGCGCCGGACACCGAGGACGCCGTCCGGTTGTGGATCGACCGGGTGTTCACCGTCACCGGAGCCGGGACCGTCGTCACCGGAACGCTGACCGGAGGGACCCTCCGCGTGGGCGACGAGCTGGAGGCCGGCGGCCGGCGGGTCAGGATCCGCGGGCTCCAGACGCTCGGCGAGAAGGCGGAGCGCGTCCCGGCGACCGCCCGCGTCGCCGTCAACCTGCGCGGCGTCGACCGTGACGAGCTGTCCCGGGGCGCGGCGCTGGTGACGCCGGCGGCGTGGCTGCCGGCTCAGGTTGTGGACGTGCGGCTGAACCCCGGTGTGGAGCGCCGGAGGCAGGCCGCGCACCTGCATCTCGGGTCGGCCGCCGTTCCCGTCCGGGTCCGCTTCCTGGGCCCCGACACCGCCCGGCTCACCCTCGGCCGTCCGCTGCCGCTCCGGGTCGGGGACCGGGGCCTGCTCCGCGACCCCGGCAGGCAGGAGATCGTCGCCGGAGTCCAGGTGCTGGACGTCCGTCCCGCCGCGCTGCGGCGCCGGGGGGCCGCGGCGGCCAGGGCGGCCGCGCTCGGCGCAGCGCCGCTGCCCGACGCCGCGGCACTGCTGCGCTGGCACGGGCTGCTGACGGGAAACGAGCTCAGGGCGATGGGGTGCCCGCCCGCCGGATCGCCGGTGGCCGGCGACTGGCACGCCGACCCCGAGCACTGGTCGTCGCTGACCCGACGGCTCGCCGAGCACGTCGCGCGGCGGCCCGCGCTCGATCCGGGGATCACCGTGGAGGCCGCGGCCCACCTGCTCGGACTGCCCGACCGGCGGCTCGCCGAGGCGCTCGTCACGCCGCCGCTGGTGGTCGAGGGCGGGCGGATCCTGCCCGCCGGCAGGTCGCTGCCGCCCGCCATCGCCAGGGCGGTCGCGCGGCTCACCGCCGATCTGGCCGAGCGGCCCTTCGACGCCCCCACGGCCGAACGGCTGGCGGAGCTCGGCCTCACGGGCAAGGCGCTGGCGGCCGTGCTCCAGTCGGGGGCCGTGCTGTCGATCGGCAAGAACGTCGTGCTCATGCCCGACGCCCTGGACAGGGCCGCGGAGACGCTCGCGGGACTGCCCGCGCCGTTCACCGTCAGCGATGTCCGGGTGGCCCTGGCCACCAGCCGCCGCGTCGCCCTTCCCCTGCTGGAGTGCCTCGACGCCCGGGGGATCACCCGGCGCGTCGACAACGACC
This sequence comes from Nonomuraea sp. NPDC005692, assembly GCF_040631115.1. NCBI lineage: Bacteria > Bacillati > Actinomycetota > Actinomycetes > Streptosporangiales > Streptosporangiaceae > Nonomuraea > Nonomuraea sp. NPDC005692. The sequence continues at coordinate 193,011 of NZ_JBEXYU010000008.1, read as the reverse complement.
GCCGAACCCTGCGCCCGCCCCGCTGACGCCGGGCGGAACCTCCGGGCCGCCTAGTGCCGTGCTCCGCCCGGCAGGACGACGGCCGCCAGGCCGGGCACGTCGAACAGCGGCCGGCCGCCCGAGAGGGAGAGCACCTCCAGCTCCTGCCGCCCACGGGCCTGGTCCTGGGGCACCTGGACGACGGCGAAGCCGCCGTCCACCGGCCCGACCGGGAACCGGCCGGCCGGCAGCGGCAGGCGGGCCACCTGCCGCCCCGTGACGTCGAACTCCAGGACCGTGATCCGGTCGCCGGAGTACTCCAGGGTGAAGATCCGCTCGCCGCTCACCTGGACGGACAGCCCGTGGTCGGTGTCGCTGAGCACCCCCGCGCCGGACGTCAGGGTGAGGGTGCGCCCGGTGCCGGCGTGCTCCAGCGTGACGCGGTCGAGCGGCGGCCTGCCGTACCGGCGGGCGTCGAGGAGGAGCGGCTCGCCCGACGGCAGCAGGCCGACCGGCTCCTGCCCGGACGGCAGGTCGAGCTCGCGGGCGCGGCCGCTCGGGAGCTCCAGCGTCCGGTAGGAACGCACGTCCCCGCTGGCGTGGTAGCCGACGATCAGCCGCCGGGAGTCCGCGGACCACGCCCATGGACTGTACGCGCTGTCCGCGCCGCCGCCGGCCGGCGGTTCGAGCCGGTGGACCGCGACCCCCAGCAGGTCTCTGACCTCGTACCCGCCCCCGACGGGTTGCCCTAGCCAGCGCCCGTCGGGGGAGAGCGTGATGTTGCCCGGAGGGCTGACGGTCCGCGCGCCCAGCAGGAACTGCCGGCCGTCGGCGAGCAGCAGGAAGGTGGGGCACTGCGACTGGCAGGCGGTGTACACCAGGACGCCCCGCCCGGCCGGGCCGGTGGCGGGCAGCGCCGGCGCCTGGGCGGGAGGCTGGACGGTGTGCGGCGGCGCGGCCACCGTCACGGCGGCGTCCGGACCGGCGGGCGAGCGCGCCTGGTAGGCGGCGAGACCGCCGACGGCCATGATGACGGCGGCCGATCCGGCGACCAGCGCCCTGCGGGTCCTGCGGGTGCGCAGCGTGCCGAGCGCCCGACCGGCGTCGGCATAGTCACGCGCGTCCCGGCCGAGCTGCTGGAAGGCCTCTCCGAGGGCCCGGTTCATGAGCGCACCTCCGCTTCGAGCAGTCGGGGAGCCACCTTGCGCAGGCGTTTGAGCGCGTCGTGGGTGTGCCGTTTGACCGTGCCGACGGAGCAGCCCAGCTGGGCGGCGACCGTGCTCTCGGAGAGGTCCTCGTAGAACCTGAGATAGAGCACGAGCCGCTGCTTCGTGGTGAGCACGTTCAGCGCCCGCGACAGCGCGATCTTCAACTCCGCCTGCGCGGACTCGTCGGCGGACGGCGGCGACTCGGGCAGCTCCGCGGTCGGGACGAACGCCAGCCGGCGGGGCCGCCGCCACGTGCGCAGCTGATTGATCATGACCTTGCGGACGTAGGGTTCCGGGTCGCCGCGCTTGGTCAGCTTCCGCCATCGTGCCGCGACCTTGACCAGCGTCTCCTGCACCAGATCCTCGGCGAGGGCATGATCCCCGGTGACCAGGTAGGCCATGCGCGACAACGCCAGGCCACGCGCGGCCACGAACTCGCCGAACCCGTCGTCGGTCACCGGCCCAACCCTCCGTCGTGGACGCCTCACCTACAACACTCATCGAGGCCGGCGAAAGGTTGAGCCGGTTTTCTCAGACCGCGGCGCCCCACAGTGCCAGCCCCATCAGCAGGACCAGCGCCGCCCGGCCGAACGTGCGGACCGACGCCCGCTCCGCCGTGCCGAAGCACAGGCAGGGAGCCGCCTGCTCGCCCATGACCAGGAGATACGTCTGCGCCACCGTGAACGACAGGCCCAGACCCGTCCCGGCCACGCCGACGAGCACGTCGCCGGCGACGGGGGAGAAGGCGGCGAGCGCGACGAGCGCCTCCACGGTCACCACCGTGAAGGCGCCCGCCCGGGCCACCCGTCCATGGAGCCCGAAGGCCGCCAGGCCGCTCCGGAAGGCGCCGAAGTTGCGCGCCTTCCCGAGCGCCGCCAGCACCAGGACGAGGCCCAGCCCGTAGCGGGCGACGAGGGCGATCACCCGATCACCAGCATCGCCACCACGGGCACCGCGAGCACGACGAACAGGACCTTCATCTTCGGCAGCGTGAAGTAGAACGCCGTGTCCGCCTCCATCCGGTCCCGCGCGAGGGCGAAGGTCAGGAGCATCATCGCCCGCGCCGCCGCGAAGCCGGCGCCCGCCAGGAGCGCCTCCTGCCAGGACGCCAGGAACAGGATCGCGATCGCCATGATGTGCGGCAGCCCTGTCGGCGAGTACGTGCGCATCCCCGTGCCCATCTCGGCGCCGAACTGCACGGCGCCCCAGAAGGGAATCCTGGTGACGAACTGCGGCACGAGCCGCGCGTTCTGGAGCAACGGGAAGGAGAGCACGTCCAGCTCGCGCAGCAGGAAGATCACCGCAGCCGCGGCGACCATGATCTGCAGAACCACTGTCGGGAACGGAGCCCGCAGCACGGAGCCGACGACCACCAGCACGAACGTGACGGCGCCCGCTCCCAAGAACAACCCGGCGATGAAGCCGGCGACATCAGCACCCCGCCGGACCGACGAGGACAGCACCCAGGCGCTGTTCAGGCTTCAAACGGAGCCCGAGAGGGAGAAGCCGGCGACGAGGGCGGCCACCAACCAGGTGAAGCCCTTCGTGTCCGCGCCCGCAACCCTCGAGTACAGCACCAGGGCCTCCGCCGCCGCGATCAGTGCCAGTCCGGGCACCAACAGGCGGACGGATCTTCTGGTGGCGGAGTCGCTCATGGACTCGGGTCAGATCGCCGTACGGCAGATGGAGAAGCGGGAGACGTTGCCGCCGCCGCAGTCGTGGTACTCGTACCAGCCGTCGGAGCACATGCGCCGGGTGCTGGTGGTGCTGCCGCCGTACCACTTCCACGCGTTGTTGCCGTCGCAGCTGGAGGGGTTGTGGGTGTAGCGGAGGTTGTAGCAGGTGCCGGACGCGCCGTCGTTGCGGTGCCAGGAGCCGGAGCAGTTGCCCGAGTAGAGCGCGGTCGAGGGCACGCAGACGGAACTGGCGTTGGCGAAGCCGTGGCAGGTGTCCCACGCGGTGTAGGCGGCGGCCGTCGCGCCGCGCGGCTTGGACCAGGGCAGGAGGTCGAGAACGCCCAGCCCCGTCGCCACGGCGGCGCCGGTGGCGATGCCGAGCACGCGCCGCCTGCTCCAGCCTTCGCGCGTGGCGCCCACGCGCGTCGGCAACGCCTGCTCGGGCATCTCCTCGGCGCTGGGTATCTGGTCGAGTATCGAGGTCCGCTTCTCGGCCTTCACAGCTTCACTCCCTTTCTGTTTGCAACCGCTCGCTCGACGATCTCCGTGAGCGCCTCTCCCGACCCCACCGGAGCCGTGAACACCACGACGCCGTTCTCGTCCACGACGAGCAGGGCCGGGCTGTAGGGCACGCTCGCCGCGCGCCAGATCGCCGGGTCCTTGATCACCCGGATGGAGCCGGGCAGGGACTTGTCGAACCCGGGGTCGTCCGACAGCACGGTGAACGACAGGTCCGAGGGCAGGTCGGCCGCCATCCCGGCGGCAGCGAGCAGGACGTCGTCGCAGATGGGGCAGCGACGGTTGACCTTGATGACCATGGTCGTGGCACCCGGAACGGCCAGCCCGTTCGCCTGGGCCTCGGGCCCGGCCGCGGCTCCGGCGAAGCGCACGCCGACGCCGTTGTAGGTGGCCAGTTCCAGTTCGCGTACCCGCCGGTAGAGCCCGGCCCCCGCCGCGAACAGCAGAGCGACCAGGACGGCCAGGATGATGACCACCGCGGTCAGCGGTTCCACGTCAGGCCCGCCACTCGACGCGCTTGACCTTGTTCAGGAAGTCGGCGGCGGTCTCCGGGGTGCCCGCGGCCGAGCGGGCCGCCACGCCTGCCTTGTTGTAGTTCGGGGCGTTCCAGGGATGCAGGGTGACGATGGCGGTGTCCGTGACCAGGAGGAAGGGGGCCACCGAGTCGGACGGAGGCGCGGGCAGCCGCCACAGCTCGCCCGACTGCGCTCCGAAGCCTCGCCACTTGGGGATGCGGTGGATCCCCGCCTGCTTCGGCTCGACCGTCATGGTGCCGACGCCCGCGATCGAGATCGCGTAGAGCTCCATGGAGACGTCGAACCGCTTGCCGCCGTCGGCCATCATGCCCTCGGGGGTGTCCTGCCACGTCACGCGGCTGAACGTGTCGACGATGTCGGCCGACTCCCACTCGGGGGCGTAGAAGAGCCCGTGCACCATGTGCCAGGGACCGAGCCAGGCGGCCCACCTGGCGTCGGACGGGTCCCCGCAGTCGTAGACGACGACCTCGCCACCGGCCAGGGAGAAGCGCTCTCGTTCGCGTCCGCGGACCGAGTTGACGCCTGCCGTCAGGGAGGACAGGGGAGCCAGTTCGAGCCCCCAGGTTTCCGTGGTGGTGTTCCGCGACCCGTATTTCGGGGTGTAGCGGACGTGGCCGGTCCAGGAGGCCAGCGAGGCGGCCTCGGCGTCCTCGACCTCGAGATGGAGGAACGAGTTCTTGACGGTACGAAGAGAGGATAAATGCGCCATTAAGCCCCAGCCTTTCGTGGCAGATCGCGGGCGCTAGATCATTTGGCTCGAAGCCTTACACGCGTCATCACCCAGGTCAAGACACAAGATCCACCCGTTTTTCTGCTGGTAAATTCGGGAGAAAGGTGCCATTACGGCCCTGTCGCTTCGGCGTTGACAAATGGCCATATTCCCGTCATCAGCGGCGGCGTCGATGACGCTCCCGGCAGGGCGGCGAGGACCAAGGTCCTTCGACCGACGGTCGTAGGGCACTGCCGTCGGAGCGCGGAAAACGGTGCGATGGAGGCGCGGAAGAGAACGACGAACCATCGCTGAAAGGGGATCGTCATGGCCGCCACGATCGACAGGCCCGTCACCTGCACGAGCATCACCGCCGCCGGACGCCGTCCGGTCGACTACGTCTGGGCGGTCGCCCGGATCGCGATCGGCTGGATCTTCCTGTGGGCGTTCCTGGACAAGACGTTCGGGTGGGGTTTCGCGACGCCGGCGGGCAAGGCGTGGGTCGCGGGCGGCAGCCCGACGACGGGGTTCCTCAAGGGCACGGGCGAGAACGCGCTGGGTGGGCTGTTCTCGAGCCTGGCGGGTCAGGTGTGGGTGGACTGGCTGTTCATGGCCGGCCTTCTCGGTATCGGGCTGGCGCTGGTGCTGGGTGTCGGCACCCGGATCGCGGCGGTCGCCGGCACGCTCATGCTGGCCCTGATGTGGGCGGCCGAGCTGCCGCTGGCCACCAACCCGTTCCTGGACGAGCACATCGTCTACGCGATCGTCCTGATCGGCCTGGCCATGGCCGGTGCGGGCGCCACGCTCGGGCTGGGCAACCTGCCGATCGTCCGCCGCAACGCCTGGCTCAGGTAGTGCACAGGAAGCGCACGCCCGCCCCGCACCCGGGGGCGGGCGTTCCGCCGGTCCCGGGAGGAGCAGGATGGAGAGAGTGGCAAGGAGGTACACCATGTCGATCGAGGTCAAGGACGTCATGGGCCGGGTGGCCATCGCCGTGCTGGCGGACGCGTCGTTCGCCGACGTCCTCAACGCGATGAAGCGGTACGCGGTGGGCGCGGTCACCGTGATAGACGCCGACCGGCGCCCGGTGGGCGTGGTCTCCGAGGACGACCTGCTGCTCAAGGAGATCGACCCGGTACGGCACAGCGTGTCGATGTTCGAACCCCACGACAGGCGGGACGAGCACCACCGGGCGATGGCCGTCACGGCGGCCCAGCTCATGTCCACCCCGGCGATCAGCGTCACGCCGGGCACGTCCGTGCGCGAGGCGGCCAGGATCATGCACGACCGGCGCATCAAGCAGCTCCCGGTGATCGACCCGGCCGGCGGGCGCATCGTCGGCACCCTGCACCAGCGCGACGTGCTGCGCGTCTTCGCCCGTCCGCGGGCGGAGCTGGAGGCCGATGTCCGGAGCGTGCTCCCGGCGTCCGGGGCGATCACCGCCGAGATCGAGCAGGGCGTGGTCAAGCTCAGCGGGCGGGTGGAACGCCGGTCGCAGGCGATCGCGGCGGTGGAGGCCGTCCGCGCCGTCGAGGGTATCGTCGACGTCACCAGCGAGGTGACCGCCGACCACGACGACCTGGTCACGGTTCCGCCGCCGCGGTAGAGCGGGGGAGCGCGCGGTCCTCGTCCGTGAAAGCAGGGCTTTGCGGGCCGTTCTCCGGCTGCCAGACTGATCATCATGGAAGGCGCGCACCGACCGTTGATGCCGCAGATGCGGCTCGATGAGCTGCTGGCCGAGCTGCAGGTGCGGCTGAGCGCGGTGCTGGCCACCCGTGACCGGGTGCACGCGCTGCTGGAGGCCGTCGTCTCGGTGGGCAGCGACCTCGACCTGGAGACCGTGCTGCGCCGGATCGTGGAGACGGCGGCCAGGCTGGTGGACGCGAGTTATGGCGCGCTGGGCGTGGTCGGCGAGGAGCAGACGCTCCTGCAGTTCATCCCGGTCGGGTTGAGCGAGGAGGAGATCGCCCGGATCGAGCACTGGCCGCACGGGCTGGGCCTGCTCGGCCTGCTGATCAAGGACGCCCGTCCGCTGCGGCTGGGCCGTATCTCCGACCACCCCGAGTCCTACGGCTTCCCGCCCGGCCATCCGCCGATGGGCACCTTCCTCGGCGTGCCGGTGCGCGTGCGCGACGAGGTGTTCGGCAACCTCTACCTGACCGAGAAACGCGGCGGCGGCGACTTCGACGAGGAGGACGAGGCCATCGTGATCGCGCTGGCCACCGCCGCCGGCGTCGCCGTCGAGAACGCCCGCCTGTACGAGGAATCGCGCCGGCGTGAGACCTGGCTGCAGGCGTCGTCGGAGGTGACCACGAGCCTGCTGTCCGGTGCGGACCCGCACCAGATGCTGACCGTGGTGGCCGCCCGCGCCCGCCAGATGAGCGACGCCGACCTGGTCCAGGTATTGCTGCCGGACGCGGCGAAGGAGTCGCTGGTCGCCCGGGTCGCGGAGGGCGAGGGCGCCGAAGGGCTGCGGGGGGCCGTCTTCGAGGTCGCGGCCACGCTCGCGGGCGACGTCTTCACCCGGGGCGAGCCGATGTCCGACGCAGACATGCGCAGCGCCCCCTACCCGGCCTCGCCGCTGCGGCGGCTGGGCTACGGCCCCGGGCTCATGATCCCGCTGGGCGCGGCGCCGGCCGTGCGCGGCGTGCTGATGCTGGCCAAGCGGGGCGGGCGGCTGCCGTTCAGCAGGGCGGACCAGCAGATGCTGCACGCGTTCGCCGGTCAGGCGGCCCTGGCGCTGGAGCTGGCCGAGGCCCGCCGCGACGCCGAACGGCTCGGCCTGCTGGAGGACCGCGACCGCATCGCCAAGGACCTGCACGACGTCGTCATCCAGCGATTGTTCGCGACCGCGATGACGCTGATGAGCACCGTCCGGCTGGTCGAACGGCCGGAGGCGGGCAAACGGCTGCAACACGCCATCGACGAGCTGGACGAGACCATCCGGCAGATCCGCTCGTCCATCTTCGCCCTCCAGGGCCCCGTCGAGGGCGCCGCGCCCGGCCTGCGGAGCCGGATCGTCGGCCTGGTGGAGGGCGCGGGCGGCCATCTGGGTTTCATGCCTGGCCTGCGGATGGAAGGGCAGATCGACACGCTGGTGCCCGAGGCCGTGGCCGAGCACCTGCTGGCGGTGTTGCGCGAGGCCCTGTCGAACGTGGTCCGCCACTCCCGCGCCGGCCGCGCCGAGGTGTCCGTCGAGGTGGCCTCCGGCAGTCTCACCCTTGTGGTCTCCGACGACGGCGTCGGCCTGGACGAGCCAGGTCGCCGCAGCGGCCTGCGCAACATCGAGGAACGCGCGAGCGGCCTCGGCGGCACCTCCGAGCTGGCGAGCCCGGAGGGCGGAGGCACGCGGCTGCTCTGGCAGGTCCCCCTCTGATCCCGCGCGGGCATGTCGTGACCCGGAAAGAGCACCAAGTCCCGCCGGGTCATGACCTCCGGCTCGGGCGGCAGAGGCCCGGACGCCGTCATCCTGGTGCCCAGGACCGGAGAGAGGAGCCCTCCATGCGTTGGGACGAGATGTCGAACAGGCGCCGGAGCTCGCTGCTCGTACTGGCGTCCGCGGAGTTCGCGGTCACCGCGGCCGCGGTGGTGGATCTGTGGTGCCGTCCTCAGGCCGACGTGCGCGGGCGCAAGGCGCTGTGGTGGCTCGGGATCTTCGTGCAACCGGTCGGCCCCCTCGCGTACCTGCTGTGGGGCCGGCTTCGCGGCGAGCGACCGGAGTCGGCGCCGACCGTCGGATGACCGCCTCCGGCCGGAACCGGGACGTCAGGCGGTCGTTCCGGCGTCGACGGTGATGGACGTGCCGGTGATGGTACGGCCGGCGGGGCCCGCCAGATGGAGGACGGTGGCGGCGATGTCGTCCGGCGTGCTGTAGCGGCCGAGGGCGGTGTAGGAGCGTTCGGCGTCGGCGTCGGGGCCGTCGGCGGGGTTCATCTCGGTGTCGGTGGAGCCGGGGTGGACGAGGTTGGCCGTGATGTCACGGGGGCCGAGATCGCGGGCGAGGCCCTTGGTGAGGCCGATCAGTGCGGACTTGCTCATCGAGTACAGGGTCCAGCCGGGGTAGGGGACGCGTTCGGCCAGGCTGCTGCCGATGTTCACGATCCGCCCGCCGGCCCGCATGTGACGTGCGGCGGCCTGCGACGTGATGAAGGCGGCTCTGGCGTGGATGGCGAGGGTGCGGTCGAGTTCGTCCAGGGAGACGTCCTCCAGTGGGCCGAAGGGCGCGATTCCGGCGTTGTTCACCAGGATGTCGAGGCGGCCGAAGGCGGAGACGGTGCGGGCGACGGCTGCCTGGAGCGCCTCGGCGTCGGTCGCCTCGGCGGCCATGGCCAGGCTGCGGCGGCCGAGCGCCTCGATCTCCTCGGCCACGGTCTCCGCGCGGCTCGCCGCCGTCGCGTAGGTGATCGCCACATCGGCGCCCGCCGCGGCCAGGCGGCGGGCGATGGCCGCGCCGATGCCCCTGCTGCCACCGGTGACGAGTGCGCCCTTGCCGTTGAGCATGTGTCCTCCAATATGCGGAATCGGTTCCGGTTGAGAGTATGCGGAACGCGTTCCGCTTTTCAAGCCGATAAGGTGAACCCCGTGGCACAGGAACGGGCCGATGCCGCCAGGAACCGGTCGAAGATCCTCGCGGCGGCCGCGGAGATCGTCGCCACCGCGGGAATGAAGGGGCTGGCGATGGCCGACGTCGCGGCCGCCTCGGGCGTCGGCATCGGCACGCTGTACCGGCGGTTCGGCGACAGGTCGGGCCTGGCGTATGCGCTCATCGACGAGAAGGAGCGCGAGTTCCAGCAGGCGTTCCTGACCGGCCCGCCGCCGCTGGGCCCCGGGGCGCCGGAGATCGAGCGGCTACGCGCCTTCCTCCACGCGCTGACCGACCGCACCTTCGCCCAGCTCGACCTGCTGCTGATGGCCGAGACCGCGGGGGAGTTCACCCGTTTCGGCGGGGCCTACGAGGCGTACCACCAGCACCTGGTCATGCTGATCGCGCAGATCGAGCCGGAGGCGGACGCGGGGTTCCTCGCCGATGCCCTGCTCGCGCCGCTCGCGGCCAACCTGGTCGTCCACCGGGGGCGTACGGCCTCCGAGGTCAAGGCGGGTCTCGACGCGCTGCTCACTGGCCTGCGCTAGCGACGCCTTCCTGCTCGGCGAAGGCGTCTCATGACGTCTGCTCGCGTCTGCGGAGGCGGCCGAACCAGGCCGGGACGTCGTGCTCGTCGTCGAAGCCGCGGGCCACCACGATGTCGGTGGAGGAGTGGAGCAGGATCGAGGCCACGATGGTGACGGCGACGATCTGGAACACCTGCTGCGCGGCGGCGATCCCGGAGGCGAGCACGAGCAGCCCGTACACCACCGAGGCGAACCCCTTCGGGCCGAACCAGGCCACCGCCGCCTGCTCGCGCACCGTCAGCCCGGAACGCAGGAACGACAGCCAGATCGCCACCGGCCGCGCCACCACCAGCGCCAGGATCGCGAACAGCCACCCCCGCCAGCCCACCGAGCCCAGCAGCGACGGCGTGATGAGCGCCCCGAACACCAGCAGCGCCGCCAGCTTGAAGATCTCCGCGATGAGCTCGCCGAAGTGCTCGAACGATTCGCGCTGCCGCTGCCCGAAGGTCGCCACCGTGATCCCGGCCGAGAACGCGGCCAGGAACAGGTTGCCGTGCGTGGCCTTGCCCACGGCCAGCACGAGCAGCCCGATGGCCAGGGCGTTGAGCGGCTCGTAGGCGGTGGAGGCGGCGAACCAGCGGGTCTGCTCCAGCTTGATCGCCGCCCACGGGATGGCCACGCCGATGAGCACGCCCAGGCCGAGCTCCAGCCCCAGCTCGCCGAGGTGCAGGTCGGCCGAGCCCGACGCGATCGCCAGGAACAGGATCACGAACGGCAGCGCGAGCCCGTCGTTGACGCCGGACTCGACGTTGAGCAGCTGCCGCAGCCGGGGCGGCACCTTCTCGTTGCCGACCAGGGCGGCGGCGAACACCGGGTCTGTCGGGGCCAGGATCGCGCCGATCAGCAGCGACTCGACCCAGCCCAGCCCGAGCAGGTAGTGCGCGCCGGCGGCGGTGATGACCAGGGTGAGCGGCAGGCCCCAGCCGAGCGCCCGCCCCGGCAGCCGCCACGCGCTGCGCAGCTCGGCCCAGCCCACCCGCATCCCGTCGGTGAACAGCACCGCGAACAGCGCCAGTTCGGCCAGCGTCGCCACCAGGTCGTCGCCGGGCTTGAGCGAGACGATGCCGAGCACGCCGTCGCCCAGCACGAACCCGGCCACCAGGAACAACGCCGCCGTGGACAGCACGGTGCGGTGGGCCAGGCTGGACAGCAGCACCGCCAGCAGCAGCAGGCCCGCGAACGCGGTCAGCAGGGCGCCCGTCACGCGGCCACGCAAACAAGGATCATGGAAAGGGGCTCCGGTCGTCGTCGTACACGTTGCCGACCAGACTTCCCGGCGCACCGGCGATCACCCTAACAGTTCCGCCGGGGCGGCTTCCCCGGCGACGCGATCAGCTCAGGGATTCCAGGACCGTGACGGCGCGGTCGAGGCCGTTCTCGGCCCGTACGCGCCGGCCGAGCTCGGCGGCCGTGGCCGCCATCCGGGCGTCGGTGGCGGCCAGGCCGATGGCGGCGGCCAGACCGTCCGGGGTCAGGCGCCGCTGCGGCTGCGGCGGCACGGCCACGCCCGCGGCGTGCGCGCGGGACGCCCAGAACGGCTGGTCGGCGACGAACGGGCAGATCACCTGCGGGCGCCCGGCCAGCAGGGCCGCGGCGGTGGTGCCACTGCCGCCGTGATGCACGATCGCGGCCGTGCGCGGCAGCAGCTAGTCGTGCGGCGCCTGGTCGAGCAGGTGCACACCGTCGGGCAGGTCGGCGGCCTGGATGCCGCCCCACCCGGTGGCCAGCACGGCCCGCACCCCTGCCCGCCGGACGGCCTCGGCGACGATGCGGCCGAGCCGCCGCGGGTCGGTGCCGGCCATGCTGCCGAACCCGACGTACACCGGGGGCGGCCCGTCGGCCAGGAAGGCGGCCAGCTCCGGCGAGGGCGTCCAGCCGGGCGGGGCGGGCAGGTACCAGAAGCCGGTGGTGTGCACCCATGCCGGATAGTCCAGACCGCCCGGCACGTCGTGGGGGAGCAGGTGACGGCTGAAGGCGTGCAGGACGGTCGCCGGACGGCCGTTCGGGCGGCGCAGGATGTCGTGCCGGCCACGCCGTCGTGGCAGCTCCAGCCGCGCGCGCAGGTCGTCGGCGATGCCCGCGAAGGAGCGCAGCATCAGCTTGATCGGCAGGTAGGAGGCCCGGTTCAGCGCCTTGGGCAACGGCAGCGGCAACATCGGGTTGCGGAAGGCGGCGGTGGGCACCCACACCGGCTGCAGCGCGGCGGGCACCGCGGGCACGCCGAGCCGCTCGGCGACGTGGCCGCCCGGCATGCCGGGCGCGTGCACGACCAGGTCGGCGCCCTGGCCGGGGCCGTCCAGCAGCACGTCCGCCATGTCGGTGAAGACCTCGGCCATGAGGGGCCTGCTGCGGCGCATCACCTGCAGGGCCACCTTCTTGCCGCGCAGGCCGCGGTAGTTGGTCTCGACCGCCTGGCGGATGCCGGGGTCGTCGATGAGCGTGTTCGGGCCGTCGTGCAGCGGCGCGAAGTCGATGCCGTGCGGAGCGGCCAGGCCGCCCATGGCGGCGGGGGCCGCCAGGACGGCCTCGTGCCCGGCCCGCTTCAGGGCGAGGGCCAGGGCGGCGTACGGCTGGACGTCGCCGCGGGTGCCGTGGGTGAGGATGAGGACCTTCATCGGCGCTCCTTGCTCGAAAAGGACTGTTGCGCTCGCCGACCAGGCTTCCCGGCACACCACCGGCCCGATGAGGGACCGAATACCCGCAATATAGCGATATTTCAGAAATTTCTGAACTCTCGGTAGTACGGCTATGATCCGAGCAAGGAGGTGAAGGGATGGGCGACCAGGAACGGTGGCAGGCCGCCGAACGGCTGGCACTGGTGCTGACCGAGGGCGGCCTGCAGCGCATGTCGGCCAGGGTCCTCGCGTTCTTCCTGTTCACCGATGCCGACACGGTCACCATGGGCGACATCGCCGACCGGCTCGGCGTCAGCGCGGGCTCGGTGTCCGGCGCGGTCAAGGCGCTGCTGGCGACCGGCCTGATCGAGCGCCTGCCCGCGCCCGGCAGCCGCCGTGAGCACTACCGGCTACGCGAGAACGCCTGGCCCACCCTGTTCTCCACCCAGAACACCATGGTGCGCGTCATGCTGCAGGCCGCCGAGACCGGCATCGCCACCACCGCCTCCGGCGACCCGGCCCACGCCCGGCTGGCCGGGATGCGTGACTTCTACCAGTTCCTGCTGGCGGAGCTGCCCGGCCTGCTGCACCGCTGGGAACAGACCCGCACGTCCCGCTGACCGCCGTTCACGCGGCGGGGCGCACGTCCGCGAGGGAGACCGGTGAGAACGTCCGGTCGAGACGGGTCACCTCAAGCAACCGCAGGACGGCCGGCGTCACCCCCGTCAGACGGAGGCTGCCGTGACGGGCGGTCGCCATGTCACGCGCGGCCACCAGCGCGGCAAGCCCGCGGGCGTCCATGAAGGTCACCCCGCTGAGGTCGAGGACGAGACGCGTGCCCTGTCCGGCGAGGGCGGCGGCGATCCGGGCGCGGAACCCCGCCTGCGTGGCCAGGTCCAGGTCGCCGGAGACCTTCAGCACCGCCCGCCTGCCCGTGCGAGGCCGCGCCTGAGAACTCATGTCCGTCTCCTTACCTTCGGCGGGCGGCCGGTGGCCGGCGTTCGTCAGCGGAAGCACAATGCCCCCGACGCGAAGCTACGAGAACGCCGGCCACCGGGCTAGGGCCCAAAGTCCCACCTCCGGCAGCCGAAGGACCGAGGCCGGGCGGAGCCGGGACGGACGGCCCCTGAGGACCAAGGTCCTTCCCGTGAGGGGCCTACGACACTGACCGGGAGCGGGCGGGCGCAGTGGAATAGGGGTGAACAAGGACGTACACCCCCCACTGAAAGGGAGGCCCGCCATGGCCACCACCATCAACCGGCCCGTGATGGACGTCGCCCCCGTGAAGGCGGCGCGTACCCCGGTCGAGTACGTCTGGGCGGTCGCCCGGATCGCGATCGGCTGGATCTTCCTGTGGGCGTTCCTGGACAAGACGTTCGGGTGGGGTTTCGCGACTCCGGCGGGCAAGGCGTGGGTCGCGGGCGGCAGCCCGACGACGGGGTTCCTCAAGGGCACGGGCGAGAACGCGCTGGGCGGCCTGTTCTCGAGCCTGGCGGGTCAGGTGTGGGTGGACTGGCTGTTCATGGCCGGCCTTCTCGGTATCGGGCTGGCGCTGGTGCTGGGTGTCGGCACCCGGATCGCGGCGGTCGCCGGCACGCTCATGCTGACCCTGATGTGGGCCGCCGAGCTCCCGCTGGCCACCAACCCCTTCCTGGACGAGCACATCATCTACGCCATCGTCCTGATCGGCCTGGCCATGACCGGCGCGGGCGCCACGCTCGGGCTGGGCAACCTGCCGATCGTCCGCCGCAACGCCTGGCTCAGGTAGCTCGGACCCGTCACGGGCCCACCCCTCGGCGGAGGGGTGGGCCCGTGGCATTTTTCAGGTGGGAGCCGCGAGGGTCACCGGCTCACGGCGTCAGCGCTGCAGCGTCAGCAGCCCCGGACGGTAGGGCAGGAGGCCGTAGTCGCCGCCCGAGCTGGGGCTGCGGCCCTGGTAGAGGAGTTGCAGGTTGCACGGGTCGACGGTCATGGTCTGGTCGGCGCCGGTGCGGACCAGCTCGCCGTGGCTGATGTCGTTCGTCCAGGTGGCGCCGCTGTTGGCCTTGCCGGCGAACGGGTTGCCCTCGGTCGCGGCCTGGGGCGTCCAGGAACCGTTCAGGCTGGTGGCGGTGAACGAGCGGAAGTAGCGGCCCTGCGCGCCGATCGCCTCGACGATCATCAGGTACCGGGTCTGGCCCTGGAGCTTGTAGACCTGGACGGCTTCGAACAGGTTGTTCGTCGTGTCGCTCATGACCACGGTCGAGGCCGTGCCGAAACTGCCGGGGAAGTTCCCGATGGGCATGCTCGCCCGGTAGATCTTGCCGTTGTCCCCGGCGAAAAACAGGTACATGTCACTGTTGTCGCCGATGACCGTCTGGTCGATGGGGCCCGTCCCGGACCCCGAGATGCTGCCGGAGAAGAGCGTCTGCGGCGCCGACCAGCTGTTGGGGTTGGCGGGGTCGGTGGAGGTCCGGTACGAGAAGGCGGGCCCGCCCCACTGGTAGGCGAGCACCCAGACGTTCTTGGGGGCGAAGAAGAAGAGCGTGGGGGCGACGGCGGAGAAGGACATCGTGTTCTGAGTCGCCGAGGCCATGTCGGACCAGTTGGCGAGCGGGCTGAAGTTCATCGACCCCCACCTCGTCCCCGTGTCGTGGGTCGTGGCGTAGACCAGATGCCGCCCGTTGTAGGGGGCGACGGTGAAGTCCTTGAGCGAGACCCAGCCCGCCTTCGGGGTCGCCAGCGGGCCGGTCGAGGTCCAGCGGTAGGTCGAGGGGAGGTCACACATGCCGGGGTTACCGCCGTCCGTCCGTACGAGTTGCCATTGCTGGTTGGCGCCGCCCCAGTCGTCGTATTGGACGATGTTGGCGCCGTCGGCGGTGGAGGCTCCTTGGACCTCCAGGGCCTTGTTGCTGTGGCGGGAGATGAGTCTGACGTGGCCGTCGGGGCTGTCGGTGAGTTTCCATTGCTGGTTGGTGCCGTTGAGGTCGGTCCATTGCACGATCGGGCCGCCGTTGGCGGTGGAGAAGTTGTGGACGTCCAGGACCTTGCCGGAGTGGCGGGACTTGATGCGGTAGTAGCCGCCGCCGGAGTCGACGAACTGCCATTGCTGCTGGTTCTGGTTGTTCCTGGTCCATTGGGTGATGCGGCCGCCGTCGGCGGTGGACAGGTTGTAGACGTCCAGGGCCTTGCCGCTGTTGCGGTTGACCAGGACGTACCAGGCGTTGGTGTCGACGGTGGCCGCGCCGGCGGGCTGGGCGGCGACGAACAGGCTCGCCAGCAGGACGGCCACCGTCGCGAGGACGGTCAGGGGACTGTGTTTCTGCACCAGTTTCTTCACCATGTGCTCCGATGCCGTGTCAGGGGGTGGTCAGGTCGAAGCGGCGCACGGTGCCCGCGCCGCCGAGGGACTTGGTGGCGTAGTTGAAGATGCCGAAGCGGTAGCCCATGAAGAACTGCCAGGCGTTGTTCAGCGTGAAGGCCGGGCCGAGGCCCACGAAGGTGCTGCCGTCGGTGCTGTAGGAGAAGCGGGCCTGACGGCCGGACCCGGGCCGGATGTCGGCGGTGACCCGCAACCAGATCCGGCCGCCCGGGACGTTCGCGCTCGCCGCCTCGGCGCCGGTGCCGGTGGTCTGCCACGAGCCGTTCATGGTCAGGCCGTTGGTCATCACGACCCGGCTGACGCCGTTGTCGCGTTTGACGCCGATCCAGGCCGACTGATCGCGCAGCATCGCCAGCCCGGCGCGGTCGCCGTCGGCCATCTGCGAGTGGTCGAGCTCGATCGTCGCCGTGGAGGACGGGCCCTGGATGCGGTGGGTCAGCGTGTTCCGGGCGGCGTAGAGGTCGCCGGTGACGGTCGCGGTTTGCAGGCGCAGGCCGTTGCCGGTGGAGAAGCGGCCGGTGTCGGGGTTGTGGTTCCACTCCCAGCGGGGGCCGAGCGTGGCCGAGGTGAAGGTGTCCGGGCCGATCATGGACGTCACGGTCCGGCTGGTCTGGATGTTCGGCTTCGGGTAGTTGACGCCCCAGCCGCCGTTGACGGTCTGCACGACCGGCCAGTCGCCCGTCCAGGTGATCGGCGCCAGAGCCGGGACGCGTCCGCCGGGGTAGGCGTCGACGAACGCCATGTAGTACCAGTCGCCGTTCTGCGTCTGGACGAGGCCGCCCTGGTGCGGGACGCCGCCGCCGGCGATGGGGCCGGGCAGGTCGAGCAGGACCTGGCGCATCTCGTACGGGCCCCATGGCGAGGTGGAGCGGAGCACGTACTGGCCGTTGGCGGGGCGGGTCAGCCAGATGTAGTAGTAGCCGTTGCGCTTGTAGAAGCGGGACCCTTCCAGGGTGCCGACGTTGCTCGGGGTCTGGAACACCTGCTGGGCGCGCACCTGGCTGAGGCCGTCGGCCGAGAGCTGGGCGACGCTGATGGTGCTGTTACCGTAGGCGACGTACATGGTGTCGTCGGAGTCGACCAGCAGGCCGGCGTCGTAGTAGCAGTTGTTGATCTGGGAGCGTTTGGTCCACGTGCCGTCCACGGCGGAGGCGGTGTAGACGTAGGTCCGGTTGAACTCGACGCAGCCGAGCCAGTAGAAGGTGCCGTTGCCGGGCCGGTAGTTGAAGGCCGAGGCCCAGATGCCCTTCACGTACGCCCGGCCGCCGTTGAGGTCGTAGGCGCCGGAGCCGAAGTCGAGCCTCGGCACGGAATGCCCGGCGTACTCCCAGTCGACCAGGTTGTACGAACGCAGGATCGGCGCGCCCGGCGAGTAGTGCATGGTCGAGGCCGAGTAGTAGTAGGCGTCTCCCACCCGGATGATGTCGCCGTCGGCGAAGTCCTGCCACACGACCGGGTTGGCGTAGTCGCCGTTGCCGTTGACCGGGACGAGTCGCCATTGCTGGTTGGCGCCGCCCCAGTCGTCGTACTGGACGATGTTGGCGCCGTCGGCGGTGGAGGCTCCTTGGACCTCCAGGGCCTTGTCGCTGTGGCGGGAGATGAGTCTGACGTGGCCGTCGGGGCTGTCGGTGAGTTTCCATTGCTGGTTGGTGCCGTTGAGGTCGGTCCATTGCACGATCGGGCCGCCGTTGGCGGTGGAGAAGTTGTGGACGTCCAGGACCTTGCCGGAGTGGCGGGACTTGATGCGGTAGTAGCCGCCGCCGGAGTCGACGAACTGCCATTGCTGCTGGTTCTGGTTGTTCCTGGTCCATTGGGTGATGCGGCCGCCGTCGGCGGTGGACAGGTTGTAGACGTCCAGAGCCTTGCCGCTGTTGCGGTTGACCAGGACGTACCAGGCGTTAGTGTCGACCGTCGCGGCCGACGCCTCCTGGGCGGTGAGCAACACGCCCACGAGAAGCAGGGCCGAGACAGCCGCGAGGACACGTCTCACAGGAACCTCCAGAGGTTGTCGTCCGAGCCGTTGTCGTCGGCGAGCACGACCTGCGCGCCCTGGGCCGAGCCGGCGACGCCGAGGACCCGGCCGCCGCCCGCGCACTGGACGCGGAAGGCGGCGCCCGATCCGTGGCGCAGCCGCCAGCGATGATCGGCGGTGCCGTTGTCGGCCCACTGCACGACCCGCGAACCGGCGGCGGTTCCCATGTTCTCCACGCCCAGCACCTTCTGGCTGTGGGAGTTACGCAGCCGCAGGTAGCCGCCGGTGTCGGCGATGGCGGTCCACAGGTGGTCGGCGGTGCCGTTGTCGCCCCACTGGACGACGGGCGCGCCGTCGGCCGTGGACATGCCGGTGACCCCGAGCACCATCCCGGTGCCCACGTTCTGGACCCGCCGCGCGCCGTTCGGCAGGAACCGCCACTGGTTGTCCGGGCTGCCGTCGTCGGCGTCCTGGATCACCTGGGCGCCGTTCGCGGTCGAGCCGTTCAGGATGCCGAGCAGCTTGGAACTGTGGACGTTGCGGATCTTGACGGAGCCGTCACCGACGTCGGCGACCGTCCAGCGGTGGTCGGCGGTGCCGGTGTCGCCCCACTGGAGCACCCGGGCGCCCGCGGCGGTCGACATGTTCTCGACGCCGAGCACCTTGCCGCTGTGCGCGTTGCGGAACCGCAGGGCGCCGCCGTCGACGATCAGGACCCAGTCGTGGTCGGCGGTGCCGCTGTCCGTCCACTGCAGGGCCGGGCCGCCGTCGGCGGTGGACATGTCCCTGATGCCCAGGACCAGCCCGCTGGCCGCGTTGACCAGCCGGAAGCTCGCCGTGCCGGTCCCGCCCTGGACGTTCCAGTAGACGACGTAGTTGTGGCCGGTCGCGTCGTGGAAGGGGCCCAGCCGCACCGGCGCGCCGTCGGCCGTGGCCGTGAAGGCCAGGGAGGAGCCGCCGGTCCGGGTGATCGAGGAGGGGTTCAGGGCCGGGGCCGACGACAGGACGGCGTCGCCGTAGTCGCCCGACAACACGACCGGACCGTAGGTCACGGCCTGCACGCCGGGGTTGTCCGCGGCGGCCTTCATGACCACCCGCATGGGCAGGCGCACGGTCACGGTGTCGCCGGACGACCACGACCGGGTGAGGGCGGCGTAGCTGCCCGGGGCGGCCGCGATGTCCTGCCGGACCCCGTTGACGCTGATCGTCGCGCCCTGCGTCCAGGCCGGGATCCGGACGCGCATCGTCCACGACCCGCTCACGGTTCCGGTGACCTGCAGCGACGTGGTGTCGCTGACCGGATAGGAGGTGGTCTGGGTGACCGTGATGCCGCGCCGGCTCCAGTCGAGGACGGAGGGCACGAACAGGTTCACGAACAGCGTGGTGTCGTCGTGGAAGTAGATCGAGTCCGTCAGCTTGGTGTTGGTCTCGATCCCGGTGCCCTGGCAGCACCAGAACGTGCCGTAGTCCGTGCTCCAGGTGCCGCCGCCCCAGGCTGGTCCGACGCCTCGCCGTCCACCGGGGTTGAGCGGGGTGAAGTAGGTGACGTGCCCATGCGCGTCGGCCGGGTTCTGCTGACCGAGCAGGTGGTTGAGCAGGGCGTTCTCGTAGTAGTCGAAGTAGTCGGCCCGGTCGGGGGACAGCAGCCACAGCTCCCGGGTCAGTTTGAGCATGTTGTAGGTGTTGCACGCCTCGCCGGTGTCCCTGGTCAGGTAGGAGGCGATCGCGCCGGGAGCGCGGAAGTGCTCGGCCTGGCTGTTGGAGCCGTTCACGTACGTGTGCGCGCCGACCGTGATGTCCCAGGCGTTGACGGCGATGTCGCGGTAGCGGGTGGCGCCCGTCGCCTTGTACTCGCGGGCCGCGCCGATCCACTTGGGCACCTGGGTGTTGGCGTGCAGGCCGTTGAGCCGGTCCTGGCCGGCGGCCAGCGGGTCGAACGCGGCCACGTGGTCGAACCGCTGGGCCGCGGCCCACCAGCGGGGGTCGCCGGTCGCCTGGTACAGGTCCGTCAGCACGGCGTTCATGCCGCCGAACTCGGTGCCGAGCATGGCCTGCGCCTGGCCGGCGGACAGTCGCGACGTCCGGGCGTCCACCCAGCCCGCCAGGGCGAGCAGCACGGTCCTGGCCTGGGTGTCGCCGATCAGCCGCCAGACGTCCAGCAGCCCGGCCAGGGTCTTGTGGACGCAGTAGTAGGGCACGTTGCCGTTGGTCAGGGTGCGGTTCTCCAGGGCCGTGAAGTCCGATTCCGGGAAACCGGACAGATAACCGCCGGTGAACCCGGCGGCCGGGTTGTTCGCCTGGCACCTGGCCAGTTCCGCCACCATGTAGCGCGCCTTGTCGCGGCAGGTGGTGTCACCGAGCACGGCGTACGCCTGCGCCCACGCCGTCAGGAAATGGCCCTGCGCGTGCGACCGGAACGGGAAGCCGGGCGCGTCCCAGCCGCCGTTGGACGCGGCGCCGCCGGTGGACAGCCGGTGGTTGGCGCGGAAGACGTACAGCAGCCGGTCGACGTCGACGAAGCGCAGGTAGGCGAGGGCGCGGTTCTGGTTGTCCAGCAGGCGGCCGGAGGTCAGCCGGACCTGGCCGAGGTCGAACTCGTAGGCCGAGACGCCGATGTCGGGCCTGCTCCAGGGGACTGCGGCCAGGGCGGGGGACGCGCCGGCCATCTGACCGACGACGGAGAGCGCGGCGGTCGCGCCCGTGGCCTGGAAGAGCTGACGGCGGCTCAAGGACATGCTGAGCTCCTTGGGATGGGGGGCGGTGAACGGTCCGGGGCCGGTCACGGGGGTCAGCAGGTCAGGGCTTTGGAGAGGCCGTGCCTGGTCTTTGGGCGCCTTTTGTTAGCGCTAACAACTGGCTGAGCGGGTCACCGTCGTGTCCCGGGCCATCGGTGGTGGCATGTCACGGCTCCTTGGCGGGTGGCGTATGGATCTGTTAGCGCTAACATCATCCTGCCGATGGGACTGCTCCGTAGTGAGGGAGTACATCCGACGGTTCGTTCCGGCGTCAACGAGGGGATCGCTCGCCGAGCTGGGCCTTGTCCTGCGGACGCCTTCCCGCCTGGAGTTCTGCCTTCACGGAGGCGGCGTCGCACGGCTCGTCACCATGAAAGTTTCATGGGAGTCACCTGTCGACAGGGGCATGGATGCGGGGGGCGACCCCTCCCCCGGGCCACGCCGGGCCGGGGGAGGGGGTGCGGTCAGCGGGCGAAGCCGGGCCGGAGCGACGGGCCGGAGACGCTCACGCGGCGGCCGCGTTGTAGGTCCACTTCTGGTTGCTGCCGCCCCAGCAGCTGTACAGCTGCAGCCCCGTGCCGTTGCCGGTGCCGCCGCCCACGGCGTCCAGGCACAGCCCGGACTGCACGCCCACGATCGTGCCGTCGGAGTTGACGCGCCACTTCTGGTTGTCGCCACCCCAGCAGGAGTAGATCTGGATCCTGGCGCCGTTGCCCGTGCCCCCGGCGTCCAGGCACTTGTTGCCGTACACCTTCAGCTCTCCGGCCGAGGTCCGCGTCCACTGCTGGTTGCTCTGACCGTTGCAGTCCCACAGCTGCACCGCGGTGCCGTCGGTGGTGCTGGAGCTGGGCACGTCGACGCAGCGGCCGGCGGCCGTGCTCCTGATCTGCCCCGCGTCGCCGCCGCCGGGCGGTGGTGTCGTGCCGCCGCCGTTCAGCGCGTTGAGCACCGCCGTGTAGGCGGCCTTCTTGTTGCCGTTGCCGTCGAAGAGCAGTGGGGTGGCGCCGGCGCCGAGCCAGGAGTCGCTGTCGCGAACGCCCCAGGTGGTGATGCCGGTGCAGCGCGGCACCGCCAGGCAGTCGTTGACGACGTTGGCGTACGTGGTGGCCGAGCCGCCCTGGATGTCCAGCTCGGTGATCTGCACGTCCACGCCCAGCGCGGCGAAGCTCTGGATGGTCGTGCGGTAGTTGCTGTTGTACGGGCTGTTGCCGTTGAAGTGCGACTGCAGGCCGACGCAGTCGATCGGCACGCCTCGGGCCCTGAAGTCCTTGACCATGTTGTAGACGCCCTGCGTCTTGGCCCAGGTCCAGTTGTCGATGTTGTAGTCGTTGTAGCACAGCTTGGCGGCCGGGTCGGCGGCGCGCGCGGTGCGGAAGGCCACCTCGATCCAGTCGTTGCCGGTGCGCTGGAGGTTGGAGTCGCGCCGGCCGCCGCCGCTGTCGGCGTAGGCCTCGTTGACCACGTCCCAGGCGTAGATCTTGCCCTTGTAGTGGGCCATGACGCCGTTGATGTGGTCGATCATCGCCTGGCGCAGCGAGCTGCCCGACAACGACTGCATCCAGCCGGGCTGCTGGGAGTGCCAGGCCAGGGTGTGCCCGCGTACCCGCTTGCCGTTCTGCACGGCCCAGTTGTAGACCCGGTCCCCGTTGGTGAAGGTGAACTGCCCCCGGTTGGGCTCGGTGGCGTCGATCTTCATCTCGTTCTCGGGCGTCACCATGGTGAACTCGCGGTTGGCGATCGTCGTGTAGGCGGAGTCGCCGAGCTTGCCGGCGGCGATGGCGGTGCCGAAGTAGCGGCCGCTCTGCGCGGCGGCCGCGCCGAGCGTGCTCGCCGCGGCATCGGCCGGAATCGCCGTCGCCAGTGCCGTGAGCAGGCCGAGCGCGCCGATCGCGCCGGTGATCAGTGCCCGGCGGCGCGCGCTGGGCGGCCGTCCGGCGGTCGGTGAGGGCATGGCGGTGCTACGCATGCTTGAGCCTCCGTACGCGAATCATGGGAAAGGTCGTGCGGACGCACTTCGGAGGGGTGCGCCCAAGGCGCTCGGGAGCGGGTGGGGAAGCCGGCCTCGGGCACTCAGTGTGTGGATCACGCCGAAAGCTGTCAAGAATCTGATAAAACTTTCGGGATCGTCTTGGTCAGTATGGGCGCTCGTCCTGGGTCTATGACCTTGAAACATTTCGGCCGGGCTTGGCCGGTGGGGCCGTGAAAGTTTCACGTCCCCGGGGGGCCGTCGCTCAGGAGGGCGGCGCGAACGGGGCCGCGACGTCGGCGACGTGTTCCGCCGGGCCCGCCGTCTCCCAGTTCGGGTGGTAGATCTCGCGCATGGACAGCGCCGGGTCCAGCCCGTGGTCGTCCAGCCAGGCCCTGAGCGTGTCGTACGCCGGCAGGATCGCCGGATAGTGGCACCGCTCCTTGCTGACCTCGACGTACGCGGCCCGGTGGGACGGCTCCAGCCGCACGCCGATCCGGCCGGCGGGCTCGATCGGGCCGCCGGTCGGCAGGCACACCTCCACCGGGCCGTTCGAGTCCTCGCTCACCGTGCCGTGGAAGACGGCGAACGGCGGCCCGGACAGGCACCCGCCGGCCGCCCCCAGGTGGGCGAAGAGCGCGGCCGAGGCGTTCGTGATGAAGTCCGCCAGGCCGGAGGCGTGCGCATGGCCGTGGATGAAGATCACGCGCTGCTCGGGCACGTCCCGCAGGCGCACCTCGTACGCGGGGGTCGCGTCCTCCAGGAAGACCTGCCGGATGTAGGCCAGCAGCGACTGGCGTGCCCGCCACTGCTCCTCGCGGTGACTCCAGTGCCTCGCGATGGCCTCGACCGCCGCGGGCCCGTCCAGCCGCAGCACCCTGCCGACCTCGGCGAGGGGCATGTCGATGGCGCGCAGCAGCGTGATGCGCCGGGCCGCGGCGAGCTGCGCCCGGCCGTAACGGCGGAAGCCGGTGCGGGGGTCGACCTCGGCGGGCGGCAGCAGCCCCTTGGCGTCGTAGAGCCGCAGCGCCTTGAGCGTCAGGTTGGACCGCGCGGCGAACTGTCCAGTGGTCATCAAATCGGACACCGCATGAGTATGGGGTCTGCCCCTGGGGCGGAGACAAACGACGCGCGGGTCTCGTGCCCGGCAGCCGTCCGGCGATCGGCCATGTCTGCGCGGACACCATCCCGGCGCCCGCCCAGGAGGCGGGCAGGGCCGTCCACGGCCGGACGGCCGACCCGGTGCGGGCCCGCAGCGAGGCCGGGGTCCGGGGCCTGTTCGGCGAGTTGACCCCGGCCTGGTGCCGTCGGGCGACTGGCGGTCGTACGACGGCGGCCCCCATCCCGAGCAGGCCGCCGAGCCCCTTCCCGGGGTGTGTGTACTGAATGAGCGGTCGGCCGGGTGATTTTTCGGTTTTGTCGTACAGGTCGCGCTCGGCAGGCATGCTGGGACTGTGCGGATGATCCACATCGTGTCGTGTGCCGTCGTCAGCGTCCTGCTGCTCGGTCTCGTCGGCCTGCCGGGCGAGAGCATGACGTCGGCGGGGAAGTCCTCCCATCCCTGGCGTCCGGTGGGGTGGGGGACGCCGGCGATCGACGTCGTCGGCAGGGTCTCCGCCATCGCAGACGTCTACGGTGACGTGGCGGTGCGCCCGCTGTGGGACCCGCACGCCGAAGGGCTGGCAGCGGAGCGGATCACGGACGGATCCCCGGTCTGGCGGTACGAGAACGCCTGGGCCGACGACTCGGTAGGCCACGTACGGGTGGACGACCGCCGGATCGCGGCCGTCCGGCGGGACGGCCGGGTCAGCCTCGTCGACGTGCCGGACGGCCGCATCGTCTGGCGGGCCGACCTGCCGCAGGGCCCGTACCACGAGGCCAACCGGGCCTACGACGAGGAATGGGGGGCGGCCTGGGAGATCTCGGTGGCCAGGGACGGCTCCGTGCCCCTCCTGGTGATCCTGCACGAAGGCCGGCTCGACGTGCTGGACGGACGCACGGGAACCATCCGCTGGTCCTTCCCGTCCGGATCGTCCGCCTCCTGCCCCACGGGGGACTCCGACCTCGGGGCCCGCGGCGAGGGCGAGCTCGTCCTGCTCTTCCGGGACTGCGCGGGCGCGGAGTCCAACGTCGCGCTCCGCGCCGCGGACGGCAGGCGGCTGTGGGGGTTCGACGGCGGGAGGTTGTGGCACGCGCGTGCGCTCGGCGCCGAGCGTCTGGCGTCCGTGGACGGCGGCGGCGCCCTGGTCGTCCGCGAGGTCCGGGACGGGAAGGTGCTGTGGCGCGTCCCGTCGGCGGGGCTGCGGGACAACCCGGACGGGAGCGCGATGGGGGTGTCGGACGAGCTGCTGACCGTGCGCTCCAAGACCGCGGTGACCGCCTACCGGATCGCCGACGGCGAGGTCGCCTGGCGCCGCGACCTGGACACGGCGCGCGACGGCACCGTGCTCACGGACGGCGTGCACACCTACGTCGCGCAGGACGCGACCACGCTGGTCAAGCTCGACGCCCGCACGGGCCGCGTCGTCGACCGGCGTCGCTTCGAGGACGACGTCGCCCCGCGATGGCTGCGCGACGGCCTGGCCACGATCGGCGTCGGCGCCGGCGACGACGTGCTGGTCGGCTGACCCGGCGGAGAGTGACCGCCGGGGTGAGGACCGCGTCCTGGACGGACGGTTCTCACGGCGACGGCCGGACATGTCTGACCCGCACGATGCCGGGCACCGTGCGGGCCAGCACACCGGCGACGTGATCGGCCTGCTGCCGGGACGGCCCGCGCAGCTCGGCCACGCCGTCGCGGACGGCGACGTCCCAGCTCGGGCCCGCCGGGTACTGCTCGCGCAGCGCGGCCTCGACCGCCTGGCGCAGGTCTTCGTCGGGCCGGGCGAGCATGGCCATCAGGTCGCGGCGGCTGACCATGCCGGCGATCCGGCCGCCGTTCACGACGGGCAGGCTCTTGACCCGCTCGCGGACCATGAGGTCGATGGCGACGGTGACGTCCGTGGTCTCGGTGACCGTGACGACGTCGCGGCTCATGACGTCCATCACCTGGCGGGGCAGCGGCTCCTCGGCCGGCGCGGCCGGGCGGACGGTCGCGCGGGGATCGGGCCCGAACTCCCCCCGCAGCAGGTCCAGTTCGCTGACCACGCCGACGAGCCGGCCGTCGTCGTCGACGACGGGCGCGGCGGTGATGTCGTGGCCGTGCAGGACCCGGACGGCCCGCCGCACCGGATCGGTGTCGCGGACGGTGACGGCCGGGCTGCTCATGACCTCGCGGACGAGCATCGCTGTCTGGCCTCCCACTCGGAGTCGTCGGTCTCGCAGGTCAGCTTGCCACGACGGTCGTCTCCACGGCCCGCTCCGTCCGGGGGTGGCGGCCTCGTGGCTCTCCCATCACAACCCGGGGCGCGGCCGGTCCGGTAGGGCCGGAAGTCCCGAACGAGATCCGTGCCGCCACCCGACCCCCGGAACGGACTTAGGGTCTTGGGCATGGCCGACCCCATTCTCGTGCTGAACACGGGATCCTCCTCCATCAAGTACGAGCTCGTCGATCCGCACACCCGCGAGCGCGCCGCCAGAGGGCTGGTCGAGCGCATCGGGGAGGAACACGGGCGGATCACGCACCACGGCGGGGACGGGCCGCCGTACGTCCGTGAGCGTCCCTTCCCCAGCCACGGGGACGGGCTGGAGGCGATGCTGGCGGCGTTCGCCGCCGCGGGGCCCGAGCCGGCGCCGGTCGCGGTCGGGCACCGGGTGGTGCACGGCGGCACCCGGTTCGCCGCGGCGGTGCTCATCGACGACGAGGTCATCGCCGCGATCGAGGAGCTGGCCCCGCTCGCGCCCCTGCACAATCCGATCAACCTGACCGGCATCCGGCTGGCGCTCAAGGTGTTCCCGGACGTGCCGCAGGTGGCCGTGTTCGACACCGCGTTCCACCGCACGCTGCCGCCCGAGGCGTACACGTACGCGGTGCCGCGCGAGTGGCGTGCGCAGGGCGTGCGGCGCTTCGGCTTCCACGGCACCTCGTGCGCGTACGTCTCCCGCCGCGCCGCGGCCGTCCTGGGCCGCGACCTCGACGATCTCAACCTGATCGTGCTCCACCTCGGCAACGGCGCCAGCGCCACCGCGATCTCCGGCGGGCGCAGCGTCGACACCTCCATGGGCATGACGCCGCTGGAAGGGCTGGTCATGGGCACCCGCTCGGGCGACGTCGACCCGGCCCTGGCCGCGTACCTGGCCCGCACCGGCGGCCTGGACGCCCAGCAGGTGGAGCACGAGCTCAGCCACCGCGGCGGCCTGCTCGCGCTCACCGGGTCCGGCGACATGCGCCAGGTACGCGCCCGCGACGACGACGAGGCCAGGCTGGCCCTGGAGATCTACACCCGGCGCATCCGCAAGTACGTCGGCGCCTACCACGCGCTGCTCGGCTGCCGGGTGGACGCGATCGTGCTCACCGGCGGCGTCGGCGAGCACGACGCCGCCACCCGCGCCGCCTGCCTGGCGGGGCTGGAGCGGCTCGGCATCGCGGTGGACCCCGTGCTCAACGCCGCGGGGGCGTCCGGTGAGCGTGCGGTGTCCGTCCCCGGCGCCGAGGTGCCCGTCCTCGTCATCCCCACCGACGAGGAGTGGGAGATCGCCCACCAGACGTTCGCGCGGCTGACGTCCGGCTGAGCGGGCCGCGCTACGCGCCCTTGTCCGTGGTCCGGTTGAACGGGGAGAGCGTGGTCAGGTCGCGGGCGGCGGCCAGGTGGGAGGCGAAGTTCGGGTCGAGGAGGCCCAGGAGGAGCACGACGGCCCAGGCCACGACGGCGATCATGGCGCCGTCGTCGAAGGGGGACGGGAGCCGGAGGCCCAGCCGGTCGGCGGTCACCAGGCCGGCGACCGGGAGCAGGGCGATGACCAGGGTCCGGACGGTCTCCAGGACGCGGGCGTGCCACGTCCGGCGGGTGTCCTCGGGGGTGGTGTCGCGGGTGGGGAGCCGGTCGTACTCGCCCGTGATGACGGTGCGGGTCAGCTCGGCGACGCGGGTGCGGAGGTCGTCGTAGGCGGTCGGCGACGGCAGCGCCACCCACAACTGGAGGTCGATGACGGCCCTGGACGCCTCGACCGCGCGGGCGCGGACGACGGCCCTGGTCAGCGGGGTCCCACCGCGGGCGACGGTCGGGATGCAGACCCGTAGCAGGAAGGCGACCTTGCCCAGCAGACCGAGGATCTCCCTGCGCGCCTCCGGCGGGAGCTGGCCGCGGCGGCCGGGCTCGGCGCGGGCCAGGATGGCCGCCAGCTGCTCGAAGAGCGGCTCGGTGGGCGGGGTGCGGGACTCGCGGTCCCACTGCCACATCACCACCTTGACCGGGATCATCCCGACGAGCAGGGCACAGCAGGCGGCGCCGATGCTCTGGGGGATCGGCATCCATTCCCGGTTCGCCAGGTCGACGGCCCAGGCGGGGCCGGTCGCCTGGCGGAGGTACAGGGCGGCCGGGAAGCAGGCCACCCCCACCACCGTGATCAGCGGGTCGAGGACGTAGCGGAAGAGCGGGCGATGACGCCGGTTCTCGATCCAGACGGCGATCGGTATGTAGACCGCGAGGCCCAGGACGGCCAGGAAGATCCTCTGCACGGAGGTGACGGAGAACACCGACACCACGAAGACGACGGCCGCGCCGAGCATGGGCAGCAGGATCCAGCCGCTCACGTTGTCCTCGACGTGCCTGCGCCGCACCGACCACCGGGCGGTGGACGCGGCCACCGCCCGGTAGCGGCTGCGCAGGAGCGCCGGGTCGTCGCCGGGCCCCAGGCTGCGCGCGAAGACCGGCCAGGTGCCGTCCAGCTTCTTGGCCAGGGCGAACATCTCCGCCAGCTCGGGTTTCTCCAGCAGGCCGCCGGTGCGGGCGGGCGCGACGGGTTCTGCGACGGGGGGAACCGCTTCGTCGGTCATGAGGACGTCCTCACGTTGAGCGGGCTACTGCGCGAGGGTCGCCTCTCGACACTACAGAGCGTGGGAAGGCGAGGCGGTGGCGTGACCGGATCGTGCCAGAACTTCCCCGCCAACCCGATGAGGACCAACGGCCCTGCCGGGCGGGACTTCCTCCTCCGGCGCCGCGCCGCCCGCCGGAGGAGCCTGATGGTGAGAGCTTCGACCGGTGAAGGAGATGCGCGATGAGCACTCACATCGTCGTCGGTGTGGACGGGTCCGTCCCGGCGACCGGAGCGGTGGAATGGGCGGCCGGCGACGCGCGGCGGCGGGGCCTGGACCTGCGTCTCGTGCACGTCGGCCCGCAGTGGCTGCACGAGGGGAACGCCGAGCACTGCGCCCGCCTGCTGGAGGAGGCCGCCGACCGGGCCCGCGCGCTGGCCGGCGGCGTCAAGGTGACGACGGAGCTGCTGTCCGGGAACGTGGCCGGGGAGCTGATCCGCGAGTCGGCGACGGCCGGCGGTGTGGTGCTGGGCAGCCGGGGGCTCGGCGGGTTCGCCGGGATGACGGTCGGCTCGGTGAGCCTGGCGGTGGCCGGGCACGCGTCGGGGCCGGTCGTGGTCGTCCGCGCCCCCGCCGCCCCCGCCGCCCCCGCCGCCCCCGAGCACGGCAGGGTGGTGGTGGGCTACGACGGGTCGCGGGACGCGCAGGCGGCCATGGAGTACGCCGTCGAGCAGGCCAGGGCCCGCGGCGCCCGGCTGCACGTGGTCTCCGCCTGGCAGATGCCCGTCTTCTCCCCGTACGCGGTCACGTACAACACCCTGATCCAGGACCTGATGCGCGAGGAGACCGGCGCGGCGCGCGAGCGGGTCGTCCCCTGGCGGGAGGCCAACCCGGACCTGGTCGTCACCGACGAGCAGCCGTGCGCCCACCCGGTCACCGCCCTGATGCAGGCGGCCGGATCGGCCGACCTGGTCGTCGTGGGCTCGCGCGGCCGGGGCGGGTTCGCCTCCGCCGTGCTCGGCTCGGTCAGCCACGGCGTGCTGCACCACGTGACCTGCCCGGTCGCCGTGGTCCGGCCGGGCGAGGAGGAGCGGTCATGAACGGGTCGCCGACGGCGGGACAGGTCATGAGCCGCGTCCTGGTGGCCGTCAAGGCCGAGGAGTCGCCGCTGATGGCGTGGGAGCTGATGCGCCGGGCCGGCGTGCACCACCTGCCGGTCGTCGACGGAGGGCGCCTGCTGGGCATCCTGACCCGGGAGCGCCTGGCCGCGTCCTGGTCCGGCGGGCCGCAGGAGCAGTCCGGCCGCGAGGTGCGGGACCTGCTCGGCGGCGCGCGCACGCCCCGGGTGGGGCCGGGCACCCCGCTGAGCAGGGTCGCCGCCGCCATGCTGGACGCCGACGTGGACGCCGTGCCCGTGCTGTCCGACGACGGCCTGGTGGGCCTGATCACCGCCCGGGACGTCCTGTCGGCGGTCGCCGGACGGATCGAGCCGCAGCCCGAGCCGAGCGAGGTGGTGACCGGGATGTTCCACCTCGAACCGATCCTGCCGGAACGGCGGGAGGCGTGAGATGAAGGCACTGGTCGTCTACGAGTCCATGTACGGCAACACCGAGCGGATCGCCCAGGCCGTGGCGGAGGGGCTGGCCACCCGGATGCGGGCCACGGTGGCGGAGGTCGGCTCGGCCCCCGCGCACGTGGGGGACGAGGTCACCCTGCTGGTGGTGGGCGGCCCGACGCACGCCTTCTCCATGAGCCGGGCCTCCACCCGCGACTCGGCCGCCCAGCAGGCCGCCGGGCCGCTGGTGTCGCGGGGCAGGGGCGTGCGCGAGTGGCTGGCCTCGCTCAGCACGTCGTCGGCCGGGCTCTGCTCGGCGGCGTTCGACACCCGCGTGGCCAAGCCCCGCCTGCCGGGGTCGGCGGGCCGGGCGGTCGCCAAGCGGCTGCGCCGTCTCGGCGTCAGGCTCGCCGTGCCGCCGTGCAGCTTCTACGTGACCGGCACGCAGGGGCCGCTGGTGCCGGGCGAGCTGGAGCGGGCCAGGCAGTGGGGCGA
The DNA here is from genome assembly GCF_040631115.1 of Nonomuraea sp. NPDC005692. Classification (NCBI taxonomy): domain Bacteria; kingdom Bacillati; phylum Actinomycetota; class Actinomycetes; order Streptosporangiales; family Streptosporangiaceae; genus Nonomuraea; species Nonomuraea sp. NPDC005692. The sequence continues at coordinate 162,602 of NZ_JBEXYU010000008.1, read as the reverse complement.
GAGCCTGGCGGCGTCCTTCCCGGTGCCCGCGTCCTGACAGCCCGCCGAGAACGGCGCCCGGCGGTTTCCGCCGGGCGCCGTTTCAGTGCCGCGCGGGCGTGGGGGACGGGTGCAGGATCCGGTCCAGGCGGGCGGCGGCGTAGCCGAGCGCGGACAGCGCGACGACCACCAGCAGGTCTCCAGGCGCCAGCGGCCGGGTGCCGAGCAGCTCGCGCAGCGGCGGCAGGTAGATCCCGGCCAGTTGCAGGACGAACGCGCCGCCCACGGCGAGCAGCAGCATCGGGTTGGCCAGGGTGCCGGGGCGGGTCCTGGTGCCCAGCGCCACGCCGAGCTGGGTGGCGCCGAGGGCGAAGAAGGCCATGCTCTGCCAGGGCCGCCCAGTCATCGAGCCCCAGACGGCGACGCCCAGGGTGACGGCGGTGAGCACCACGGCGATGCGCACGACCCGCTGCCACAGGCCCGCCCCCATGATGCTCTGGCCCGGCGGACGCGGCGGCTGCGACATGGTTCCCTGCACCGCCGGCTCCCCGCCCAGCGCCACGCCGGGCAGGCCGTGGGTGAGCAGGTTGATCCACAGGATCTGCGCGGGCAGCAGCGGCAGCGGCAACCCGACGAACGGGCCCAGCACCATCACCGCGATCTCCGCCGCGCCGCCCGACAGGCCGTAGACCAGGAAACGGCGGATGTTGGCGTAGACCCGGCGGCCCTCCTCGACGGCCGCGACGACGGTGTCCAGGTTGTCGTCGGCGAGCACGAGGTCGGCGGCCTGCCGGGCGACCTCCGTGCCGCGTTTTCCCATGGCCACGCCGATGTCGGCGCGGCGCAGGGCCGGGCCGTCGTTGACGCCGTCGCCGGTCATCGCCAGGACCTCGCCGCGGCTGCGCAGTCCCTCGATGATGTCGAGCTTCTGCTCGGGGGTGGCCCGCGCGTAGACGCCGGCCGGGCCCGCGGCGAGCGCGCCGGGCTCGCGGCAGTCGACGACCCGGTCGGCGGCGCCGATGATGCCCAGGTCGGCGGCGACCGCGCGGGCGGTGCCGGGATGGTCGCCGGTGATCAGGACCGTCCTGATGCCGGCCCGTGCGCAGTCGGCCACGGCCGCGGCCGCCGCCGCACGCGGCGGGTCTTGGATCGCGACGAGCCCGAGCAGCCTCAGCCCGTCCTCCCGCACGGGTCGCGGGACGGCGCCGAGGTCGGCGCTCGCCACCGCCAGCACACGGTAGCCGTCCCGGGCGAACCGGTCGGCGCGTTCGGCGGCGCGGGCCCGCAGCTCCGGGGCGTCGGTCAGCACGTCCGGGCGGAGCAGCGCCTCCGGGGCGCCCTTGCAGATCAGGCGGACGCCGCCGCCCGGCAGCAGGTGCACCGTGCTCATCCGCTTGCGGTCGCTGTCGAAGGGCAGCTCGGCGGCCCTGGGGAAACGTTCCTGGAGGCCCGCGCGGTCGATGCCGAGCCGGGCGGCGGCGGCCAGCAGCGCGGCCTCGGTGGGGTCGCCCAGCGCCGTCCATTCCTCCCCGGTCTCCTGGGGTGGGCGCAGGCGGGCGTCGTTGCACAACGCCGCGGCGGTCAGCAGCGCGGCGAACTCGTCCGGGTCCCGGCCGGCGGCGAGCCCGCCGTCGGGCGCGTAGCCGGAACCGGTGACCGTGGCCTCGGCCGCCGGGGTCCACAGGTGCCGGGCGACCATCCGGCCCTCGGTGAGGGTGCCTGTCTTGTCGGTGGCGAGCACGGTCACCGAGCCCAGCGTCTCCACGGCGGGCAGGTTGCGGACGAGCGCGTCGCGGGCCGCCATCCGGCGGGCGCCCAGGGCCAGGCTCAGGGTCACGACCGCGGGCAGGGACTTGGGCACGGCGGCGACCACCAGGCTGATCGCGGTCACCACCATCAGCTCGACCGGCTGGCCGCGGACCAGGCCCAGGACCAGCACCAGAGCCGACAGCAGCACCGCGACACCGGCCAGCAGCCGTCCGACGCCGACCAGACGGCGCTGCAGCGGCGTGAGACCGGCGCCCTTGACCATGAGCGCGGCGATGCGCCCGCTCGCGCTCGCCGCGCCGATCGCGGTGACCACCGCCCGGCCCCTGCCGCGCGCCACGACGGTGCCCGAGGAGACCGCCGCGCCCGCGTCCTTGTCCACCGGGACGGACTCGCCCGTCAGCGCCGACTCGTCCACCAGCAGCGCGGCCGACTCCACCACTTCGGCGTCGGCCGGGACGATGTCGCCCTCGGCGAGCACCAGCAGGTCTCCGGCCACGACGTCACCCGCGGGGATCTGCCGCTGGTGGCCGTCGCGCACGACGCGGGCCTCCGGGGTGGCCAGCTCGGCCAGGGCCGTGATGGCGCGGTCGGCGCGCACCTCCTGCGTCACGCCGACGGCCGTGTTGACCACGATGACCAGCGCGATCACGGCGGCGTCCGTCCAGTCGCCGGTGCCGACGGTCAGCGCCGCCGCGATCAGCAGCACGATGATGAGCGGATCGCGGAGCTGGGTGACGACGCGCCGCCACAGCGGGGTGGGCGGTTTGCGCGGGAGCAGGTTGGGGCCGTCGCGTTCCAGGCGTACGGCTGCCTCCGCCGACGACAGGCCAGAGGACGAGGGCGTCACGTGGGTGTCCTTCCTGCCCGCCGTGGCCTTCGGGTCGGCGGAGTCATGCCAAGTGTCTTCAGGATCTAGTCTTCGCCCTGCTCAGGGCGGTAAACGTGCAGGTCTGCCGGCTCTGCGGCCGGCCGTCCCGCTCCTCCAGCCTCCGGAGGCCGGCCGGACGGCGGCAGGGTCGAAAGTCACCGGGAGAGGGGCCTTCGGCACTGTTCCGTCCCGGTCTCGCGGCCGGATCGTGGAGGTATGAGCATTCGCCTGATCGTGGCCGGGACCGACGGCACCGAGGACTGCGAGGCCGCGCTGCTGTGGGCCGCCGACGAGGCGGGCCGTCGCGGGGCGCGGCTGGTCGTGGTGCACGCCTGGGAACCCTCGATCGAGCACAGGGCGCCGTACGCGCCGTGCCCGTCCCGGCCCGCCGGGTTCGAGGAGGCGCGCGCGAGTGTCGTGCTCGATCAGGCGGTCGCCCTGGTCATGGACCGGTTCCCCGGTGTCGCCGTCGAGGCGCGCCTCGTGCGGGGCCGCCCCGAGACGGCGCTCGCGGACCAGGCGCGCGGGGCCGGCCTGCTGGTGCTCGGTTCCGCCGCGCGGCCCGCCGGGGACGGGCGGCTCGGCGCGGTGCTGCTGTCGTGCCTGCGCCTGCCGCCGTGCCCCGTGGTCGTGGTGCGGCCCACGGCGACGGACGGCGGGACGCCGTCGAGGCCGCCCGCCTTCGCCGGACGGCATCGGGGAAGGCTCTTCGGCCATGGCCCGGCCGACCTTCGGCTCTGCGAGGGGCGGCGGGAGGCCGGGTCTCATGGAAGGTGACGAAGGAGGGAACATCATGATCGTTGCAGGAGCCGACGGCTCGGCGGCCTCGCGCGCCGCCGTCGCATGGGCCGCGGACGACGCCTTCCGCAGGCGGCTGCCGCTGCGGATCGTGCACGCCGTGGACCGCACGCCGTACCAGATCCACCGGTTCTCCCCGGGCTGGGTGCCCGACCTGCTGTGGGACGAGGGCGAGCGCATCCTGCGGGAGGCCGAGGAGCTGGCCCGGGAGCGGCAGCCGTCCGTCGAGGTCACGACGCAGGACGTCGAAGGTCTGCCGGCCGTCGTGCTGCGCGGGCTGGAGAAGGAGGCCACCGAGATCGTGCTCGGCAGCCGCGGTCTCGGCGGGTTCGCCGGCGCGCTGCTGGGCTCGGTCGGCACGCACGTCGCCGGGCACGCCCGCTGCCCCGTCGTGGTGGTGCGCGGCGAGCGGCAGCAGGTGCGCGGTGAGGTCGTGGCGGGGGTGGACGACTCACCGGAGTGCGTGCCCGCCCTCGCCTACGCCTTCGAGCAGGCCCGGCTGCGGGCCGCCACGCTGCGGGTGCTGCACGCCTGGCAGCTGCCCGTGCACGCGTTCGCGCCGGAGGCCGCCTACGCCATGGACGAGGTCCGCGCGGCACAGCAGCAGGTCGTCGACGACCTGGTGAACATGTTCGCCGCCGACCACCCCGAGGTCGACGTCGTGCGGGAGACGCCGTCGGCGCACCCCGTGGACGCGCTCACCGCGGCCTCCGACCACGCCGACCTGCTGGTGGTGGGGTCGCACGGGCGCGGCGGGCTGGGGTCGGCGCTGCTCGGGTCGGTCAGCCGCGGCGTGCTGCACCACGCCCGCTGCCCGGTGGCGGTCGTCCGGCCGCAGGACTGACGGCCCCTCGTCGCGTTGGCGCGGGCGTTGGGACGGGCGTGGAGCGCCTTTGCCCTTGTCTTGGCGGCGGGCCGGTAACCAGAACCAGGGGAGGCCGAGCGGGAAGGCCGGGACTCGCGGTCGCCGGCGCCCTGGGCCTCCAGCCGCTTCTGCGGGGCGGCCCGGTGGAGCACGGTGGCCGCCGCCCTCGCCGCCGGACGTCCGCCCTCCGCCCCCCGAGAAGGGGACCAAGGTCCCTAGGGCGCGGGAACGCATCGGGAAATCATCGTCATCATGACGACGATGCAGCACATCGATGCCTACTGGCGCGCGGCGAACTACCTGTCCGTCGGGCAGATCTACCTGCTGGACAACCCGCTGCTCACCGAACCGCTGCGCCCCGAGCACGTCAAGCCGCGGCTGCTCGGCCACTGGGGCACCACCCCGGGGCTGAACTTCTGCTTCGCCCACCTCAACCGGATCATCGCCGAACGCCGGCAGGACATGATCTACATCGCCGGTCCGGGACACGGCGGGCCCGCCGCCGTCGCCCATGCCTGGCTGGAGGGCTCCTACTCGGAGAAGTACCCCGAGATCTCCCAGGACGCCGCCGGGATGCGCCGGCTGTTCCGGCAGTTCTCCTTCCCCGGCGGCATCCCCAGCCACGTCGCACCCGAGACCCCCGGCTCCATCCACGAGGGCGGCGAGCTGGGCTACTCGCTCGCGCACGCGTTCGGCGCGGCCTTCGACAACCCGCGCCTGGTGGTGGCCTGCGTCGTCGGCGACGGCGAGGCCGAGACCGGCCCGCTGGCCGCCAGCTGGCACTCCAACAAGTTCCTCGACCCCTACCGCGACGGCGTCGTCCTGCCGATCCTGCACCTGAACGGCTACAAGATCGCCAACCCGACCGTCCTGGCCCGCATCCCGCAGGACGAGCTGGTCAAGCTCATGGAGGGCTACGGCTACCGCCCCCACCTCGTCGGCCCCGACCACGAGGAGATGGCGCGCACCCTCGACACCGTCTTCGACGAGATCGCCGCCTACAAGGAGGGCCGCCTGGAACGCCTCCCCATGATCGTCCTGCGCACGCCGAAGGGCTGGACCGGCCCGCGCGAGGTGGACGGCAAGCCGGTCGAGGGCACCTGGCGGGCCCACCAGGTGCCGCTGTCGGGCGTCCGCGACAACCCGGCGCACCTGGCCATGCTGGAGGAGTGGATGCGCTCGTACCGGCCGCAGGAGCTGTTCGACGCCGAGGGCCGCCCGGCGCCCGTCCTGTGGGGGACGGTCCCGGAGGGGCCGGCGCGGATGAGCGCGAGCCCGCACGCCAACGGCGGCGAGCTGCTGCGCCCGCTGGCGCTGCCCGACTTCCGCGACCACGCGGTGGAGGTCAAGTCGCCCGCGGCGCAGTCGACCGAGCCGACCAGGGTTCTGGGCGCCTTCCTGCGGGACGTGATCGCCGCCAACCCGCACAACTTCCGGCTGATGGGCCCGGACGAGACCGCCTCCAACCGGCTGCAGGCCGTGTTCGAGACGACCACGCGGGCCTGGAACGCCGAGGTAGAGCCGGCCGACGAGAACCTGGCGCCGGGCGGCCGGGTGATGGAGGTGCTCAGCGAGCACCTGTGCCAGGGCTGGCTGGAGGGCTACCTGCTGACCGGCCGGCACGGCCTGTTCAACTGCTACGAGGCGTTCATCCACATCATCGACGCCATGTTCAACCAGCACGCCAAATGGCTGCAGTCGGCGAAGAGGATCCCGTGGCGGCGGCCCGTCGCCTCGCTCAACTACCTGCTGTCGTCGCACGTGTGGCGGCAGGACCACAACGGCTTCAGCCACCAGGACCCCGGCTTCCTCGACGTGGTCGTCAACAAGAAGGCCGAGGTCGTCCGGGTCTACCTGCCGCCGGACGCCAACACCCTGCTCTCGGTGGCCGACCACTGCCTGCGCTCGCGCGACTACGTCAACGTGATCGTGGCGGGCAAGCAGCCGGTGCTGGACCTGTTCACCATGGACGAGGCCGTCGCCCACTGCACCCGCGGCCTCGGCGTCCTGCCCTGGGCGTCCTCGGACGAGGGGGCCGAGCCGGACGTCGTGCTGGCCTGCGCGGGCGACGTGCCCACCCTGGAGACGCTGGCCGCCGCGGCCACTCCTGCGCGAGCACCTGCCCGAGCTGAAGGTCCGCGTCGTCAACGTGGTGGACCTGATGCGGCTGCAGCCGCCGTCGGAGCATCCGCACGGCATGCCGGACGCCGAGTTCGACGCCCTGTTCACCACCGACAGGCCGGTCGTCTTCAACTTCCACGGCTACCCGTCGCTGATCCACCGCCTCACCTACCGCCGCACCGGCCACCCCAACATCCACGTGCGCGGCTACAAGGAGGAGGGCACCACGACCACGCCGTTCGACATGGCCATGCTCAACGACATCGACCGCTACCACCTGGTCATGGACGTCATCGACCGGGTGCCCGGCCTGGGCGCCACCCAGGCGCACCTGCGCCAGCGCATGGCCGACGCCCGGCTGGCGGCCCGCGCGTACACCCGCGAGCACGGCGAGGACGCCCCCGCGGTCCGCGACTGGACCTGGTGACGCACCGACGACGCCGGCCCCGCGCGGCCGGAAAAGGAGGGCCAAGGTCCCGTCAAGCAGGGCCGCTCCACCGCGGGCGGCCGGCCCCGCGGGACCGAGGCTGAATCCCAGCGACCTCTGAAGGGACCACGGACATGGATCGCATCGTGCTCGGCTACGACGGCTCGGACTTCTCCGTGCAGGCCCTGGACTGGGCGCTGGACGAGGCCGAGCTCAGGAACCTGCCGCTGACCGTCGTCCACGCCTGGCAATGGCCGTACGGCGAGGCGGACGAGGAGGCCAAGGCCCATCTGCGCAAGGCGGCCGAGCACGTCCTGTGGCACGGCGCCGAGTGCGCCCGCTCCACCAGCTCGGGCATCCGCGTGGAGACCGACCTGTACGAAGGTTCGGCCGCCCAGCGGCTGGTGGAGCTGTCCGGCGACGCCACGCTCGTCGTGGTCGGCTCGCGAGGGCTGAGCGCGCTGCCCAGGGTGGTGGTCGGTTCGGTGGCCGGGTACGCCGCCGCGCACGCCGAGTGCCCGGTGATCGTCGTACGCGGGCCGGGCCCGCTGCCCAAGGCCACCCGTCCCGGCCCGGTCGTCCTGGCCGAGCGGGAGCCGGACGCGGCGGTCGTCGAGTTCGCGTTCGCCGAGGCGGCCATGCGCGGGCTGCCCCTCGCGGCCTCCGCCGACCTGGGGGAGTGGGCGGCTCGCCGTCCGGAGGTCCACGTGGAGCAGGGTGAGCCCCACGAGCGGGCGACTCTGGTCGTGGTCGGCCGGACGCGGGCCGCGCACCTCGGCACCGCGAGCTCCCTTCCGCAGCACGCGCCCTGCCCCGTCGCGGTGGTGCCGGCGACCGCCCCTGAGACCTCCTGAGTCACCCGGACGCGGGCGGCAGCCGCGGATTCAGGACGGCGCCGGGCGCCACCGCGACCGGGCACCTGGCCTCCAGCAGGGCGGCCTGCGTCACCGCTCCGAGCAGCAGGCAGGGAGGGGCCTCGTTCCCCCGGTTGCCGAGCACAAGGAGCGTGGCGTCCTTGGAGGCCTCGATCAGCACGCGCTGGGGGCGTTCGGTCAGGAACTCGGTGACCACCGTCACCTCGGGACGTCTGCGGGCCAGGTGGGCGACGACTTCGCGGAAGCGGTTCTCCGCGCCCTTGCGCAGCGCGTGCGAGTCCACGAAGGGCAATGGCTCCTGCCAGGACGACGACCCGCAGTCGGTCCAGCAGCACAGGGCCGTCACGGTGCCCTCGCGCAGGGCGGCCTCGTCCAGGGCGAGGTCGAAGGCGGCCAGGCTGGCGGGCGAGCCGTCGAGGCCGACCACGACCCTGACGTCCTGGCGGGTGGGCGGCTGAAGCGGCGGCCGGACGACCACGACCGGCGTGACGCTGTGCGCGGGCACCTGGACGGCGGCCGACCCCACCTGAAGGCCCTCGAACCCGCCCTGCCCGCGGGATCCGAGCACCGTCAGCTCCGCCTCGCGCGCGGCCTCCAGCAGCACCGCCGAGGGGGTGCCCCGGCCCAGGAGCGGCTGGACGTCCAGCTCCGGTGCCAGCTCCCTGGCGCGCCGGACGCCTTCGTCCACGATGCCGAGCGCCACCGGTTCGACGTGCCGGATGATCTCCTGGGCGACGGGCCTGGGGGCGTAGGGCCAGTGCAGAGCGTGGCAGACCAGGACGGGCAGCCCGCGCAGGCGCGCGTCGGCGACCGCCCAGTGCAGCGCGTGGCGGCTCTCGGTCGAGTCGTCGTACCCGACGAGCACGGGCCGGCCGGCGGGTTCGTCGATCACTGCCGCCTCCGGGAGCGAGATCTGTCCGGTTTACCTGCCCGGATGAGCCTTCCCGCGACCGGCGGGACGAGCCCCACGGTTGCGGAAATTCTTGGCCTGGCCTGCTTGCCCGTCGCACGCGGCGTCCCGAAGTTGGAGGTGACAGCGGCGACTTTTGGTGTGTTTACGCCCCTTATATCCGTTATGGCGGGTATGGGGACCTGGCAGGCGTGAAGGAGGGAAGATGCGCGGACGGATCGTGGCCGCGGTGGACGGCTCCGCGTCATCGACCGCCGCGGTGGAATGGGCCGCCGGCGACGCGCAGCGAAGAGGGCTGCCGCTCCGGCTCGTGCACGTGTGCGAGCAGTGGGTGCTCGGCGTGGACGGCGCCCGGTACTGCGTGGGCGCGCTGGAGGCGGCAGCGGGCAGGGCCCGCGCGATCGGCGGCGGCGTCGAGGTCACCGCCGAGATGCTGGCGGGCAACGTGATCGACGCGCTGATCGTCGAATCGGCCGCGGCCGACAGCCTGGTGCTGGGCAGCCGGGGCATGGGCGGCTTCGCCGGCATGGTGCTGGGGTCAGTGGGCAGGGCGGTGGCCGGGCACGCCGCGGGGACCGTCGTGGTCGTCCGCGGGGTGGTCGCCGTCCGGCACGACCTGGTGGTGGCCGGCGACGACGGCTCGGCGGGGTCGCGGCAGGCCCTGGCGTACGCCGTCGAGCAGGCCCGTGCGCGCCGCGCCCGCCTGCACGTGGTCTACGCCTGGCAGGCGCCGGCGGTCTCGCCGTACTGGGCGGCCTACAGCCACCTGCTGGCCGACTCCTTCCAGGAGGAGGCGCGGGCGGCGCAGGCACGGGTGAACCCGTGCCGGAGCGAGCACCCCGACGTCGTGATCACCGACGAGCAGGTGCGCGGGCACCCGGTGGCCGCGCTCGCCGAGGCGGCCGCCGCCGCGGACCTGGTCGTGGTCGGCTCGCGCGGACGGGGCGGCTTCTCCTCCGCGGTGCTCGGCTCGGTGAGCCACGGCGTGCTGCACCACGCGGCCTGCCCGGTGGCGGTGGTACGGCCGCGTGCGGAGAAGGGATGACGGGACCGGAGGTGTTCCGAGTGTCGGACGAGGGGGCGTCATGGCCGGTCTGATCGTGGTGGGAGCCGACGGCTCGGCCCCCGGCGCCGCGGCGGTCGGATGGGCCGCCGACGACGCCGCGCGGACGGGCGCGGAGCTGCGGATCGTGCACGCCCTGGACCGGCAGCCGTACGCCGTCACCAGGTTCCCCGACTACGGCCAGGGCAACTACCTGCTGATGGCGGCGGCCAAGGTGCTGGAGGCGGCCGAGACCGCCGCCCGCGACCGGCAGCCGTCGGTGCGGGTGCACGCCGAGGTCGTCGAGGGGGCGCCCGCGGCCGTCCTGCTGGACCAGGCACGCCAGGCGGACGAGCTGGTCATCGGCAACCGGGGGCTGGGCGGGTTCGCCGGCGCGCTGCTGGGATCGGTGACCATGCACGTGGCCGGGCACGCCGCCTGTCCCGTGGTGGTGGTGCGCGCGGAGGGTGGCGGGCCGGTCGGCGAGATCGGCGTCGGGATCGGCGACTCCGACGTCTGCCAGCCGGCCATCGGCTACGCCTTCGAGCAGGCCAGGCTGCGTGGCGCCCGGCTCCGCCTGATCCGCGCCTGGCAGATCCCCGTGCACGCCTTCGCCCCGGAGATCGCCTACGACCTGGGCGAGGTCCGGGCCGCCCAGCACGGGGCGGTCCGCGCCCGGACGGCCGGATGGCGGGAGAGGTGTCCCGAGGTGACGGTCGTGGAGGACGTGCAGAGCGCGCATCCGGTCGAGGCGCTCACCGGCGCCCCCTGCGACCTGATCGTGGTCGGCTCCCACGGGCGGGGCGCGTTCGGTTCGCTGGTGCTCGGCTCGGTCAGCAGGGGAGTGCTGCACCACGCCAGAGGCGCCGTCGCGGTGGTCCGCCCCTAGAGGTCGTCCCTGGTCAGAAGGGTCGAGAAGCATGCAAGCTGGAAGTATGAGGCAAACCCTGCGCTTCGGACGGGTGGCGGGCATCCCCGTCGGCGCTCATTGGTCCGCGTTGGGCATCGTCGCGCTCGTGGCGGTGGCCTTGGGCTCCGGAGTCCTGGCCGTCGCCGCCCCGGGGGCGGGCAGCACGGCGTACTGGGTCGCCGGCGTGCTCACCGGGCTGTTGCTCATGGTGTCCCTGCTCGCGCACGAGCTGGCGCACGCGCTGGTGGCCAAGCGGTGCGGCATGGAGGTGGAGTCCGTCACGCTCTGGGCGCTGGGCGGCGTCACGCAGTTCCGCGACGAGGCGCGGACGCCCGGGGCCGAGGTGGCGACGGCGGCCGCCGGCCCGCTCGTGAGCCTGCTGCTCGGCGGTCTCGCCCTCGCCGTCACGGCCGTGCTGCCGCCGGGCGTGCCCAGGGCCGCCGCCGCGTGGCTGGCCATGATGAACCTGATCCTGGGCGTGTTCAACCTGCTGCCCGGCAGCCCGCTCGACGGCGGGCGGGTGCTGCACGGCCTGCTGTGGAGCCGCCACGGCGATCGCGCCCGCGCCGACGCCAGTGCCGCGCGGGCCGGTTACGCGATCGGCCTCGTGCTGACCTTCACCGGGTTCGTCGTGATCTGGGTGTGGAACCCGCTCGGCGGGATGTGGGTGGTGATCACCGGCTGGTACATCGCGGGCGCCGCCCGCGGCGAGATCATGAGCAGGGCGGCCCGGCGCGGCCTCGGGGGAGTGCTGGTGCGGGACGTCATGACGGCCACGCCGGACCTGGCCCCCGCGTGGCTGACCGTGCAGGGGCTGGTCGACACGGTGGTGCTCGGCTCCCACCAGTCGGTCTTCCCCGTCGTGGGGCTCGACGGGGCGCCGCTCGGCGTGGTCTCGCTGGAGACCCTGCTCGCCGTGCCCGCCGACCGCAGGGGGGACACCAGGGTGGAGACGCTGGTCGCGGCCCAGAAGCCGCCGCGCGTCCTGTCGCCGGGCGACGACGCGGCCGCCCTGCTGGAACGTCCTTCGCGGGTGGGCGGCCTGTCGGCGGTGGTCGTCGAGGGCGGCGTGGTCACCGGCATGATCACCGACGCCGACCTCGGCCGGACGCTGCAGCAGGCGCTGCTCCGGCCCGCCACCCCCCTGTGAGGCCCGCGTCACGACGGCGGCCGGCTCACAGGCCGTGCACGCGGCGTCCCGTGACCTGGTGCGGGACGATCCGGATGTAGAGATGACGTTCCCCGCCCGCCCAGGGCGTGACGCCCGCGTCGGCCAGCTTGGCGACCTCGTCCTCGGGCACGTGGTGGGCGGGCCCCTGGATCAGCACGCTCCAGCCCTCCTTGCGCACCTCGTCGATCCGGTCCACCTGGAAGCCGATCATGATGTCCACGCCCTCCAGGCCGGTGCGCAGGTCCTGGTCCATGGGGCCGCCGCGGGACGTGCGGAACAGCACGGCGCCCTCGTGCAGCCGGTAGTTGACGGGCAGCACCGTGGGCCCGTGCGAGCCGTTGAACGCGATCCGCCCGATCCCGCCCGGCGCGACCAGGCGCAGGCACTCCTCGGGGTCGAGGACCTCCATGACCGGCTCGTCCGGGCCGGCGCCGGGGCCCGGCGGGCGGTCGCGGCCACCGCCCAGCAGGTCCTGTGGGGTCGTCTCCAGGGCGGTGGCCAGGCGGGTCACCGTGTTCCTGTCGGGGATGCCGAGGTGGCCCTCCAGGTACGTGACGTACCCGGGGGACATGTCGGCGCGCTCGGCCAGCTGGTCGACGGTGAGCCCCAGCCGGTCGCGGTGGTGGATCACCCGGCGTCCGAAGTCGCCACTGTTCGTCATGATCATCTCCTTCTCCGTGAGGACGAGGCCCACACCGCCCGGCACGGGGACGCCGTCGACCCGCGTGCCGTCGTGGTCGGCCTCGACGGTGATCCGGCGGCCGCGGAACAGGACGGGCAACGAGAGCGTGCCGAGCCGTCCGGGCAGCAGCGGGTCGAGCAGCAGGCCCTCGGGCCTCGGCTCCAGGCCCAGGTAGCAGCGTTGCAGCATGTCCACGGTCCCGGCCATCGCGCCCAGGTGCACGCCCTCGGCGGTGGTGCCGCCCTGGACGTCGTGCACGTCCCCGACCAGCGCCTCGGCGAAGAACTGCCAGGAGCGCGCCCGGTCGCAGCGCGACAACACCCAGGCGTGCACGACGGCGCTCAGCGTGGAGCCGTGGCTGGTGCGGTCGAGGTAGTAGGTGGTCGTCCGCGGGATCAGGCCGGGGTCGGCCGGGTAGCCGAGCCGGTCGAGGATCGCCAGCAGTTCGTCGGCGCCGAGCAGGTAGAACAGCATCAGCGTGTCGGCCTGCTTGGACGCCTTGTAGCGGTTGACGTCGTCGCCGTCGGCCTCCAGGGCGCGGTCGAGGCGGCGGACGCCCGCGTACCGCTCCCAGTCCAGCTCGGCGAGCCCGGCGTAGCCGGTGAACTGGCTGATGACGCCGTCGTGGAAGTCCACCCGCATGCGGCGGGTGATGTCCTCCCACCGCGTCGCCTCCCGCGCGCCGGCCGCGCCGAGCCGGAGGGCGTGCCGCAGCAGCCATACGGTCATGACGTTGGTGTAGGCGTTGTTGGCCAGGCCCGGTTCGGCGGCGCCTGGGTAGGCGGTGTGGTACTCGTCCGGGCCCATGACGCCGCGGATCTCGTACCGGCCGGAGACGGGGTCGAGCACGGCCAGCGAGGCGAAGAACCGCGCGATGCCGATCAGCAGGTCGGCGCACCACGCCGGCATGGAGCCGGTGGCCAGGCGGTACTGCCACACGTTGTAGGCGATGGCGAGGCCGACGTGGCGCTGCAGGTGGGAGACGTCGGGCAGCCAGCGTCCCGAGTCGGGGTTGAGGTGGTAGGTCTGGGTCTCCTCGCGGCCGTCGCTGCCGCTCTGCCAGGGGAACATCGCGCCGTCGTACCCGGCCGACCGGGCGGCCGCGCGGGCCTCCGGCAGGCGCCGCCACCGGTAGCGCAGCAGGCCGCGGGAGATCTCGGGGAAACGCAGGTTGAGCCAGGGCAGGACGAACAGCTCGTCCCAGAACACGTGCCCCCGGTACGCCTCCCCGTGCAGACCCCGCGCCGGCACCCCGGCGTCGAGGTCGGTGGTGTGCGGCGACAGGGTCTGGAGCAGGTGGAAGATGTGCAGGTGGACGATCTGCGACAGCTCCGGCCCGTCCACGTTCAGCTCGGCCCGCTCCCACAGCCGCTCCCAGGCCGCGGCGTGCGCGTCCAGGAGCTCGGCGAAGCCCGGGGCCGTGGCCGCGCGCCGCAGGGCGGCCGAGAGCGGGTCGTGCACGGCGGGATCGCGCGAGGTCAGCAGGGCGACGACCTTCGTGAACGTCACCGGCGTGCCCTCGGCCACCACCAGCACGTGCTCGCTGGTGACATGGTCCGGCTCCATGGAGGGCGAGCCGGGGGAGGGGGCGTCGGCGCGGGCGGCGAGCGCGACGGTGACGCGTGAGGAGCGGGTGGTCGCGGTCAGCCAGGTGAGCTCGTCGCGGTGGCCCGTGGCGTGTCCCGTCAGGTGGTCGCCGCGCAGGGCGCGGTAGCGTTCGACGCCGCTGTTGGTGACGCGCCCGTCCAGCCCGGCGCGGACGCGCAGCGGGCCCGACCAGTTCTCCGCGGTGAAGGTCGTCTCCAGGGCGGCCAGGACGGGATCGGCCATGGAGACCAGGCGGCGTTGCCGCACCCGGGTGACCCGGCCCCGCGCGTCGCGCCAGCGCAGCTCCCGCCGCAGCACCCCGTGGCGCAGGTCGAGCTCCTGGGTGTAGCCGAGCAGTTCGGCCAGCTCCGGGCTGAACCAGTCCTGGCCGGGCGTGGCGAAGCCGAGCGGCAGCCAGTCAGGCAGGTTGACCAGGTCCTCGTTGACGACCGTCCGGCCGCCCACCTCGGAGGCCAGACGGTCGTAGCAGCCCGCGTGGTAGGTGCCGGGCGTGCGGATCCGGCCCTCGGGCGTGGCGCCGCGGGTGGCGAAGCGGCCGTTGCCGAGCGTGCACAGCGCCTCGCGCAACCCGGCCGAGGCCGGGGCGAAGCCCTCGTACGTGAGCGTCCACGGGTTCATCGCGACCCCGCGGAGCAGGTCAAGGCGGCCATGCCGATGACGCTACCCACCTGCCTCATCCCCAAGACAGGGACGTTGGTCCCTGCCACCGGGGGCGTACGGCACTGATCCGGGCCCGATGGCGTTCCGGACCCGGCGAGGGCGTCGAGAATGAGTGTCATGACACGAGCTGTGTATGTCGCCGCCGGCGAAGCGGGGAGCAACAAGGGGACCGTCGCCCTGGGGCTGGTCGAGCTGCTGTCCCGGCAGGTGGGAAGCGTGGGCGTGTTCCGCCCCGTGGTCCGGGCCGGACGCGAGGACGGCCTGGTCAACACCATCCGCAGCCGGTTCCAGCTCGCCCTGCCCTACGAGGCGTGCGCGGGGGTCACCTACGACGAGGTGCACGCCGACGTCGAGCGGGCGGCCGGGGACATCGTGGCCCGCTTCCGCGCGCTGGCCCGGCGCTGTGACGCGGTCGTGGTGGTCGGCACCGACTACACCGACGTGGGCGCGCCGACGGAGTTCGGGTTCAACGCCCGGCTGGCCGCCGACCTGGGCACGCCCGTGATCAACGTGGTGAGCGGCCGGGGCCGGACGGCCGCCCGCGTCGCCGCGGCGGTCGAGGTGTCCTCCAGGGAGCTGGCCCACCATCACGCCCAGGAGCTCGCGGTCGTGGTCACCCGGTCGACCGGCGGGCCGTTCACGGCCGGCCATGCGACGCCCGTGTTCGTGCTGCCGGAGACCCCTTCGCTGCGTGCGCCGACGGTCGCCGACCTGCTCGACGCGTGCGACGGCTGGTTCTTCCTCGGGGAGCGCGACGGGCTCGGCCGAGAGGCGAGCGCGCTGATGGTGGGCGCGATGTCGCTGCCCGGGATCCTGGAGCGCCTCACCGAGGGCGCGGCGGTGATCATCCCGTCCGACCGGGCCGCCGCGCTGCTGCCCGGCCTGATCGCCGCGCACACCTCGCCGGGCTTCCCGTCCCTGTCGGCGGTGGTGCTCACCGGCGGCACGGAGCTGCCCGGCTCAGTGGAACGGCTGCTGCGCGGCATGGAGATCCCGCTGCCGGTGATCGCCACCGGTCACGACACCTTCGACACCGCGACCCGGCTGTCGGCCGTGGAGGGGCGGTTCACGCCCGAGGCGGGCGGCAAGATCGACACGGCGCTGCGCCTGTTCGCCGAGCACGTGGACGGCCCGCTGCTGCTGGAACGGCTGGACATCGCCAAGACCGACGTCGTCACGCCGCTGATGTTCGAGTACGAGCTGCTGGACCGGGCGCGCGCCCGGCGCAGGCACATCGTGCTGCCCGAGGGCGAGGAGCCGCGCATCCTGCGCGCGGCCGACATCCTGCTGCGCCGGGACGTGGCCGACCTCACCCTGCTCGGCGACGCCGAACGCATCAGGGTCCAGGCCGCCCAGCTAGGCCTCGACCTGGCCGCGGCCAGGGTGCTCAGCCCGTTCGACCCGGAGCTGCGCGAGCGGTTCGCGCACGCCTACGCCGAGGCGCGGGCGCACCGGGGGATGACCGTCGAGCTGGCCCGCGACACCGTCACCGACGTCTCCTACTTCGGCACGCTCATGGTCCACGCCGGCCTGGCCGACGGCATGGTCTCGGGCGCGGCGCACACCACCGCGCACACGATCAGGCCGGCGTTCGAGATCCTGCGGCTGGGGCTGGTCTCCAGCGTGTTCTTCATGTGCCTGGCCGACCGGGTCCTGGTCTACGGCGACTGCGCGGTCAACCCCGACCCCACCGCCGAGCAGCTCGCCGACATCGCGATCGCCTCGGCCCGCACCGCGGCGATGTTCGGCGTCGAGCCCAGGAGCGCGATGTTGTCGTACTCGACCGGCGCCTCGGGCGCGGGCGCCGAGGTCGACAAGGTGCGCGCCGCCACCGAGCTGGTCCGCGAACGCCGTCCCGACCTCCAGGTGGAAGGGCCGATCCAGTACGACGCCGCGGTGGACCCGGCGGTGGCGCGGACCAAGATGCCCGGCAGCCAGGTGGCCGGGCACGCCACCGTCTTCGTGGTGCCCGACCTGAACACCGGCAACAACCTGTACAAGGCCGTCCAGCGCAGCGCGGGGGCGGTCGCGGTGGGGCCGGTGCTGCAGGGGCTGCGCAGGCCGGTCAACGACCTGTCCAGGGGCGCCACCGTGGCCGACATCGTCACCACCGTGGCGGTCACCGCCGCCCAGGTGCGCGACGAACCGGCGCCCGCGGCGGAGGCGGCCTCAGGCTCCTGAGCCGGGACGGGCGCGCCACCGCCGGGCGGCGACCGCGGCGGCCAGTACGGCCACCAGCCCCGCCCAGGTGACCGGATGGCTCCAGACGGCGGCGCCGGCCTGCTGGACGAGCACGAACACGCCCATGACGACGACGAACCAGCCGAACGCCGTGCGCAGCGCGTCCTGCGGGATGCGGCCCGCGAGCCGGCCGCCGGCCAGACTGCCGATCACCGCGGACGCCGTCACGATCAGGGCGAGGCGCCAGTCGATCGCGACGCCCGCCAGGTGCCCGGCGAGCCCGGCGAAGGACTTCATCGCGATGACGAGCAGCGACGTGCCGACCGCGACGCCCATCGGCAGCCCGCCCAGCAGGGCCAGGGCCGGGACGACGAGGAAGCCGCCGCCGGAGCCGACCAGCCCCGTCACGGCCCCGACGACCAGGCCCTCCGCCGCGATGTGCGTCAGGGGCAGGTCGCCGTGGGCGGGCCGCGCCCGCTTCCTGGGCTGCCGGGGCCTGCGGAGCATCGCGACCGCCGTGGCCAGCATCATCAGGGCGAAGGCGACGAGCAGCGCCGTGCCGGGGACGTACTCGGCCAGACGCCCGCCGCCGTACGCGCCGGCCATGCTGAACGCGCCGAAGAGCAGCCCGGTCCGCCAGCGGATCCGCCGGGCCCGCGCGTGCGGGACCAGCGCGGCCAGGCTGGTGACGCCGACGACGAACAGCGAGGTGGCGATCGCCTCCTTGGTGTCCTGGCCGGCCAGGTAGACCAGGATCGGCACGGTCAGGATCGAGCCGCCGCCGCCCAGCACGCCGAGGCTGACCCCGACGAGCAGCGACGCCGCGACGATCAGCACGGTCACGGGGTGCTCCGCAGGTCCGCGAGCACCGTGCGGATGTCGGTGCGCGGCCCGCGGTTGTAGGGCAGCCGGGACAGCAGGACGCCCATGGCACAGGAGTTGCTGACGGCCGCGTACGTCAGGCCGGCGCCGATCGCGGTGCCGATCAGGTGCGCGCCGGGCAGGAAGATCCCGGCCAGACCGGTGACCAGGACGACGGAACCGGCCACGAGCCGGACCTGGCGCTCGATGTCCCACCGCTCGGGCCCCCGCTCCAGGGACGCGCCGGCCGTCTCCCACGCGACGATGCCGCCTTCCAGGACGCGCAGGTTCGGCAGCCCGGCCTCGGCGAGGGACTGCCCGGCCTGCGCGGCCCGCGCCCCGGAGCGGCAGACGAGCACGACGTCCTCGTCCAGGTGGGCCAGCAGCTCGGCCCGGTGCTCGCGCAGGGTGTTCAGCGGCACGTTGTACGAGCCCGGGATGTGCGCCGTGCGGAACTCGCCGGGCGTGCGCACGTCGAGCAGGCGCGGCGCCCGCCCTTCCTGGACGAGCCGCTGCAGCACGGGGGCGGTGAGGACGGAGGAGGTGTTCATGGATCGTTCCTTTGCCAATACCCCGGGGGGTATCGCGTAGACATACGGAAGGGATGGGGACAGTTCGGTCAGACGCCGGCCGGCTCGGCCGACAGGGCCCACGCGGCGTAGCCGCCGAGGACGTCGGAGACGTCCTGGAAGCCGCGGTGCCGCAGCAGGCTCGCCGCGACGGAGGAGCGGTGACCACCCGCGCAGTGCAGGACGACGGGCCGGTCGGCGGGCAGCTCGCCGCTGCGGGCGGGCAGTTCGCTCAGCGGGATGTGCAGGGCGGCGTCGATGAAGCCGTTCGCCTCGCGCTCGCCGGCGGTGCGCACGTCCACGACGACGGGCGGGGCGTCGCCGGCGAGTGCGGCGCGCAGCTGCGCGGCGGTCAGGCGGCCGGCCGGGGCGACCTCGGCGGCCAGGGCCACCAGCGCGTCGTCGGGGTTGCGCAGGTAACCCGCGACGCGGTCGAAGCCGATCCGGGCCAGGCGGGTGACGACCTCCTCCTCGCGATTCTGCGGCGCCATGACGACCAGCTCGGCGGCCGGGTCGAGCACGGTGCCCGCCTGCTCGGCGAAGCGCCCGTCGGCGGGCACGTTCACCGCGCCGCGCAGGTGCCCGGCGGCGAAGTCCTGCGGATCGCGGGCGTCCACCACGACCGTGCCGGCGGCCCGCAGGCGGGTGAACCCGTCGAGGGTCAGCGGCACCGGCGCCGCCGAGGCGTCGTGGCGGGCCCGGTCCCTGCGGTTGAGGTCGGCGTCGTAGGCGAAGTAGCCGGGCGCGGCGGGCTGTCCGGCGGTGACGAGCGCGACGAACGTCTCACGGTCCATCGGGGCGCACGCGTAGTTGGTGGCCCGCTGCTCGCCGATGGTCGACTGCTTCTCGGCCGAGAGGTTCTTGCCGCAGGCCGAGCCGGCGCCGTGCGCGGGAAAGACCCGCACCTCGTCGGGCAGGGCCATGAGCTTGTTCTGCACGCTGTCGTACAACATCGCGCCCAGTTCCCCGGGGGTGACGCCGACGGAGGCCAGCAGGTCGGGGCGGCCGACGTCCCCGATGAACAGGGCGTCGCCGGTCAGCACCCCGTACGGGACGTGGTCCTCGGCGCGTTCGTAGACCAGGACGCTGATCGACTCCGGGGTGTGACCGGGCGTCTCCATGATCTCCAGGGTGACGTCGCCGAGTGAGATGCGCTCGCCGTCGCCGAGCTTGCGGATGGGGTACTCGGTCTCGGCGCGCCGGCCGTAGCCGATCCAGGCGCCGGTGCTGTCGGCCATCTCCAGGTGGCCGGCGACGAAGTCGGCGTGGAAGTGGGTGTTGACGACGCCGACGACGGTGAGGCCGTGCGCGCGGGCGTCGGCCAGGTACTCGGAGACGTCCCGCCGGGGGTCGACGACCACCGCGCGGCCGGTCCTCTCGTCCGCGATCATGTACGACGCCTGCGAGAGGCAGTCCAGGTAGTACTGCGTGAAGAACACGGCGATCCCTTCGTACGAATACCCCGGGGGGTATGACCTACCCGACAGTAGGTTCTTCTCGGAAAAGATGTCAAATACCCCCGGTGGTATTGCTCACGATACCTAGGGGGGTATGGTGACCAGGACATATCCACCCGGCAATCGCGACCTCGTCCCGGGCGTGAAGGGACCTCAGCCGTGCAGAACACCTCCGCGCCCGCCCCGCCCGTACGCCTCGGGCTCCGGGCGAACGCCCTCCAGTTCTCCCTGCTGGTCGTCGTCAACGTCGCCGTCGGCGGCCTGGTGGGCCTCGAACGCACCACCGTGCCGCTCATCGGCGCCCACACCTTCGGCCTGACCAGCGACCTCGCCGTCTTCTCCTTCATCGTCGCCTTCGGGCTCACCAAGGCGGTCACCAACCTGGCCGCCGGCGCCCTGACGGCCCGGTTCCGCCGCAAGCAGCTCCTGGTCGCCGGCTGGTTGATCGGGATCCCCGTCCCCTTCGTCCTGGGCTGGGCGCCCTCCTGGGGGTGGATCGTGGCGGCGAACGTCCTGCTCGGCCTCAACCAGGGCCTGACCTGGTCGATGACCGTCAACATGAAGATCGACCTGGTCGGGCCCGCCCGGCGGGGGCTGGCCACCGGCCTCAACGAGGCCGCCGGGTACACCGCCGTCGGCGCCACCGCCCTGCTCACCGGCTACCTCGCCACCCGTCACGGCCTGCGTCCCGTCCCCGAGCTCGTCGGCGTCGTCTTCGTCGCGGCCGGGCTGGCCCTGGCTCTGGTCGTCCGCGACACCGCCGCCCACGTGGCCCTCGAACTCGACCGGCACCCCCGGCCCGCCGGGGAGAACGCCGGTCCGGCGGCCGTGTTCGCCCGCACGTCCTGGCGCGACCGCTCGCTGCGCGGCGTCAGTCAGGCCGGCCTGGTCAACAACCTCAACGACGGCCTCACCTGGGGCGTCTTCCCCCTCCTGTTCACCGACCACGGCCTGGGCCTGGCCGCCGTCGGCCTGATCAAGGGCCTGTACCCGCTCCTGTGGGGCGTCGGCCAGATCCCCGCCGGGCACCTCGCCGACCGCCTCGGCCGCAAACCTCTCATCGTCACCGGCATGCTCGTCCAGGCCGGCGGTCTCCTCCTGGCCGTCGCCCCGCTGGGCGACGCCCTGCTCGCCGGGGTCCTGTCCGCAGTGGTCCTCGGGCTCGGCACCGCCATGGTCTACCCCGCGCTCATCGCCTCGGTCTCCGACCACGCCCACCCCTCCTGGCGGGCCAACGCCCTGGGCGCCTACCGCTTCTGGCGCGACGTCGGCTACGCGGCGGGAGCCCTGGTCGCCGGGGTGCTCGCCGACGTGCTCGGTCTCGGCGCCACGGTCGTCGCGGGCGCCGTGCTCACCGCCGTCTCCGCCCTGCTCGCCGCCCGCTGGATCAGCGACCGTACGCGGGGCTGACGGCGGGAGCCCGTCCCGGGTCAAGCGCGCCTCAAGGTGCGGTCGGCATTGATCGCGCGGCCGGGAACGGCGGAAGCCTCCCTTGATCCACTTCTGGTTACAGTCCGTAGTGTTCGGCTCGCTCTGGGGGGAAGATGAAGAGTGTTCGCGTAGTCGCCGGCAGGATGGCGAAAGTGTTGTGCGCCGGGCTGCTCGCGGTCCCGTCGTCCCCGCTGGTCGTGCCCGATCCGTCGCCGGACACGTCGGTGGTGACGGTGCGCACCGGCGGCGACCGCACCGGCGACACCACGGTGGGGCCGCTGGCCGGGGTCGAGCTCGGCCTGTTCACCGCGCCCGACGCGGACGTCCCGGTCGACGCCGGCTGGGGCGTGTGCGTGTCGGACGCCGACGGCGACTGCAGCTTCGTCGTCCCCGGGACCGAGCCGGGCGGCGCCAACGCCGGCGCCCGCTTCTACGTCAAGCAGCTCTCCGCCCCCGGCGGCTGGTACACCAACCCGGAACTGCGCACCGGCCGCGGCAGCGGGTCGAACTCCGTCGCCACGCCGTACGTCTTCCGGACCCCCGCGCTGGAGAGCGGCACCACGTACTCCTCCACCGGCGACTTCATGATCAACGACACCCGCGGGGACGCCACCGCCTCGACCGGGATCTGGCAGCAGTCACGGGTCAACCCCCGGCCCGACCCCACCTGCGGCCTCGACGTCGCGCTGCTGCTCGACCTGTCGGCCTCGGTGGGCAGCGCGCTGCCCGACCTGAAGGAGGCCGCCGACACCTTCACCGACGCGCTGACCGGCACCCCGTCGCGGATGGCGCTGTTCACCTTCGACCGCAACTCGCCCAGCGCCGGCACCACGAACAACCCCGAGCTCATGCCGGTGTCCACGGAGGCGGGCGCCGAGGCGTTCAAGGACCAGTACGCCGACTGGCAGCTCGGCAGCGGCACCAACTGGGACCGCGGCCTGTGGGCGGTCGCCGGGGCCGCGCCGCGCTACGACCTGCTGGTGGTGCTCACCGACGGCAACCCCACCTACTACGACAGCCTGCTCGGCGACGGCGGCAACACCCGCATCGCCGAGGTGGAGGCCGGGATCTTCTCCGCCAACGCGGTCAAGGCGGAGGGCACCCGCGTGCTGGCCGTCGGCGTCGGCAACGGCGTGACCGGCCTGACCGCGCTCAACCTGCGCGCCATCTCGGGCACCACCGCCTTCGACGGCTCCAACGCGACCGCCGCCGACTACTTCCAGACCAGCGACTACGCCGCCGCCGGACAGGCGTTGCGGGAGATCGTCCGCGCTCAGTGCGAGGGGTCGCTGTCGGTGATCAAGCAGCTCGTCCCGTCCGGCAACACCGGTGAGGACGTCACCGGTGCCACCCCGGCCGGCCCCGGCTGGGACCTCACCGCCGAGACCACCACGCCGGGCATCGGCGGGCTGCCCGCCACCGAGTCGACGACCGACGACGGCACGGGATCGGTCAACTTCGACCTCACCTTCAGCCAGACCCCGTCGGCCGACGTCACCGTCACCGAGACCCAGCACCCCGGCCACACCCTGGTCACCCAGGACGGGCGGAACGCCGTCTGCCGCCAGATCGACACCGGCGTCGAGGTGCCGGTGACCAACAGCGGCGGCCTCGGCTTCACGGTCGAGGTACCGAGCGACGCGGCCGTCAGCTGCACCGTCTACAACCGCCCGCCCGCGCCCACCCCCAGCCCGACCCCGACGCCCACGCCCACGCCCACTCCGACCCCGACGCCCACTCCGACCCCGACGGTCACCCCGACGCCCACGGTCCCGCCGACCGTCACCCCCACGCCGACCCCGACGCCCACGCCGACGCATCCGGAGCACTGCCACGGCGGGCATCCGTCCTGGGACCACTGCGAGGAGCACCCGGGCTGGCACGACGTCTGTCACAAATCGGCCTTCGCCTGCCCGCACCCGCAGGAGTGGCCCCACCCTGACGACGCATGGGACGAGGAGTGGCAGCCGGCCGCCTGACGCGTTTCCGGCACAAGGATTACCCGCGCCTTCGCGTCGGAACGCCGGCCGACGGGCAGCACCTGGGAGGACGGCTCAGGGACGGGGGCGGGCGATGAGGGACGAAGCAGGCAGCGGGCCGGCGGGCGTGCGCCGCCGCGAGATGCTGGCCATGCCCGTCGCCCTGGCCTGCGGATCGGCGATGCTGACCGGCTGCGACACCACGCGGCCGGCCCGCAGTGCCACGACGGCCAGCCCCGCCCCCGGCCCGGAGCAGGCCCGGGAGGTGCCGGTCACGCCGCCGGAGGACCTCATGCGCGAGCACGGGGTCCTCAAACGCGTCCTGCTGGTCTACCGGGAGGGCGTCCGGCGGATCGGCGCCGGGGAGCGGGTGCCGGCAGGCCCCCTGCACGCCGGCGCCGGGATCATCCGCACGTTCATCGAGGAGTACCACGAGCGGCTCGAAGAGCGATACGTCTTCCCGCGCCTGGTCGGCGCGGGAAAGCTCACCGACGTCGTCCCCGTGCTGATCCGGCAGCACCGGCGCGGGCGCGTCCTGACCGGCCGCGTCCTGGACGCCACCGCGAGGCCCGTCCCCCAGAGCGTGCGCCGCGGCCTGGCCGCCGACCTGGCCGCCTTCGTCCGCATGTACGAGCCGCACGAGGCCCGCGAGGACACCGTGATCTTCCCCGCCATGCGGGCCGTCATCCCGCCCAAGGAGTTCGCCGAGCTGGCCGAGACGTTCGAGGACGAGGAGCACCGCCGTTTCGGCGCGGCCGGCTTCACCGGCGTGGTCGCGCAGGTGGCCGACATCGAGAAGGCGCTCGGCATCTACGACCTGGACCAGTTCACCCCCCGCGGCTGACCCGGCCCCGTGGTCAGGCGACCCGGGTCGCGGCGCGTTCGCCGAGCCGGCCGTCGTCCATGGTCAGGACGGTGTCCACCTGGTCCAGGGTGGCCAGGTCGTGCGTGACCATGACAGTGGCCAGGTCGTTCTTCCTGGTGAGGTCGGCCAGCAGGGAGACGATCCGCTCGCCACGGTGGTGGTCGAGCGCGCTGGTGGGCTCGTCCACCAGCAGCACCTCGGGGGAGTTCATCAGGGCGCGGGCGATGTTGACGCGCTGGCGTTCGCCGCCGGACAGCTGGTGCGGGCGTTTGTGCTCCTTGCCGCCCAGGTCGACGGCGAGCAGCAGCTCCCGCGCCCGCGGGGCGGCGGCGCGCGGGGATTCGCCGGCCAGGTGCGCCATCACCAGGAGCTGGTCGAGCGCGGTGAGCGAGGGCAGCAGGTTGGCCTGCTGGAACACGATGCCGACGTGGTCGCGGCGGACCCTCGTGCGGGCCGCCTGGCCGGCTCCGGAGACGTCCTGCCCGGCGATGATCACGCTGCCCGCGGCGGGCGTGATCAGGGTGGCGGCGACGGCCAGCAGGCTCGACTTGCCCGAGCCGGACGGGCCGACCACCGCGGCGAACTCGCCCGCCGCGACGGTCAGGCTGACGTGGTCGAGCGCGGTCAGCGTACGGTCGCCGTCGGGATAGGTCAGGACGACGTCGGTCAGCTTCAGTGTCATCGGGAGGCTCCCAGGGCGGTCAGCGGGTCGACAGAGGTGATCTTGCGGATGGCCAGCGCGGCTCCGGCGGCGCCGAGGAGGATCAGCACGGCCACCGGCGCCACGGTGGTGGCCGCCGACAACACGAACGGGACCGTGCCCTCGGCCAGCGCACCGAGGCCCGCGCCGAGCAGGCCGCCGGCGCCCGCGCCGCCCAGCAGCACGATGACCGCCTGGGCGAGCGCGTCCCGCAGCAGGTAGCCGGAGCTTGCGCCCAGAGCCTTCAGCACGGCGACGTCGCCGCGCCGCTGGATCGTCCAGACGGTGAAGAAGGCCCCGATGACCAGGGCCGAGATCGCGAACAGGAACCCGCGCATGAGCTGGAGCGACCCGTTCTCGGAGGAGAACGAGCCGATCGCGGCGGGCGCCTGCGGCAGCGGGACCGTCGTGGTGCCGAGCCGCGCGTCGGCCGCGGCCAGGCCGCCGGACGGCAGCGCCGTGCCGCTGTCGGGCAGCGCCAGGACGGTCGCCACACTGTCGGAGCCGGCCTGGCGGCCCATCCGCTCCCAGTCGTCGATGCCGATCCAGACGACGGGGGTGTGGCTGTAGGACGCCTGGCCGCCGACACCGGAGACGGTGAAGTCCCTGCCCGCGATCCGTACCGTGTCCCCGGCGCCCACCCCGGTGTCGGCGGCCAGCGCGGCGGAGAGGACGACCTTCCCGGTGTCCACGGGCCGCCCCTGGGCGAGGGAACCGCCCGGCTGGACGCCGAAGAGCGCCACCCCCGCGCTCCCGTCGTCGCCGTGGCCGAGCCGCGACATGGAGACGCCCAGCCGCTCGGCGGCGCCGCCGGTCGCCCGCCGCCACTCCTGCCAGATCCGGTCGGTGACGCGGCTGTCGGCGAAGGACGGTTTCCCGTCGCCGGCGAAGACGAGGTGCCCGGCGGGCAGGCCCTCCACGGCCGAGATGTTCTCCCGTGCCAGCCCGGCGGTCAGGCCGGACAACATGGTCACCAGGAGGGTGATGAGGAAGACGACGGCGCCCATGAGAGCGAACCGTCCCTTCGCGAAGCGCAGGTCTCTGAGCGCCACGAACACGGCGCGTCCCCCGTTGCGGTTGAAGGTCATGTTGACGTCCTCCAGCGTGCGCGCCGCCGGATCGGCCGGGCATCGTGCATGCGGTCCGCCCGTAATACTTCTTTCGGACGATTTGTGGCGCAGGGCCGTCGCATACGCTTGGTGAGAGATGTCTGACTATCCGTTCCCGCCCGCCCTCCGCCTGCTGCGCTGGACCGTGCACGGCACGTTCGCGACCCTCCTGGCGATCGCGCTGGCCGGCGTCGCCGGGAGCGGACGGCTCGCGCCGGTGCTGGGCGGAGCGCTGCTCGGGGCCCTCTACGTGGCGGGCATCACGATCGAAGAGCGGCTGCCGCACTTCGGCGGGCCGACACACCTGCTGCTGGGCCGGATCTGGCTGGTGCTGACCACGGCCGGGTGGGTGCTGCTCGCCCTGGCCGCGCCGCAGTTCGTCTGGCTGGCCTTCCCGCTCTTCTTCGCCTACCTGCACCTGCTGCCCCTGGCGGTCGCGCTGCCGGGCGTGGCGGCGCTGACCGTCGCGGCCGTCCTGACCGCCGCCTGGCACGAGGGCCGACTGACCGCCGCCCTGGTCATCGGCCCGACGATCGGCGCGGCGGTGGCCACCCTGATGGCGATGGTCTACAAGGCGCTGCACGCCGAGAGCGAGCAGCGCCGCCTGCTGATCGACGACCTGGTCCGCACGCGGGGGAAACTGCTCAAGGCGGAGGGCGACGCCGTACGGCTGGCCGAGCGGGAACGCCTGGCCAGAGAGATCCACGACACGCTGGCACAGGGCATGTCCAGCATCATCCTGCTGCTGCGGGCGGCCCGGCGAGACCTGGCCGACGACCTCCCGGCCGCCGAGCGCCGCATCGCCGAGGCGGCGGACGCGGCCAAGGAGAACCTGGAGGAGGCCAGGAACTTCGTCCGCGGCCTGGCCCCCGCGGCGCTGCGGCACTCGTCGCTGGCCGCCGCGCTGCGCAGGGCCGGTGACTCCGCCGTGGCGGGCACGCCCATCCAGGCGCGCTTCGAGGTCTCCGGCACCCCGGCGCCGCTGCCCGCCGATTATGACGCGACGCTGCTCCGCGTCGCCCAGGGCGCCCTGGGCAACGTCAGTCGCCACTCCGGCGCCGGCCACGCCGGGGTGACCCTCACCTACCTGGACGACGTGGTCATGCTGGACGTGTACGACGACGGCCGGGGGTTCGACCCCGGACGTTCGGCCGGCTTCGGCCTGCGCGCGATGCGCGAACGGGTGAGCGCCCTGGGCGGCAGCCTCACCGTGGAGTCGGCCCCCGGCGAGGGCACGGCCGTCGTGGCGACCCTGCCGCTGCCGCCCCTGGAGGGGCCGTGATCCGGATCGTCCTGGTGGACGACCATCCCGTCGTCCGCTCCGGCCTGCGCGCCATGCTCGCCGGGCAGCCCGACTTCGACCTGGTCGGCGAGGCCGCCACGGGGCAGGAGGGCGTGCGGCTGGCCGCCACGCTCGCCCCCGACGTCGTGCTGATGGACCTGCGGCTCGGCACCGGCATGCACGGCAGCGAGGCGACCCGCCGGATCGTGGCCCTGGACGGCCCCCGCGTCCTGGTGCTCACGACGTTCGACACCGATGCCGACATCGTGGCCGCCATCGAGTCCGGCGCGACCGGCTACCTGCTCAAGGACGCCCCGTCGGAGGACCTGCACGCCGCCATCCGGTCGGCCGCCGCGGGCGCCAGCGCCCTGGCGCCGAGCGTGGCCGCACGCCTGCTGGGCCGGGTCCGGGCCCCCGACACCACGCTCAGCCCGCGCGAGCTGGAGGTGCTCGGGCACGTCGCCGCCGGCCTGTCGAACCGGCAGATCAGCAAGGTGATGTTCCTCAGCGAGACCACGGTCAAGACCCACCTGGCGCACATCTACACCAAGCTGGACGTTGACTCCCGCACCGCGGCCGTCGCGGCGGCCTCGAAGCGGGGCCTCATCCGCTCGCCCTGAGCGCGCGGTCGCCCGCCTCCCGTGGTCTCAGGCGGTGACGATGGCGAAGTCCGGCCTGGGCTGCTCCAGCAGGGAGAACAGGCGTCCCAGAACGGTCAGGTCGCCGTCGTGGTCGAGCCCGTCGCCGTCGCCGTCACCGGAGAGCAGGGTGAGCAGGCGTTGCCGGGTGAGCCGCAGCGTCAGGCCGGCGCCGTCGCCCGAGGGTGACCGCTGGTGGATGAGGGCGCCGTTGGACATCGTGGTCCGGTGGCGTTCGTCCAGGTCGGTGAGGTGCCAGTCGATGGCGAAGCGCTCGTTCCAGGCGTCGGGGCCGTTGACCCGGATGGCCAGGGAGTCGAAGATCTGCTCGCTGGACAGCGCGGCGAGCATGTCCGGCGAGGTGGTGTCGGTGGCGCCCGGCGCGGGGCCGTCCTTCAGCTCGGCCGCGCCGGTGAGGTAGAAGTTGCGCCAGGTCGCGTTCTCGGCGCCCTGGCCGAGGCGGGTGTAGACCTGGGCCAGCAGCCTGCGGGCCGAGGCGTCGTTCCCGTCGGCGTACACGGCGTGGTTGAGCAGGGTCGCGGCGAAGCGCAGGTCGCCCTCCTCGACGTAGCGGCCGGCCAGGGCCACCACGGCCGAGGTGCCGCCGAAGGACTCGACGTAGCGGCGGGCCAGCTCGACGGGCGGGTGCTCCCACAGGTGCGCGGGGTTGCCGTCGAACCAGCCCAGATAGCGCTGGTAGACGGCCTTGACGTTGTGGCTGACCGAGCCGTAGTAGCCGTGGGTGTGCCAGACCTGCTCCAGCGCGGGCGGCACCTGCACGACCTCGGCGATCTCGGGGCCGGTCAGGCCCTGGTTGAGCAGGCGGAGGGTCTGGTCGTGCAGGTAGGCGTACAGGTCGCGCTGCTGGGACAGGAAGGTGACGATGTCGTCCTTGCCCCAGGTGGGCCAGTGGTGGGAGGCGAAGGCGACGTCGGCCCGGTCGGCGAAGAGCTCGACGGCCTCGGTCAGGTAGCGGGCCCACATCCGGGCGTCGCGGACCACCGCGCCGCGCAGGGTGAGCACGTTGTGCAGGTTGTGGGTGGCGTTCTCGGCCAGGCACAGGGCACGGTGGTCGGGGAACAGGAAGTTCATCTCGGCGGGGGCCTCGGTGCCCGGCGTGAGCTGGAAGACGAAGCGCACGCCGTCGATCGTCTCCTCCTGGCCGGTGCGGGTGACGTCGACGGTCGGCGGGATCAGGGAGACGGTGCCCTGCGAGGTGCCCATGCCCAGCCCGCAGCCGAGCTGGCCCTCCGGGGACCGGGGGAGGAGCTGGCCGTACATGTACAGGGCGCGGCGGTTCATGGCGTTGCCGGCGTAGACGTTCTCGGCGACGGCGTGCTCCATGAAGCCGGTGGGGGCCACGATCGGCACGTTCCCGTCGGTGACGCCGCGCACGCCGCCGAAGTGGTCGACGTGGCTGTGGGTGTAGACGACCCCGGTGACCGGGCGGTCGCCGCGATGGTCGCGGTAGAGCCCGAGCGCGGCGGCGGCGCATTCGGCGGAGACCAGCGGGTCGATGACGACGACGCCGGTGTCGCCCTCCACGAGGGTCATGTTGGACAGGTCCAGGCCGCGCACCTGGTAGATGCCGTCCGTCACCTCGTACAGGCCCTGCCGGGCGCACAGTTGAGCCTGCCGCCACAGGCTCGGATGAGCGGTCGGCGGGCAGTCGCCGGCCAGGAAGTCGTAGACGTCGTTGTCCCAGACGACCTCGCCCCCGGACGTCCTGACCACGCCGGGGGTCAGCCTGGCGACGAAGCCGCGATCGGCGTGCTCGAAGTCCGTCCGGTCCTGGAAGGGAAGGTCTGCCATGTGACCGTCCTGCCCTCGGCCGTCTTCGACGAGGGCAAGGAGAACCCCAAGAAAGAGCATTCCCGGCGATGAGAGCGCCGGGCCGAGGAACGTTCATCACATGTGTGCTTCTCCGGCCGGCGTGCTGGCATGGGTGCGGAGCGCGGCCGCGGCGGCCGTGATCACCGGCGTCTACTTCGTCGTGCCGCTGCCGACCGAGCAACTCCAGGACGGCTCGCCCGAGCTGCGCGCCCTGGGCTGTCTGGCCGGGGTGATCGTGCTGGCCTGGCTCCTGGGGCGGCAGGTGGGGCGCGCGCTGCGGCCAGGACGGTCCCTGGCGGAACAGCTGGCGATGTTGCTGACCGTCGTCACCGTCGTGGTGGTCTTCTTCGCGACGCTGTACTTCCTGATGGCCGCGCAGTTCCACGGCCTGCGCACGCGGGTGGACGCGCTCTACTTCTCGGTGATCACCCTGGGCACGGTCGGCTACGGCGACGTCGTCCCTCTCGGGCAGGGGGCGAAGGCCCTGGTCATCGTGCAGGTGATCTTCGATCTGATCGTCGTGACGTCGGCGCTCGCGCTCATCGTGGGCGTGTGGCGCTCGAACGAGTCGTCATGAGGGCTCTCCCTCCAGGCAGGGGGCCGGGGACGCCGTGGTGGCACGGGGATGCGCGGCCAGGTAGTCCTGGAGCTCCCGGTGGCGGAACTGGTAGGCGATTCCGGAGATCCGCAGCAGCCCGGCGTCGTAGCACCGGTGCAGGAACCGTCCCAGCCGCCACGGCAGCCGGCCCCGCGTGGCCAGCAGGAGCCCCAGGTAGCGGCGCGCCAGCAGCGGCGACCAGGACGCCACCAGGGACATGCCGAACACCGTGCTCACGGCCACCGCGGCGGTGACCGTGACCCCGTCCAGCACCATCACGAACCAGATGCCCAGGATGAACCCGAATCCGGGGCCGAAGGTGAGCGCGGCCACGAGCGTCGAGACGACCTCGTTCCGGATGACCGCCCTGGGGTCGGCGCCGTCCCCGGAACCGGCGTACCGGCTCTCGCCGTCCCCGCCGCTCGCCATCCCGACCCCGAACAGCAGGCCGAAGACGACCGGCACCCACAGCGGCAGGGCGGCGTCGAACTCCATGACGACCGCCGCGCCCGCCACGCAGCCGCACAAGGCGGCCAGCACGCCGTCCACCACGCTCTTCCTGCGGCCGCGTCCGCCGCGGAACCGGCGCAGGACGCCCTCGTCCGCCGGGGACCACACCTCCCGCCAGGCCCTGACGGGCTCGATCAGCAGGCCCGCCGCCACCATGCCGGGCAGCGCGAGAAGGACGAGCGCGGTCACCGCCGCGCCAGAGATCCGGCCGTCCACGATCTCCACCTGCGAGAACACCACGACGGCGGCGACGGCGACGGCGGCGACCCCGGGAAGGCAGGTCGCCAGGACCACCAGCGCGCCGAGGAACCGCGCACGGTCGCCCGCCAGCGGCCACAACTGGTGCAGCACGAGGTCCGTGCCGGACAACACGCGCCCGTGGAACGGCGGCCGGCCCGTGTTCGCGCGCAGATGACCGGCCAGGACGGCCAGGTAGGCGTGCGTCCGCTCGATGCCGGGCCCCTTCCCCGCCGGGTCCGCCGCGGCCAGGCGGGCGGGGATGAACAGGCCGAGGAGATGCTCCCGTACGGACTGCTGGTCGGCGAAGCGCGTGAGGACCTCGGGGGAGCGCACGTAGCGACCGGTGACCGGGTCGCGTTGCTCGTAGACGCTCACCGCCAGGGTCAGCCGCCACGGCGTGTTCAGCGCCTCGGCCAGGACATGGCCGTCGCGGGTCAGCGCGTCCAGGACCGGCCGCCAGCGGTCGGGATCCTCCTGGTCGGTGACGGCCTGGATGAACCGCCACGCCTTGTCGCTGGTCACCTTGCCCACGTCGACCCGGACGACGCCCCGGGGGACGGCCCGGTCGGCGGCCAGGGCGTCGTACTGGTCGGTGCGGCAGGTCAGGACCATGCTGCAGCGGTCCAGCCCGTGTTCGTACTCCTCCAGCGCGCGCAGCGCCCGGGCGGCCCGCGAACCGTAGCCCGGCTCGTCGGTCTCGTCCATCTCGTCGAGCCCGTCCACGACGGGCAGGATCCGCTCCGCGTCCACGAGCGTGCGCGCGGTCACCGGCTTCAGGCCGTACGCGGCGGTCAGGTGCCGGGCGAGCATGTCCCGCACCGGCACGTCGGGATCCAGGCTCGCCGCGGAGATCCGCACCGGGACGCGGTCGCCGGGCCGCCGGTCGCCGAGCAGCCGGAGGATCAGCTCGATGGCGAGGACGGTCTTGCCCGAACCCGCCACCCCGGTGATCACCAGCCGCCCCGGTCCGCCCAGCTCGCGGAAGTAGGCGGCCACCTGCTTCAGGTTGCCGGCCGGCGGCGCGGAGACGGCGCCGCCGGTGGGGTGGAAGGAGAAGTCGACGTCGATGACGGCGTCGCTGCCCTTGCCGCCCAGCAGCTGGGCCCGCTGGGCCCGCTCCTCGGCCAGCACCCGCCCGGCCAGCAGCGCCCCGGCCGCCTGCACGTCGGTGTCGGCCAGCCGCTGCGCCTGCCACCAGGACATCGCGGCGATGCCGGTCCCGGCCAGCGCCAGCCCCGCGCCGACCGGGTCGACGTCGCCGGGATAGAGCGTCCACAGCCGCAGCGCGGCGGCCACCAGCATGACCATCCCGGCCGCCACGCCTGCCCGGAACCACCATGTCCTCGTCCGCCGGCTCACGGTCCAAGCATTTCAAAGCGGGCACCCGTCGTGTGCGGGGAACGCGACAAAGATCCTCTTCATCCCGTACCGGCTCGCGGCACGTGCAACCCCGCGGGCGGCACCTGCGAAACACAGGTATGTGGAACGCACACCAGGCCGGCAGGTGACGGGCGCGGCCCTGAGATCGGCGCTGCGGCCGGCACGCGCGCTCGGCGTGCTGTCGGTGCTGGCCATGATGGTCTGCCAGGTGGCGTCCGGGCTGGCCGCGCGGCCCGAACGGCTCACCGGAGTGATCGTCGTGCTGCTGGCGGCGTGCGCCCTGGCCTTCGCCGCGGACGCCTGGGGCGCGGCCAGGGCGGCGGCCGCCTTCGCCGGCGCGGCGCTGACCGGGTACGCGGCCGAGCTGGCGGGGCTGCTGACCGGGTTCCCGTTCGGCTCCTACAGCTACAGCGACGCGCTGTGGCCGCAGGTGGCCGGGGTCCCCGTGGTGGTCGTTCTGGCGTGGGGCGGCATGGGGCTGGCGGCCCACGCGGTGGCGGTCGCGGTCGTGCCGTCCGGCGGGGTGGCCCGGGTGTGCGCGGGCGCGGGCGCGCTGACGGCGTGGGACCTGTTCCTCGACCCCCAGATGGTCCGGCTCGGCCTGTGGACGTGGGCGCGGGAGGGCTTCTACCGCGGCGTTCCGCTGAGCAACTTCGCCGGCTGGCTGCTGGTGTCGGCGCTGGTCATGGTGGTCGTCGGGCGGATCGTCCGGGCCACCGCCCCGGCGCGTGGGCTGCTGGGGCTGTACACGGTCATGGCGGTGATGGAGACGGTGGGCTTCGCGGCGGTGTTCCAGCCACCCGACCTGCTGGTCGCCGCCGCCGGAGGGATCACGATGGGCGCGTTCGCCG
Source organism: Nonomuraea sp. NPDC005692 (assembly GCF_040631115.1). Classification (NCBI taxonomy): domain Bacteria; kingdom Bacillati; phylum Actinomycetota; class Actinomycetes; order Streptosporangiales; family Streptosporangiaceae; genus Nonomuraea; species Nonomuraea sp. NPDC005692. The sequence continues at coordinate 129,432 of NZ_JBEXYU010000008.1, read as the reverse complement.
CGCCGGCCTGGAGGCGTTCATGGCCGAGGTGACGGTGATCGGCGGGGGCATGGGCGGCATGGCGTGCGCGCTGCTGCTGGCCCGCCAGGGTCACGAGGTGCGGCTGTACGAGCGGTTGCCGCGGCTGGGCGGCAAGCTGGCCGAGCATCGCCGTGACGGTTTCATCTTCTCCCTCGGCCCGTCGCTGCTCACCATGCCGCGCGTGCTGCGCGAGCTGGGGCTGGACCGCGAGCTGGTCGAGCCCGCGCTGCTGTGCCGGTACCGCTTCGCCGACGGCACGGTCCTGGACGCCCACCGCGATCCGGCGCGGATGGCCGCCGAGGTGGAGCGGCTGGCGCCGGGCGAGGGGCGGGCCTGGACGGCCTTCCACCACTGGGCGCAGGGCTGCCTGCGGGCGGCGGAGCGGACCGTGTTCGCCGGGCCGCCGATCCGGCGGCAGGGCAGGCCGCGGCTGTCGGACCTGACCGCGGTGGCCCCCGCCCGCACCCTGGCCGGGCTGGCGCGGCGCCACTTCCGCGACCCCCGCCTCCACCAGTACGTCGGCCGCTACGCCACGTACGCCGGATCGAGCCCGTACCGGGCGCCGGCGGCGCTGGGCTGCGTCCCGGCGCTGGAGCACGGGCAGGGCGTCTGGTACGCGCCCGGCGGTCTGGCCCGGCTGGCCGACGACCTGGCGCTGCTGCTGAAGGCGGCCGGGGTGGAGATCTTCCTGTCCGAGCCCGTCGCCGCCGTCGAGGCCGACGCGTCCAGGGTCACCGGGGTACGGCTGGCGAGCGGGCGCCGGGTGCGGGCCGACGTCGTCGTGGCCGGTACCGACGCCGCCGCCCTGTACGGCCGCCTGTCGCCGGACCGGCGGCGGTTGCGCCGGATCGCCCGGCTCGGGACCTCGTCCTCGGCCTTCCTGCTGCTGGCCGGGGTGGAGGGCCGCACGCCGGGGCTGCCGCACCATTCGGTGCTGTTCTCGGCCGACTACGAGCGCGAGTTCGCCGACATCTTCGACCGGGGGCGTCCGCCCCTCGACCCGACGGTCTACGTCGGCTGCTCGGCGGTGGACGACGCCTCCCAGGCCCCGGCCGGGGCGGAGAACTGGACGATGCTGGTCAACGTGCCCGCCCGGGATCCGTCCCGGTGGGGGATCGGGGTCGAGGCGTACCGGGACCTGGTGCTGGAGCGGCTGGCCGGGCGCGGCTGCGACCTGGCCGGCCGGCTGCGCTTCGTCGACGTCCTCACCCCCGCGGACCTGCGGGATCGGTACGGCTCCTGGGGCGGCGCGATCTACGGCAGCGCCTACCGGGGCAGGCTGTCGTCCTTCGCCCGGCCGGGCAACCGGGGGCCGAGACGCGGGCTGTACCTGGTGGGCGGGTCGGCCCACCCCGGCGGGGGGCTGCCGATGGTGACGCTGGGCGCCCGCATCGTCGCCGGCCTGGTGTCCCAGGACCTCGCGGGGGGTTCGCGATGAGGGCGCTCACCGTCGCGCAGGGCGTGGCGGCGGCCGTCGTGGCGGCCCGGCTCGCGCGGGGGCGGCGGCGGCTGCCCGCGCTGCGGCCCCGTCCGGTCGCGGGCGAGCCGGTCTCCGTGGTGATCCCCGCCCGCGACGAGGAGGCCAGGATCGGCCCGTGCCTGCGCGCCGCGCTGGCCGCCCCCGGCGTGCGCGAGGTGATCGTCGTGGACGACGGCTCCCGGGACGGCACGGCGAAGCTGGCGGCCTCGCTGGGCGCCACCGTCGTCACCGCCGATCCGCTGCCGCCCGGCTGGGTCGGCAAGCAGTGGGCGCTGCGGCAGGGGGTGGCCGCCGCCCGCGCCGGCGTGGTGGTCACGCTGGACGCCGACGTCCGGCCCGCGCCCGGCCTGTTCGGGGCGCTGGCCGCGGCCCTGGACCGCTACGACCTGGTCAGCGCCGGCCCCCGCTTCGTCTGCGACGGCGCGCTGGAGCAGGCCCTGCACGCCTCGATGCTGGCGACGCTGGTCTACCGCTTCGGCCCCGTCGGCCCGCCGACCCCGCCGCCGCCGCACCGGGCGATCGCCAACGGCCAGTGCATGGCCTTCCGGCGGTCCCGGATGACCGCGGCGGACGGCTTCGCGCTCGTGCACGACCGGATGACCGACGACGTGGCGCTGGCCCGCCGCCTGGCCGCCCTGGGCTGGTCGGTGGGCTTCCTGGACGCCGGCGGCCTGCTGGAGGTCGACATGCACGACTCGGCGGGCGAGCTGTGGCGGGAGTGGGGCCGTTCGCTGCCGCTGGGCGACGTGACCGGCCCCGGCTGGCAGGCGGCCGACCTGGCGGTCATCTGGCTGACGGCGGCGCTGCCCGTGCTGCGGCTGGCCGCGGGCCGGCCGACCGGCCTGGATCTGGCGCTGCTGGGGCTGCGGGTGTCCCTGACGGCCGCGTTGCGGGGCAGCTACCGGCGGCCGGGGGCGGGGCTGCTGCTGTCGCCGCTGCTGGACCCGGCGGCCGCGTTCCGCCTGACGCAGGCCACCGTACGGCCGGTGCGTAGCTGGCGCGGACGCACCTACGGCGACAACGGCGGCGGCGTAAGCCGTGGGGTCAGCGGTGGGGCGAGCGGCGGCGGCCGGCCAGCGCGGCCTGCCCGAAGCGCAGCCCGATGAGGCACATGAGCCCGCCGGTGGCCGCCACCAGCTCGGCCGGCATGAACAGCAGCTGCAGCAGCGGCACCCCGAACACCGCCAGGCGCGCGCCCGCCGCGAACGACCGCGTCGCCAGCGCCGCCAGCGTCAGCGCCGCCACGGCCAGCCCGAACGCCGGCGGGCAGATGACCGCGACCCCGCCGGCGAAGGTGAGCACGCACCGGCCGCCCCGGAAGCCGGCGAACAGCGGCCAGGCGTGCCCCGCCATGGCCGCCGCCACCGCCAGGTACACCGGCGCCACGCTCGCCCCCGACACCACGCCGAAGGCGGCGGTGTGGCCGCCGCCGACCAGCAGCCCCGCCAGGGCGGCCAGAGCGCCCTTCAGCGTGTCGCCGGCGAACACCGGCACGCCCGCCCACCGCCCGAGCTGCTCCTTGACGTTCCAGTACCCCGGGTTGCGGTCACCGACGTCGCGCGGATCGACGCCGTGCGCCCGCGCCGCCAGGACCGCGACCGGCACCGACCCCAGCAGGTAGCCGATGACGACCGAGACGAGCACCTCAACCATCGCGTCGTTCCACCTCGTCCGGTACGGCGGCAGGGGGGCGATGAAGCACATGGCCTTCGACCGGCCGCTGCTGCGCCGTCCCGGCGGCCCGCGTTTCTGGCGGCTGCTCGGCACCGGCAGGGGACGCTCGATGTCGCTGGGCGCCGACCTGCGGCGCTGGGCGCTGTTCGCCGTCTGGCGGCGGGAGAGCGACCTGGAGGAGTTCCTGCGCGACTCGCCGATCGCCGCTCGCTGGCGGAAGGAGTCGGCGGAGCACTGGCAGACCCGGCTGGCCCCGCTCGCCTCGCGCGGCGCGTGGGGCGGCCGTGACCCGTTCGGCGGCGTGACGGCCTGCGACGACGGCGGGCCCGGCCCGGTGGCGGTGCTCACCAGGGCGTCCATCCGGCCCGGCCGGCTGGTCGCCTTCTACCGGTCGGTCCCGCCGGTCGAGGAGCTGCTGCGGCGGCAGGACGGCTGCCTGGCCTCGGTCGGCATGGGGGAGTGGCCGCTCGCCCGGCAGGCCACCTTCTCGCTGTGGCGCGACCGGCGGGCCGTACGGGACTTCGCCTACCGGGGTCAGGCCCACCGGCGGGTCGTCGAGCAGGTACGGGCCCGTGACTGGTACGCCGAAGAGCTGTTCGCCCGCTTCGTCCCCTATGCCAGCGAGGGCCGCTGGGACGGGCGGGACCCGCTGAGCTGACCCCCTCATCCCGCCGCCGTGACCTCGGTCGTCGCGATCCCGGCCGCCGGATCCCGCTCCGCCAGCGTGCGGGCCACCACGCAGGCGCGGGCGATCGTGGCCGCCCGCGAGGAGCCGTGCGCGACCACGACGGTGCCGCGCAGGCCGAGCAGGACGGCGCCGCCGTGCGTCTGCGGGTCGTAGCGGCGGGCCACCTCGGCGAGCCGGTCGGGGGCGGCGATGCCGGCCTCGGCGACCATGGTCAGCGCCGTGCGCACGCAGCCTTCGACGTTCTTGAGCACGACGTTGCCGGTGAAGCCGTCGGTGACGATCACGTCCACCGTGCCGGCCAGGACGTCGTGCCCCTCGACGGGCCCGTGGAAGCGCACCGGCAGCTCGCTCAGCAGCTCTTCGGCCTGCCGGGCCAGCCGGTTGCCCTTGCCCGGCTCCGCCGCGATCGACAGCAGCCCCACCACCGGGTCGGCCACGCCGAGCACGGCCCGTGCGTACTCCACGCCGAGCAGCGCGAACTGGGCCAGCATGGCGGGGCTCGGATCGGTGATCGCGCCGGCGTCCACCAGCACGCTCGCCCCGCCCGGCAGCGACGGGAGCGCCACGGCCAGCGCGGGCCGCAGCACGCCGGCCGCCCGGCCGATGCCGCGCACCGCGCACGCGACCACCGCGCCGGTGGACCCGGCCGACACCAGTGCCCCGGCCTCGCCCCGTCCGAGCAGGTCGCAGCCGATCGCCAGGCTTGAGGCGGCCATCGCGGTCGCGCCCGCCCCCCGCTCGGTCATGGGCACGGCGTCCGCGGCGTGGGCCACCGCGATCTCGCCCGCGGCGCCGTGCCGCCGCAGCTCCTCGTCCAGCCGCGGCGCCGGGCCCGCCAGGACGACGGGCACGCCGTGCTCGCGGCAGGCCAGCACCGCCCCCGCGACCACCTCGGCGGGCCCGTGGTCGCCGCCCATCGCGTCCAGGACCACGGGGGCCGCGCCGGTCACGGCAGCTCCACGCGGACGCGCCGCTCGGCCCGGCCCGACCCGGCGGAGGCCAGCAGGTGCCGGGCGAAGACGGCGGCCTTGCGCCGGCGCGGCACGCGCACCCGCCCGGCCAGGACGTCGAAGCCGCGGCGCTCGATCTCGGTGAGGATGCCGCCGTACAGCTCGAAGGCGGCGCGCACGCACGGCCGCGAGGAGGCGACGAGCAGGCCGATGCCCTCGTCGGCGGCCCGGTAGTGCTCGCGGGCCCGCCCGGCCTCGAAGGCCAGCAGGTCGCGCACCGCCCGCCGGGTCCGCCGCTCGCCCAGCATGCCGGGCACGACGCCGAACTTGTCCAGGTCCTCCATCGGCAGGTAGACCCGGCCGCGGGCGAAGTCCTCGGCGACGTCGCGCAGGAAGTTGGTGAGCTGGAAGGCCAGGCCGAGCTGGCGGGCCGGCTCGCGGGCCCGCTCCTCGTGGCCGGACGCCGGCTCCAGCACCGGCAGCATCATCGTGCCGATCGCGGCGGCCGATCCCGACATGTACCCCAGCAGGTCGTCGTAGGTCGCGTACCGCCGCACGGACAGGTCGGCGCGCATCGAGGCGAGGAAGGCGCGGACGTCGCCGTGGTCGATGCCGAAGGAGTGCACGGTGTGCAGGAACGCGGGCAACATCGGATCGCCGGTCGCCGCCCCGGCCAGCCCCGCCTCGACCTTGGCGGCCAGCTCGTCGAGCGCGCGGGCGCGGTCGCCGGTCATGGTGAAGGAGTCGACGATCTCGTCGGCGTAGCGGGCGAAGCCGTACAGGGCGTGCACGTGCCGGCGTTTCCACTGGGGCAGCAGGCGGGTGGCCAGGTAGTAGGAGCGGCCGTAGCGGGCGTGGAGTTGTCGGCAGCGTTCGTAGCTGGCGGTGAGCGTCAACGGGCCTCCTTCATGATGCGTTCGGCGGCGAGCCGGCCGGAGATCAGCACCGGAGGGATCCCGACGCCGGGGGCGGTGTACATGCCGGCGAAGTGCAGTCCCGGCACCCGCCGGGCGACGGCCGAGGGCCGCAGCCACGCCGTCTGGGTGAAGCGGTGGTCCAGCGCGAACGGGGTGCCCGCGCTGTGCCCGCGCGCCGCCCAGGCGGGCGGGTCGAGGACCAGCCGGGGCGCGCCGGACAGGTCGCCGTGGCCGAGCGCGGCCAGGCGGCCGAGCAGCCGCGTCTCCAGCTCCGGCCGCAACCGGCCCCAGTCTGCGGTCCGCAGGTTGGGTGCGGGTTCCAGGACGCTGAGCGTGGCCCGGCCGGGCGGCGCCGCCTCGCCGTCCGGCTCGGGATGGGTGATCAGCAGGCTGGGATCGGGTTGCGGACGGCCCGCCGCCAGCGCCGTGAAGGTCTCCCGCCAGGCTCGTCCGAAATGCAGGGTGTGGTGGGCCTGGCCGTCCAGGGGACGGTCCAGGCCCACGTGCAGCACCAGGCAGGAGGGGGAGTGGTGGGGGCGGCGCAACCGCCAGTCGGACGCCGGGCCGGGCAGCAGCCGCCGGGCGGCCAGGCGGTCGCAGGCCACGACCACCTGCCGCGCCGCGAGCCGCTCGCCGCCCGCCAGCAGCACCCCGGTGACGCCGTCGGAGTCCGTCTCGACCTTGTCGGCGCGGGCGCCGTAGCGGATGTCGGCGCCCAGCTTCGCCAGCAGGGCCGCCATGGCCGAGGGGATGGCGTGCATGCCGCCGCGCCGCGGGAAGTACACGCCGCCGACGGTGTCCATGTGCGCGATGACGGCGTAGATGCCGAGCGCGCGCTGCGGCGCGAGCCCCACGTACAGGGACTGGAAGGTGTGGGCCTTGATCAGCCGGGGGTCGCGCAGGTGGCGGGCGGCCAGGCGGTCCAGCCGCCGGAAGCCGCCCAGCCGGGCCAGCCGGAGCAGCGCGGCCGGCCGGGCCAGGGCGCGCAGCCGGCTCACGTCCGCGTCGATGAACGTCGGCCACTCCACCCGGAACAGCTCGTCGAGCAGCGCGCGGTAGCGGTCGTAGCGCGCCGCCTCGGCGGGCCCGCACACCGTCCGCACCTGCTCGGCCATCGCCTCGCGCTCGGGCAGGACGTCCAGCCGCGAGCCGTCGTCGAAGACCATCCGGTAGGACGGGTCCAGGCGGCGCAACGGCAGCCAGTGCCGCAGCTCCTGCCCGGCCGCGCCGAAGACCTCGGCGAGCACGCCCGGCATGGTCAGCACCGAGGGGCCGGTGTCGAAGCGGAACGGCCCGAGACGGGCGGTGCCGCAGCAGCCCCCGGGCTCGTGGAGGGCCTCGACCACGGTGACCTCACGGCCGGCGGCCGCCAGGTGGACGGCCGCGGCCAGCCCGCCCAGCCCGGCCCCGACGACGACCACCGGGCTCATCGGGCGGCCTCCGGCCGGTCGGCCGGCCCACGCACGTGCCCGGCCTGCGAGGTCACCGTGTCCATGCACGCAGCTCCTTCTGTCGCTATGAACAGCTTTCGTGCCAGGAGCGCGCCCGGTTGCACGGCACCGGACAACGGGATCAAGCCGGACGCGCCCCGCCATGCGCCCAAGGACCCCCTCAACCGCGAAAAGATAGTCGGACACGTCGAGCGGCAGCGGGAACACCATGGACGAGGACACACCGGTCAGCGAGGGGGACGCGGGGTTCGGCATCGGAGCCGTCTCCCGGCGCCTCGGCATCCCCGCGCCGACGTTGCGCACCTGGAACCTGCGCTACGGCCTGGGCCCCAGCCGCCGCAGCCCCGGGGGCCACCGCCGCTACGGCGCCGCCGACGTGCGGCGGCTGGCCGAGATGAAACGCCTGATCGCCACCGGCCTGGTGCCGGCCGAGGCCGCCAGGCTCGCCCTCTCGCTGCCCGACACCCCTGCCGCGCAGCCCCCCGGCATGCGGACGACACCCCTCGCCTCCGGCCGGCGGACGGCGCAGCCTCCCGGCGGGCGGCCCGCGCCGCGGAAGGTCGTCGCCGCGCTGGCCCGCGCCGCCGTCATGCTCGACGGCCGCGCCGTCGCCGCCCTGGTCGAGGAGACGCTGGCCGCGCAGGGCGTGGTGTGGACATGGGAGCACCTCTTCCTGCCCGCGCTCGACGCCGTCTGCCGGGGCCAGGACGCGACCGGGTCCGGCATCGACGCCGAGCACCTGCTGTCCGGCCACCTTCAGGCGGCGCTGCACCGGCTCGCCGGTGACGTGCCGCCGCGGGCGGACCGGCCGGTGCTCCTGGCGTGCGCCGAGGAGGAGCAGCACAGCCTTCCGGTGCACGCCCTGGCCGCCGCGCTCGCCGAACGCGGCGTGCAGACCCGCGTGCTCGGCGCCCGCACCCCCTACACGGCACTGGCGCACGCGATGCGCCGGCTCGGCCCCGCGGCCGTGTTCGTCTGGTCGCAGCGGGCGGAGACCGGCGACACCGCCCCTCTCGCGGCCCTGCCCCAAGTGCGTCCCGCCTGCCGGGTCGTCATCGGCGGGCGCGGCTGGCAGGGCCGGACCCCGGCGGGTGTCGTCCGGGTGGCGACGCTGCCCGACGCCGTCGCATGCGTCATGTCGACCCTGATTTGAGCCGCCCTTTCCCCCGATGAGCTTGTGACCGCCTGCCGTGCCTCGGTATGAATAAGTTTTGAATAGGTTTTTGCGGTGAGGGGCAGGCGCATGGACACCAGTGACGAGGAAGCGCTCGGCGAGTGCTACCGCACGCACGCTCCCTCCGTGCGCTCCTACCTGCGTCGGTTCGTGCCCGCCCAGGAGGTGGAGGACCTGCTGCAGGTCGTCTTCGCCGACGTCTGGCGTTCGCGCCGGCGGTACGACCCCGGGCGCAGCCAGGCCGCGTGGGTCTTCGCCATCGCCCACCGCCGCGCCGTCGACCATCTGCGGGTGCGGCGGTTGCTGACCGTGCCGCTGCAGGAGGCGGGCGATCTGCCGGGACGCGCCCGGCCGGCGCCCGACGCGCTCGGCGACCGCGACCAGATCGACCGGGCGCTCGCCGAGCTGTCGGACGCCCAGCGGCAGGCCATCGAGCTGGCCTACTTCGCCGACCTGACCCAGCGGGAGATCGCCGACCACCTGCGCGTGCCCATCGGCACCGTCAAGGCCCGCATCTCGCGCGGGCTGCACCGGCTCTCGGCCCTCCTGGAACAGCACGAGCCGCCGATGTATACGCCGTAAACGCCCATAGTTTACTCTGTATACATGCGAGCACTGGTGAAGAGGCGGCTGTGGATCGCAGGTCTGGCGACCGTCGTCGTCATGGGGGCGACGGGGGCCGGGGCCTGGTTCGGCAGCGAGCAGTCGATCGGCGTCGTCCGCTACGGCACGGGCAACACCGAGGTCCTGGCCGTGCGGGGCGACCTGGTGACGCTCACGCGGACACCGGAGACCGGCAAGCCGGGCACGTACTGGCTGGAGTGGACCGGCTCGTACGCCATGCTCGGGGACGTCGTCCCCGGCGCGGGGGACCGGGTGACGCGCAAGGTGCTGCGCGGTCACGTCCCCTCGGCCGGCACGCCCGGCTGGTTCGGCAACGTGCCGCCCGGCGATCCGGAGGTGGCCTGGGGGATCGGCTACACCGAGATCATGGTGCCCACCGAGCTGGGGCCCGCGCCGGCCTGGTACGTGCCCGGCGAGGGCGACACCTGGGTCGTCGCCGTCCACGGCCAGAACGGGCGGCGCAAGGCGGAGCTGAAGGTCCTGCCCGTCGTGCACGGGCTGCGGCTGCCCTTCCTGGACATCAGCTACCGCAACGACCAGGGCGCGCCCGCCTCACCCGACGGGCTGCTGCACCTGGGCGACTCGGAGTGGCGCGACCTGGAGGCCGCCCTGCGCCACGCGCGGACCATGGGGGCACGGCGGTTCGTCCTGTACGGCACCTCGATGGGCGGCCAGGTCGTCGGGCAGTTCCTGGACCGGTCGCCGCTGGCGGCCCTGGTCGACCGGGTCGTCATGGACGCCCCCATGATCGACGTCGGCATGACCGCCGAACAGGGCGTCAGGACCCACCACCTGCCCGCCTTCATGGCCGGGCTGTCGAACCAGGTCGTCCGGTGGCGTACCGGGGTCGATCCGGACCGGCTCAGCCTGATCCGGCGTCCGCCGCGGGTCCGGCCGCCGCTCCTGCTGATCCACACCGTTCCCGACACCGAGCACCCGATCCAGGAGGCTTACGGTCTCGTGGCCGCGGGCAGGCGGCTGGGGTGGGAGATCCGGTTCGAGCCGTTCGAGCGGGGCGGGCACACGGAGGCGTGGAACGTCGACCGCGCCCGCTACGACCGCCTCGTCCGTGACTTCCTCTCCCCGGGCGCCTCCCCGACCTGAGCCCCCGGGCGGGACGCCGGTTCGACCTGGGCGTCGTCGCCGTCCCGCTGGTCACCTTCCTCCTCGCCCGCGCCCGGACCCGGCGCGCGGTGCGGCCGGATGACCGGGCGCGATCATCTGCCCGGCGTCAGCGTGATCTTGCCGCGGACGAGACCGCGCTCGGCCTCGCGGTGCACGTCGGCCAGCGACTCCAGCGGGCGGACGGCCGCCTCGACGTCCACCACGCCCTTGTCGATCAGCGCCACGAGCTCGGCGAGCTGCCCCGGGTCGTTGCGGGCCACGAACCGGACGGCGCGCGGGTGGTCGATCGGCAGGGTGATCGAGACGAACTCCTCGGCCAGCTCCGTCACCGCGGCGGGCACGTCGGCCACCAGGTTGATCAGCACGTCGTTGCCGCCCGGCAAGGGGCCGGCGGTGTAGTCCACGACCTCGTCCGCGCCCAGCGCCCGTACGGCGGCGGCGCTGCGTGGCCCGGCGGTGGCCACCACGTACGCGCCCGCGTGCTTGGCCAGCTGCACGGCGAACAGCCCGACGCCGCCGCCCGCGCCGTTGATCAGCACCCGGCTGCCAGGGCCGATGCGGGCGTGCTCGAAGACCGCCTGCCAGGCGGTGAGCCCGGCCACCGGCACGGCGGCCGCGGCCGTCAGCGGGATCCGCCGCGGCGCCCTGGCCAGCATGCTCGCCTTCGCGACCGCGTACCCGGCCGCCGCGCCGTCGATGAGCCCGATCACCCGGTCGCCGGGGACGAGGTCGCCCGCCCCGGTGAGCACGGTGCCCGCGACGTCCCAGCCGAGCGTGTGCGGCAGGGTGCCGCCGAACACCTCCCGCAGCATGCCCGCGCGCAGAGCCACCTCCGAGGGGTTGAACGACGTGGCGGCCACCTCGATGAGCACCTCGCCAGGTCCGGGCCGCGGCACCGGCGCCTCCTCCACCCTGATCACCGAGGCGTCGCCGTACTCGTGCACGCGGGCGGCCCGCATGGTGCCGAGGAAGTCCGCGGCGTGCTCGCTCGCCCACGTCCCGAAGTCGCTCGCGGGCACTCCGGTGACCTCCTCCACGGTCGGGGTGGACGGGCCCGGCTCGGTGAGCGCACTCAGCATGCCGTCCACGGCAGAGGCGGGCCACCCCAGGCCGAGCAGCCGCCGCCTGGCCTCCTCGGGAGGCTCCTCCGCCCACCGCACCGGCCGGCCGATCGCCTCGCCGATCAACCGCGCCTGCTCCCGCTGGGTCAGCGGCCGCGGTCCGGTCAGCGTGTGGACCGCGCCGTGGTGCCCTCCGTCGAGCAGCGCGCGCACCGTGACGGCCGCGACGTCCCGCTCGTGGACGGGGGAGAAGACCGCCTCCCCGTACGGCTGCCGCACGACGCCCGTCCGGACCTGCCCGGCCCACCGCAGGGCGTTGGCCGCGAACGCGTGCGGGCGCAGCACCGTCCATTCCCGGGCGGTCCCGGCGATCAGGCGCTCGATCTCGACCTCGTGCGGACGCGCGGCGGCCGAGGACAGGTAGACCACCCGCCGGGCGCCGATCAGCTCCAGCACCTCGCGGGCCCCCTCCGCCGAGGCGAACGGCCACAGCAGGAACACCGCGTCCACCCCGTCGAGAGCGGGCGCCAGCGCGGCCGGGTCGGTCAGCTCCCTCGTCACCGTGCGGACGTCGGCGCCCGCCTCCTTCAACTGCTTCACCAGCGGACGGCCGATCGTGCCGGTCGCCCCGCTGACCAGGACTCTTGTCATGCCGTCAACCCTAGGAGCCATCAATGAGGCGTCCAATGAGTCTGCGTGCTGGATTAATACGCGATCGTCTTCCACACTAGACTCCCGCCATGGACGTACTGAGCGACGTGGTCGCCTCCATGCGCATCGGCGTGCCGCGCTCGGCGCGGGTCGAGTGGCCGGCGCCCTGGGGGCAGCGCTTCCCGTCGGTGCCCGGGTCGGCGGGTTTCCAGGTCGTGCTGCGCGGCTCGTGCTGGGCGATCCCGCCGGAGGGCGAGCCGTTCCCGGTCGGCACGGGCGACGTGCTGTTCTTCCCCCACGGCCACGGCTACGGGCTGGCCGACTCGCCCGACCGAGCCCTCCCGGAGCCCGACTGCGACCCCTACGCCCCGGCCGAGCTGTTCGCCTCGGCCTCGATGGAGGGCGCCGGGCCCGTCACCGTGACGCTCTGCGGCGGCTACCGGCTCGACGCCGGCCGGGCGCATCCGCTGCTCGGCGGGCTGCCCGAGATGATCCACCTGCCCACCGGGCTGGGCCGCAACACCGACCTGCGCGCCGCCGTCGAGCTGCTCGGCAAGGAGATCGACGACCCGCGGCCGGGCGCCGACTTGGTGGTCCCGGCGCTGCTGGACATGCTGCTGCTGTACATCCTGCGTGCCTGGTTCGACGCCTCGGCCGACCACTGCGAGGGGGGCAACTGGGCCGCCGCGCTGGCCGACCCGGCCGTCGGCGCCGCGCTCGACGGCATCCACCGCGATCCCGCCCACCCCTGGACGGTCGAGTCGCTCGGCCACCGCGCCCGGCTGTCGCGCGCGGCCTTCTCCCGCCGCTTCACCCAGTTCGTCGGCCGGCCGCCGCTGAGCTACCTGACCTGGTGGCGGCTGAGCACGGCCGCGCGCATGCTGCGCGACTCCGACGCCGCGCTGAGCACGGTCGCCGCCGCGGTCGGCTACGGCTCGGAGTTCGCCTTCGCCAACGCCTTCAAACGCGAGTACGGCATGCCCCCCGGCAAGTACCGCCGCGTCGGCTGCCCGGCCCCCGGGAGCGGGTGAGCCCGTCCGTACCGGGGTCAGCCGTTGGCCGCCAGCAGGCGGGCGCCGAGGGCGGTCAGGTGGTGGTGGACGGCCTGGCCGTTGCGGCGGGTGGCGATCAGCCCGGCGTTGCGCAGCACGGTGACGTGCTCGGAGGCGGTGGAGGCGCTGACCCTGAGCCGCCCGGCCAGTTCGTCCGTACGGCAGCCGTGTCCACCGACGGCCCGCATCACCCGCGCCCGCGCCCGCCCGACCAGCGCGGCGAGCGTGTCGAAGGCCGGGGACGGCAGCACCTGGCGGTCGCCGTCGGGGATCGGGACCGTGAGCACCGAGCTGCGCCGGTCCCGGGTGGTGGCGATGCCCAGGTAGCGGGGCGAGGCGCCGGAGATCGGATGGAGCAGCAGGCCGCGTCCGCCCAGATCGACCGTGATCGGCGGGCCGCCCGCGACGACCATGCCGCCGCCGTCCCAGGACAGCCGCGGGCTCAGGGTGCTGAGCGCGGAGCCGAGCCCGATCCGCGCCACCGTCTCCTGGTAGGCGGCCAGGCGGGTTTCGAGCCTCCGGCGCATGCCGGGCCATTCCGGAGCGAGGAAACGGTGGAAGAGCACGTACATGCTGTCGGCCAGGGCCCGGCGGAACCGCGCCGGGTCCATGTCGAGGTCGGGCCGTCCCGGCACCCCGCTGAAGCGCCACAGGTCGCCGCCGAACTCGCGCTCCTCGGGTGGGGTGTCCAGGGCGGCGAGCGCGTCGAGCTCGTCGGAGAGCGCGGCGGTCTCGATCGGCGGGGCCACCTCGGAGGTGACCAGCCCCTCGTGCAGGGTGACGCGGGAGGCGCCGCGGTTGAGTATGTCGAGCAGCGGCAGCGTCCGGCGCGGCACGGTCCTGGCGATGTCCCGCCAGATCGAGCCCTTCTCGGTCAAGTCGGGATGGTGGACGCTGAAGGCCGCGAAGATCGCGTGGGTCAGGGGCGAGACCACGAACCGGGTGGCCGCGAGGTCGCCCACCTGGAAGTTGAGACGCATGCGCCAATCGTCGCCTGATGATCGATTTCAAGCAATCGTCCGGTTGACGGGGGAGCTCTTCGGTGCCCGGCCGAAGAGATTGTGCGCACCCCGGCGCGCCCCGACCATGGCAGCGAACGGCCCGCGCCCGCCGCTGAGGAGAACAACATGCGAAGACACCCCCGGACGTCCGGCACGACAGGCCGGCGGGCCCGCCGCGGCCTGTGCGCCGCCGCCGCTGCCCTCCTGGTCGCGGCCACCTCGACGACCCCGGCCCACGCCGCCGACAACGGGGCCCACAACGAGGACTGGGTCTACCGTTCGGACTCCCTGTGCGTCCTGGTCTACGCCGAGATGCTGGACCTCTCCCACGTCAACGCCGGCTCCTACCAGACGTCCGCGGCGAACGTCTTCGGGCCGAACGACGGCATCCCGTGCGGCCGTGGACGGGCCGTGCCCGCCGGCCATCTCGCGATACGTCAAGTCGTGCTCGTCTACAACCTGAACACCCAGGTCTGGGGCGCCTGCCTGGGCCTGGACTCCGACTGGCGTTACACCCCCAACACCACCTCGCACGCCGACTGGTACATGTGGAGCGGCGAGGGGTCCAACCCCGCCCCCTGCGGCACCGCCTGGTACGCGACGCTGGCCTTCGGATACGTCTGGGACGGCGGCTGGAACGGCGGCTCCCTGCCGTCGGGCAACGTGTGGCTCACCGCCAAGTACGGCCTCCAGGCGAAGACGCCACCGGCGCAGCCGTCGCGCCCGTCCTGGATCACCGGCACGGGCGCGGTCGACCCGAGCAGGCTCCCGGACCACCTGCCGCTCATCGGCGCCGACGGCGAACCCAAGCGCACGAGCTCGGGCGACGCCGCCACCGTCGACACCGCCACCTTGTTCGGACCGCCGTCCCAGCCGCCGCCCGGCTAGACCTGCTCCTCCGGGTCGCCGTCCGCCGCCGGGGCGATCTGCAGCGGTGCCGTGGCCCCGCCGGTGAGCTCGCGCCCCTGGCCCAGGACATGGTCGAGCTGCCTGGCCAGCAGCGGGACGGTCGCCGGCGGCAGGTACGCGTCCGCGCCGGCGTCGAGCAGCCGCCGGACCGGGCCGTGGTACCGGACCCCGAGCTCCGGGTCCTCGATCTCGGTGACGACCACGCGGGCCTTCGGGAACATCGACCGCAGTCCGGCGATCAGCTGCGGGCTGCCGGCGGGCACCAGCAGCACGTCGGCCGTCGCCGGGGCGGCGTGCATGTCGAGCACCACGTAGTCGGCCCCGAGCCGGTCGGACAGCGCGACCCGGGCGGCGTTCGACAGCTCCATCGCGGTGGCCACGACCGTCACGTCGTCATGGCCGACCGGCGGCGGATCGTCGGGCTCGTCCGGCGCCCCGCGGTCGACGACGGCGCCCTGGACCACGTCGACGGTGCTGGAGATCGTCGCGATCGACGCGCCGTCACGCGTGAGGACCAGGCTCTCGCCGGGTTCGAGGGCGTCGACGAGCGCGACGACGTCCTCGGGCAGGCGGGCCACGTCGATCCGCGGCGCCGGACGAGCGGCGCGTCCGCGCCTCACCATGCCCGCGCCCCCGAGGCGCCGCCCGAGCGGACCAACATCCGGACCCCCTTCCGATGCCGTGATCTTGTTGGACGCCCCCGCCCGGCCGATGGTTCGGAGCCGCGCCCAAGTTCCCGGACCTACCGGCCGAAGGCGCCGCCCTCGACGAGGATGAGCAGGCCCAGGCCGATCAGGACCACGGGCAGCAGGACGTGCCCCCACCGGCTCAGGGCGCGGGCGACCAGGGGACGGGTGGCGAAGAACCGTCCGGCCGCGCACCACACGCCGACCAGCACGAGGAACACGACGACGTACCCGCCGGTGCCGGCCGGTCCCGCGGTGGCGAAGACCGGCACGTACACGCCGATGTTGTCGCCGCCGTTGGCGAAGGTGACCGCGGCGACCTCCAGCGTCCTCGGGCCGCCGGGCGGCTCGCCGTCCGGTTCGCCGTCGTCACCGTCGCGGTGGTTCCGCCACGCCTGCCAGGCGGCCTTGACGCCCAGGGCGAGGGGGAGCAGCCCCAGGTACGGGATCAGCGACCCGGGCAGGAAGGTCGCCCCGAAGCCGGCCGCCACGGCCACCGCCACGAGGGCGAGGAAGCCCAGGTACTGGCCCGCCACGATCCGCACGGCGACGCCCCGCCGGCCCGCGCCCTGGGCGAAGAACAGCGCCAGGATCAGGATGTCGTCGATGTTGGTGACGGCGAACAGCCCCGCGGCCTGCCCGACGATGCCCAGGTTCACCAGAGGGTCCTTCTGTCCGGAGGATGCCCGGATGACCCTATCGGGACGTAGGCGGGCCCGGGAGCCGCCGACGTGGCGTCCCGCACCGGACGGGTCCGGCCGGGTTCGGCCGAGCTGGGCCGGCGCACGCCGGGCCGGGCGTTCACCCGCGGGCGGCGGCGGACGGCCCGTGCCAGGGCGAGCAGATCCACCGCGTCGGCGGCGGCGTCATCAGGTACGAGCAGTTCGGGGCGCGGTCCGTCTGCCCGGCCGGCACCTACCAGCACTGGCACCAGGTCCACATCCGCTGCGGGATCGAGCCGGAGCGCCCCGGGCCCATGGTGGGAGGCACGTCCGTCTCGGAGGAGTGGTGCCCCAAGAACACCCTTCTCCACGACTACTGGGTCACCCAGGGGCCTCAGGAAGGCTGACCGGGAACCGGCGGGTCAGCCCACCCGGCGGCCGCCTGCTGCCCGAGCCCAGGCCGGGGCCCATGTCCCGGCCTGGCGCTCGGCCGCCGTGGCGGCGAGGTGGGCGCGAAGGGTGGCCAGCGCCGGGTGCGGGTTGTCGCGGTGCCACAGGAGCGAGTGCGGGTAGACGGGCGTGGGGCCGGTCACCGGGATGCGGCGCAGCCCGTGACCGGCGGGCCAGACGAGCCGGGTCCGGTCACCCATGAACGTGGCCAGGGCCGGGGTGTCGGCGATGGTGTCGAGGAGCACGTCGGAGCCGAAGTTGGGGCCGGTCGCCTCGATGGTGAGGCCGAACTCGGCGACCAGGTCGTCGTAGAAGGCGGTCCACTCCGTGCCGGGGGTGAGGCCGGGCATCCAGATCCGGTGTCCGGCGAGCTGGGCGAGGGTCACCGAGCGGGCGCCGGCCAGCGCGTGGGCGGGGCCGGTGAGGAGCTGGAGGGCCTCGTCGACCACCCAGGCGGACTCGACGTCCTCGGGAAGGGGCCGGCCGGGCACGGCGACGGCGCGGAAGGAGGCGTCGATCGTGCCGGACCGGATGGCGGCGATGGCCGCGTCGATGTCGAACAACATCACCACGTCGAGGTCGATGCCGGGGTACGCGTGATGGAAGCCGCGCATCAGGCCCGACCCCACGCCACGCGAGGCCAGCACGTCGACGCGCAGCGGACGGCTGCCCGCCCGCACGGACGCGACCGCCCGCTCGGCGACCCGCAGCAGCTCGCGGGCGTGCGGCAGGAACGCCTGCCCGTCGATGGTGAGCTTCGTGCCGCGCGGGGTGCGGGTGAACAGCCGCACCCCGAGGTCGCGTTCCAGGGCGGCGATGCGCTTGGAGACGGCCTGCTGGGTGACCGCCAGGTCGGCGGCGGCCTCCTGGAACTGCCCCGCCTCGGCGGCGGCGACGAAGGTCCGGACGATGTCGAGGTCCATGCGCACACCTTACGGACACAACCACCGGTTGTGCGGATCGGGCCACCCGGTTGTTTGATCTCCTACTGGCTTGCCCGATTGGATGCTCCCGATCGCGTATCGGTTGTACTGGCGAATGACGAGGAGCGTCGGACATGAGGAACGGGCACCGGCTGGGCCGCCGGTTCGGCTGGTTGTGGGCGGCGTACGGCACCAGCGCGCTCGGCACGTGGCTCGCCTTCGGCGCCTTCCCGCTGATCGCCGTCCAGGTGCTGCACGCCGGGCCGGCGGAGGTCGCGGCGTTGTCGGCCGTGGGCGCGGCGGTGGGCGCGGCCGTGGCGGTGCCGCTCGGCCCGTGGGTGGAGTTCCGCCGCAAGCGGCCCGTGCTGATCGGGGCGGACCTGGTGCGGTTCGCGGCGCTGCTGACGATCCCCGCCGCGTTCGCGTTCGGCGCGCTCACCTTCGTCCAGCTCCTGCTGGTCTCGGTCGTGGTGGCGGCGGCCGACATCACCTTCCGCGCCGCCTCCGGGGCGTACCTCAAGACGCTGCTGCCGAGCGAGCACCTGCTCGTCGCGAACGCCCGCCTGGAGTCCACGACCTGGACGACCACGATCGTCGGACCGCCGCTGGGCGGCGCCGCCATCGCGCTCCTCGGCCCGGTCGCGACGGTGGTGGCCGACGCGGTCAGCTACCTGCTGTCGGCCCTGGGCGTCCGCGCGGCGGGCGGCGGCGAGCCGCGCCCCGAACGGCGGGAGCCCGCGCGCATGCGCGCCGGCGACCTGCTCGACGGCTGGCGGTACATCCTCGCCGACGCCGCGCTGCGCCCGCTGTTCCTCAACACCGCCCTGTTCAACGGGCTGCTGATGGCCGCCGACGCGCTGCTGGCCGTCCTGATGCTCGGCCGGCTGGGGTTCACCTCGTGGCAGTACGGTCTCGCCTTCGCCGTGCCCGCGGTCGGCGGGCTGCTCGGGGCGCGGCTGGCCCGTCCGCTGGTCACCCGGTTCGGCCAGCACCGCGTCCTGGTCGTGACCGGGACGCTGCGCGCGGTGTGGCCCGTCGGGCTGGCCTTCGTGGGGCCGGGCACCGGCGGGCTGCTGCTGGTGATGGGCGTCGAACTCGGGCTCATCTTCTGCTGCGGCGTCTTCAACCCCGTCTCGGCCACCTACCGCCTCGAACGCACCGCGAACGACCGGATCACCCGCACGTTGTCGGCCTGGTCGGTGACGACCAAGGCGTCGACCGCGCTGCTGACGGCCGCGTGGGGGGTGCTGGGCGCCCTGCTCGGCCCCCGTACGGCCATCGGCCTGGCCGGCGTGCTGTTGCTGGCGACCCCGCTGCTGCTGCCCCGGCGCGCCGCGGCGGCCCTTCCCGAGCCGGTGCCGGCGTCCCACGCCTGAATCCCCTCAACACCAAGGAGACAACGATGACCGTCACGTCCCCCGAGCTCGATCCCCGGACGGCCGCGCTGCTCGTCCTGGACCTCCAGCAGGGCGTGCTCGCCTCGCTGCCCGGCCTGGAGGAGCAGGAGGCGCTGCTGTCCCGGGTGGCCGACGCCGCCGCCGGCATGCGCGCGCACGGCGCCCTCGTCGTCCACGTGCGGCTCGGCTTCACCGAGGCCGACTGGGCGGCGATCCCGGCCGCAAACCCGACGTTCTCGTTCATCGGCCGCGGACGCCTGCTGCACCACGAGGACCCCGGCACCGACTTCCACCGGCGGGTCGCCCCCGAACCCGGGGACCTCGTCGTCCGTAAGACCCGGGTCGGCGCGCTGTCCACGACGGACCTCGACCGCCGGTTGCGGGAGCGCGGGATCACCACCCTGGTCGTCGCCGGGCTCACCACCAGCGGCGCCGTCCTGTCCACCGTCGCCGACGCCGCCGACCGCGACTACCGGCTGCACGTGCTGTCGGACGGGGTCGCCGACCCGGACCGGCACGTCCACCGGACGCTGATGAGCGGCGTGTTCCCGAGAACGGCCCACGTCATCGACACCGCCGGGCTGCGTTCGCTCCTGCGCGAGAGCCGATGACCGCCAACCGTTCGATTTCACTTTCGTATCGCGGGCGGGCCGAATTACCCGTGGCCTCAATACTGGATGCATGGCTCCCTCGAACGGCGACTTCGACGCGTTCGCCTCGATGATCGACGAAAGAGTCACGGCACGCGGGACCGCTCCGGCGCTCGTCGTGAAGATCTATAAGGGCACCCGGGCGGCCGCCCCCGGCGTCGTGGTCAAGGCGCTCGCCCGCCGGCTGCGCACGGCGGACGACCGGCCCCTCGTCCCGTACGCCGAGGTCGACGAGGCCACCCGCCCGGGCGGGATCGTCGTCCAGCTGGGGAACACGACGCCACGCGGCTGGGGCACAGTACGTTTTCCTCGTTATCGAGCCTTGAGCGCGATAAGGGATGGCGAACGGGCAACCGGCGCACTAGAGCTGGCATTTCACGACCTTCACCCAAATCTCGCCTATTTCGTACGGAGTGCCAACCAAGTAGGCGGATTGTCGTTGTTTTTCCAGGTTCTCCTGTTCGTCCTGGCGGGCTGGGCGATCCGCGGAGTTTTCCGCTGGTCGTGGCGCCGCCGGACCCGCGCCTGGTTCCCCGGCTACATCGGGCATGACAGGGCCGACTTCTTCCCGGAAGCCGGCCGGCTCATGTGGGGTCCCGACCGCGAGAAGCAGGAGGGAGCCCTGCTCCGGGCGCTTCTGTGCGACCTGGAGGCGGCCTTCACCCCCAGGCTGTCACCGTGGCGGCGGCGTCGCCGGAGCAGGTTCGTGCTCTTCGTCACCGGCGACGCCGCCCTCACCGACCGCGTCGCCGAAGCCGCGCGGGACACCCGCGTACGTCGCACGGTCGTGATCGCCGCGCCGGCCTCGGACGTCAAGGCCACCGACCCGGACCTCAGGTGGGCGGCGAGCGCTCTCGGCGAGGCGGCCCTCGACACGACGGAGGGCGTCATCCAGGGGACCGACGGCCTCGACGCCGCCACCCTGGCGGGCCGGACCAAGATCCCCGTGCGGCTCGGCAGCCCCGGGCTCGCCGCGACGGAGGCCGTGGCGCAGGGCCTGGCCGCCGTCGGCCTGGCGGCTGTGCTCGCGATCCCCTGGCTGCCCCCGATCCGGCCGCCGGACACCTCCTGCCTCGCGCAGCCCGCGCCCGGCCCGGCGAGCCCGCC
Organism: Nonomuraea sp. NPDC005692; assembly: GCF_040631115.1. Lineage (NCBI taxonomy): Bacteria > Bacillati > Actinomycetota > Actinomycetes > Streptosporangiales > Streptosporangiaceae > Nonomuraea > Nonomuraea sp. NPDC005692. The sequence continues at coordinate 108,779 of NZ_JBEXYU010000008.1, read as the reverse complement.
CGCCCCGGTCCCGGACGCCGCCGGGGCGCAGAACCTCTACGCCGCGGACAAGCAGCGGATCGAGACCGAGAACGCCAGGGTCGAGGCCAAGGAGAAACAGGGATACACCGTCAAGACCGTGGTGTACCTCGGCTCCGGGGTCGCCACCTTCGAGCACCCCGAGTACAACGGCGTGCTCCCCGAACTGCGCGGGATCGGGCTGGCCCAGCAGAAGATGAACGACATGGCGGAGGCCACCCCGCACAGCCGGCGCAACTACGACGGCAACGTCTTCGTGCGGGTGAACGTCCAGGAGGCCGGTGCCGGGTACGCGAAGGCGCCCGAGATGGCGCGCCGGATCGCGGCCCAGCCGGACCGGAAGGTGCTCGGCGTCATCGGGCTGGGCGAGAGCAGGAAGGAGACGATCGAGGCCCAGCGGATCCTCGGCGAGGGCGGCCTGCCCATGCTGGGCATCGGCGCCACCTCGGAGACCTTCCAGTCGCACCCGCTGTATCACCAGGTCTCCTACGACAACCCGGAACAGGCCCGGCTGATCGCGGCCTTCGTCAGGAACGCCGGCGTCATCCCCGCCGGGGACGGCACGTGCGCCCCCGCCGCGTCGGCCGTCATCCTCGGCGACCCCGATGACGACTACAGCAAGACCCTCAGCGACGACTTCGCCGCCGTGTTCCGTCCGAGCACCCAGCTGTGGTTCTCGCCGTCGAGCAAGAGCCCCCAGCCCGGCGGCAAGACGGTGTACAGCCTGTCGGCGCTGGCCGACGAGACCTGCGCGATCGTCGCCAAGGACCCGCGGCGCACCCTGGTCTTCTGGCCGGGACGGGCCCAGCGGCTGCGCGACTTCCTGCAGACCGTCAAGGGCAAGAACGCGTGCCCGAGCGCCCTCACCGTGCTGGCCGGGGCCGACGTCACCACCACGGTGACGCGCGCGCAGCAGCTGTCCTTCGACGGCGTCACGCTGTACTACTCGGCGCACGCGCTCCCCAGCAGGCCGCCGAACGAGATGGGCAAGGAGTACCTCGCCCGCTACTCCGCCGCCTACGGCCACGACGCCTGGTACGACCACTGGCGCGGGCCGCTCGCCTACGACGCCCTCATGACCATGGCCACGGCCGTCAACACCGTCTGCCAGCTCAACAAGGCGGCGGGCTGCGGACGGGGCTCGGTGCAGGTCCTGTCCTCCTTCGGCGTCGGCGGGGACGCCGGCCTGCGCGGCGCGACGGGGACGATCGTCTACCCGAGCGATCCGCGCAACGCCTCGGGCGCGGTGACCGTCGTGCCGTCCGACAAGAGGTTCCTCATCCTCCGGGAAACCCCCCAAGGGCCGGTGGTGGCCATGGAGTGCGGCCGCCGCGACGGCGGCGACGTGAAGACCACCTGGGGCCCGCACGACGAGTTCGCCTGCCCCCGGCGCTGACCCCGGGCGCGGGCCCGTCACCTCGGGATCAGGCGCCGCTCCTGGTGCGCAGGACGAGGCCGCCGTCGCCCGCGGACCCGAACCCGACCTCCCGCAGCTCGGAGACGTCGATCGCGGTGACCACGCCCAGCGCGCCCGCCTCGGCCACCTCGCGGACCGCGAGGAGGGCCAGCGCCAGGCGCACCCCGGCCGGGACGCCGGGCAGCACGTACAACACGTCGAGGCGGGCCAGGGTGTGCCGCTCGTCCTCCCAGGACGCGGCCGCGTGGCCGACGAAGGGCTTCCCACGGGCGTTGTCGACGTAGGCCTGGAGCCAGCAGGCGAGCCTCGCCTCGGCGATCAGCCGCCGGGGGACGCCGACGTCCAGCCCCTCCCTGGCCAGCCAGAACCCGGCGTCGGCGGCGGGCGCGTCGTCGTCGAGGGGGACCTCGCCGACGAAGTACCCGGCCGGCCAGACGTCCGGGGCGTCGCGGGTGTCCAGCAGGACCCGGCCGTCGCGGACCGTCCGGCGGCTCCGGCGGACCAGCCCGGTGTCCAGCTCCTCCATGAGGAGGAACTCGACGTCACAGGCCCACTCGGCGGCCGAGGACACCGGAAGGCCGGTCCACGCGCTCTCCGGCGCCGCCGGGAACCCGATCCGCAGGGCGTAGGTGTTCGGGTCGCGCCGCCAGCGGAAGGCCACCAGCATGCCGTCGCCCTCCGCCACGACCTCGACCCCGGCGAACCCCGCCGTCACGGCGCCCGGACGCAGCAGCCGCGCCCGGACGGCCGCGAGCACATCGGCCCTGAACCACTCGGCAGTCACGCCTCCAGGCTGTCACACCCGCTCGCGGGCGTGACCGTTCCTCACCTGTCGCCGGGCTCCGCGGGGCAGGGGTCGCCGACGTGGACGCGCGGGACCGGGTAGAGCACCTTGCGACGCTGCTCGGTCAGCCCGCCGAGCCAGGACTCGTCGTAGACGTAGCCGTACCTGCTGCCCGCCCACACCGGGCCGTAGCGGTAGATGACCACGCGGCGCTCGCCGGGGTTGGTACGGGTGGAGCCGCCGTGCATGAGCCCGTCCACGAAGAGCAGCGCGTCGCCCTTCTCCAGGTGGACGGGGATCGCGCCCGGCAGGGTGTCCATGCGGTCGCCCCTGGCGTAGTCGCCGCCCAGCGGGTGCCGGAAGTTCGACTTGTGCGAGCCGGGCACCACCATCGTCGCGCCGTCGCCCTCACCGACGTCGGTCAGCGCGAGGATGATGTTGACCTGGCCGCAGCGGAAGACGCCGTGGTCGTAGCGGTAGCCGCAGCGCAGCGCGGTGCGGTAGCCGCCGGAGTGCACGGGGTGGTGCCCGCCCGACTCGCGGATCGAGGCGATCGTCTCGTCGACGAAGACCCCGGGGATGTAGCTGTCCTCCTCGCCCGCGTAGTGCCTGACCAGGTCGAACCAGCTCGGGTGGTCGACCAGTTCCTCGAACGGCCGGCCCGCCGCGACCGCCTGGTGCAGCTCGAAGCCGGTCTCGGGGGTGTAGTCGCGGCGCTGGGCGCCCCGGTACCACTCGCCCCTGGCGAGGTGGCGGGGGAAGGCGTCGAACTCCTCGTTGAGCCGCCGCAGCAGATCCGCGTCCACGGCGTTCCTGAGGATCAGGTAGCCGTTGAGGTCGAACATGAAGTCGTCCAGCTCGGACATGGTGGAACCTCCGGGGGTGTGGTGAGATGCCGCTACTCTGCCTCGGCGACCTCATTCCGGTCATCCACCCGGAAGATCCGAGATGTCGCATATCCTCAAGGTGTGCGATCTCTGGCCCAGGTCATCGGCCTGCAGGCATTCCACGTGACGTCGGGCCCCATGCCCCGCTCCCACATCCACCCCGAGGTCGAGTTCAACCTCGTCCTGTCGGGCACCGCCAGGTACGCGACCGTCGGCGGCGAGGTGGACCTGCCGCCCGGCCGTCTCGCCGTCTTCTGGGGCGGCTACCCGCACCGGCTGCTCACGGCCGAGGGCGTGGACTTCCTCTGGGCCACCGTCCCCCTGAGCGCCGTCATCGGCCACGACCGGCTGCGCGGCGCGGTCGAGCGGGCGCTGTCGGGGGAGTTCCTGTACGGCACCGCCGCCGAGGGCGAGCACGACCGTTTCCTCATGGGCCGCTGGGACCGGGAGCTGCGCCACGAGCCGGCCCCCGCCGTGGCCGAGGTCTGCCTGCTGGAGATGCACGCCCGGCTGGCCCGCCTGACCGGGGGGCCGCGCGAGGCGGCGCCCGCCGAAGCGGCGGCGGCCGGATCGGCCGAGCGGATGCTGGCCGTCGTCGCCCGCCGCTACACCGACCGGCTGTCGGTCGAGGAGATCGCCGAAGCCGCCGGGGTGCACCCCACCTACGCGGCCCTGGCCTTCAAACGGGCCCTCGGCATGCCCGTCTGGCAGTACGTCACCCGGTTGCGGGTCGCCCACGCGTGCCGGTTGCTGCTGGTCACCGGCTGGGGCGTCGACAGGGTCGCACACGCCAGCGGCTTCCAGACGAGGTCGAGCTTCTACCGGGCCTTCGGCGAGTCGACCGGCCTGACTCCCACGGAGTTCAGGCGGCGGGCGATCGCCGACGGGGGGTGCCCTCCGTGACGCCCGCCGGGAGGCGCACGGTGACGCGGAGGCCGCCGGACGGGCGGGGGACGAGCTCGAGGGTGCCGTCGTGCGCCCGGACGATGCTGCCGACGATCGCCAGGCCCAGCCCGACCCCCGCGTGGTCGGCGCGGACGCGGTCGGTGCCGCGCCGGAACGGCTCGACGAGCGTGGGAACCACGTCCGGGGGCAGCTCGTCGCCGGTGTTCTCGACGGTGAGGACCACCGTCCCGGCGTGAACGGCGGTCGTGACCCACACCGTGCCCTGGCCGGGCAGGTTGTGGACGATCGCGTTGTGCACGAGGTTCGTCGTCATCTGGAGCAGCAGCGCGGGTGAGCCCGTGGCGGGGGTCAGGTCGCCGGAGGTCTCGACGGCGAGGCCGCGCCGCTCGGCGAGGGACAGCAGCGTCTCGACGGCCTCCTCCGCGATGAGCGACAGGTCGACGCGCTCGCGCGGGAAGGACCGCTGGTCGGCGCGGCTGAGCAGGAGCAACGCCTCGGTGAGGTCGATCGCCCGGCTGTTGACCAGATGGAGGCGGTCGACGAGCCCGGCGGGGTCACGGGTGGGGTCGGTGCGGGCGACGTCGAGGAGCGTCCGGGCGACGGCGAGCGGGGTGCGCAGCTCGTGGGAGGCGTTGGCGGCGAACCTCCGCTGCTCGGCGACGTGCGCTTCGAGCCGGGCGAGCATGGTGTCGAAGGCGTCGGCGAGCTCGCGCAGCTCGTCCGCGCGGCCCGGCAGCCGGATGCGGTGGGAGAGCGAGCCGCCGGTGGCCCTGCGGGCGGCGTCCGTGATGCGGGTCAGGGGCGCGAGCATCCGGCCGGCCAGCAACCACCCGCCCACGAGGCCGAACACCAGCAGGAACGCCAGCACGAGAGCCGCGAACGGGGCGAACGAGCGCACGATGGCCGACCGGTTGACCAGGAAGTCGCCGGTGGAGTAGATGGCGTCATCGGGCAGACCGCGCATGTAGTAGACCCCCACCGCGCCGAGCGGCAGGAGGCCCGCGACCACGAGGAACCCGGCGTAGCTCAGGGTGAGCTTGAGCCGCACGCTCAGGCCGGGGGTCCTACCCATGGTCCTCCCCCTCGCGCCCGGCGGCGGGCGCCGTGTCGATGCGGTAGCCGACCCCCGCCACGGTGGCGATCACCCAGGGCTCGCCGAGGCGCTTGCGCAGGGACGAGACCGTGATGCGGACGGCGTTGGTGAAGGGGTCGGCGTTCTCGTCCCACGCCCGCTCCAGGAGCTCTTCGGCGCTGACGACCCCGCCCTCGGCGGCGACGAGGACTTCGAGCACGGCGAACTGCTTGCGGGTGAGCGGAACGTAGCGGCCGTCGCGGAAGACCTCGCGGCGGAACGGGTCCAGGCGCAGGCCCGCGATCTCGCGCACCGGCGGCCTGCTGTGGCCGCGCCGGCGGTCGAGCGCTCTGAGGCGGAGCACGAGTTCGCGCAGCTCGAAGGGTTTGGTGAGGTAGTCGTCGGCGCCGAGTTCGAACCCGCTGGCCTTGTCGTCGAGCCGGTCGGCGGCGGTGAGCATGAGGATGGGCATGCCGCTGCCGGAGGCGACGATGTGCCCGGCGATCTCGTCGCCCGAGGGGCCCGGGATGTCGCGGTCGAGGACGGCGATGTCGTAGGCGTTGACGCTCAGCAGCTCCAGGGCGGTGTTCCCGTCGCCGGCGATGTCGGCGGCGATCGCTTCCAGGCGCAGGCCGTCGCGGACGGCTTCGGCCAGATAGGGCTCGTCCTCGACGATCAGTACCCGCATACCCCTGACCGTACGGCCCTGGGCCTATCGCCGGCATATGAAAAATCCCATACGGGCCGGCAACGGCCCGCTGCCTTGACTGGCCGCATGATACCCAGCGGACCAGCACGAACGGCAGCCCGCCGGACCCGGTCGGCCCTGGTGGCCGCGCTTGTCGTCCTCGGCGTGGCGCTCGCCGCCGGCGTCGTCGTCCACCAGGCGGTGACGTCCCTGACCGCCTCGGCGTACGACGGGGCCGAGGGGGCCGTGCCCGAAGGCGTGACGGTGTTCGACGACGGGATCCCGGCCGTCGCCGGCCTCGACGCCGATCTGCTCGGTGCCCTGCGCCGGGCGGCGGCCGAGGCCGCGGGCGACGGGGTCGAGTTCGTGGTCAACAGCGGCCGGCGTTCCCCCGCGTACCAGGAACGGCTGCGCCGTGAGGCGGTCGCCCGGTACGGCTCGGAGCAGGAGGCCGCCCGATGGGTGGCCTCCCCGGACACGTCGTTGCACGTGTCCGGCGACGCGGTCGACCTGGGGGCCGCCGCCGCCGGATGGTTGTCGGCGCACGGCGCCGCGTACGGGCTGTGCCAGATCTACCGGAACGAGCCCTGGCACTACGAACTGCGTCCGAAGGCCGTCGACCGCGGCTGCCCGCGCATGTACGCCGACCCCACCCGCGACCCGAGGCTGCGGCGCTGACCGGCGTCCCCCTCAGGACAGGGGCACGCCGCGGTAGGCGCGCCAGAGCGCCAGGTCGTAGCCCAGTCCCAGGGCCGCGCCGAGCAGCAGCCCGGTACGACCGTCCTCCGCGGCGCCGCCGCCGGGTCAGGTGGCGGGTTCGAGGTGGACGTGCAGGTCGGTGGCGTGGGCGGGTGCGGGGGCGCCGTCCGGGTCGGTGACGGCGGTCACGGCCAGGCCGGCGGTCGCGGCCAGCTCCTCGAACACCTCGCGGGAGTACCAGTGCAGGACCCACGGGCGCTCGGCGACGCTGACGTCCGGGCCGTGGTGGCGTTCGTAGCGCAGGACGGTCGTCTGCGTCCGGGCGGTCTCGTCGCGTCGCTGGGAGACGACCGACACCCGCAGGTCGGCGCCGTCGGGGGCGACGGCCGTGCGTGCCCGGCCGATCTGGTCGGCCGGGGCCGGGTCGGGGGTGAACAGGGGCACCAGCGCGGCGCCGCCCTCGTCCAGGTGGGCGCGGATGCCGCGCAGGGCGGCCAGCGCCGTGGCGTCGTCGGGGAGCAGGGTGAAGGTCGGCCCGGCGAGGAAGATCGCCCGGTAGCGGCGGGGCAGGCTCAGGCTCTCCATGCGCTGGTGGAACAGCGTCACGGACACGTCCAGCTCGCCGGCCCGGCGCCGGAGCCGGGCCAGCATGTCCGCCGAGGAGTCGACGCCGTCGACCTCCAGGCCGCGCCGGCGCAGCTCCAGCAGGGGATCGCCGTCCCCGCAGCCCAGCTCCAGCGCGGGGACGCCGGCGCGCTCGACGAAGGCGGCATAGGGCTCCGGGTCCTGGGAGACGGACTTCAGCGGTCCGTAGAGCTCCGCGACGATGCCGGTGTAGAAGTCAGCTGGATCCACCTTCGCCACAGTACGCACATGATCCAGAAGGTTCACTCCATTATCGAGTCCGGGACGGCCGTCGAGACGTGCCAGAAGCCGGCGTACCGGCCGCCGCGGCGCAGCAGCTCGTCGTGGCCGCCCGCCTCCACGATCCGGCCGCCGTCGAGGAAGACGACGCGGTCGGCGCGCCGGACGGTCCGCATGCGATGGGCGACCATGACCACCGTGCGCCCCGCCATCAGGCGCTCGACGCCCTCGTGGACGGCCGCCTCGTTCACCGGGTCCAGCGCGGAGGTCACCTCGTCCAGCAGCACGATGGGGGCGTTCTTCAGCAGCGCCCGCGCGATCGAGACGCGCTGGCGCTCACCGCCGGACAGCAGCGCCCCGCCCTCGCCGACGTTCGCCGCCCATCCGCCGGGCAGCCGCTCGACCACCTCGTCCAGCCGGGCCGCGGTCGCCGCCGCCCGCACCTCGGCCTCGTCGGCGTCCGGACGGCCGAGCCGCACGTTGTCCTCGATCGTGCCGTCGAAGAGGTAGACGTCCTGGAAGACGACGGCGATCCGGCTCATCAGCGCCTCGGTGCTGATGTCGCGCACGTCCACGCCGCCCATGCGGACCGCGCCCGCGTCCACGTCGTGGAAGCGGGCCAGCAGTTGCAGCAGGGTGCTCTTGCCCGCCCCCGACGGCCCGACCACGGCCAGCCGCTGCCCCTCGGCCACGGAGAACGACACGTCGCCGAGCACCGTGCGGTCGCCGTGCCGGAAGGCGACGGACTCGAACGCCAGGTCGTGGCGTACCGGCTCGACCGGTTCGCGCGGCTCCGGCAGCGGCTCGGTGCTCAGCACCGCGTCCAGCCTGGCCAGCACGGAACGCGCGGCACGCAGCTTGCCCCCGACCTCCGACAGCGACAGCAGCGGATCCGCGCAGCGGGCGGTCAGCACCAGCACCGCCAGGACCTCCGCCACGCCGATCTCCCCGCCCAGCGCGAGGTAGGCGCCCAGCGCCAGGATCACGCTGAACGCGACCTGCACCACCAGCGCCAACCCCACCACACCGGGCAACGTCGAGACCACCGTACGGCGGGAGGCCCGCCGCACCTCGCGCAGCGAGTCGTCGAGCAGCGCGAACCGTTCGCCGGTGCGGCCCGCGGCCCGCAGCACCGGCTGGGTCTGGAGGAACTCGACGACCCGCCCCGCGGCCTCCTTGTCACCCTCGTGGCGCTCGGCGTCGGCCGCTGCCGTCGAACGAGCCGTCCAGCTCTGGACCGCCGCCACGACGGGCGCGGCGGCCAGCGCGGCCAGCCCCGTCCGCCAGTCGACGGTGAACATCACGGCGACGATGGTCAACGGCGTGACCAGCGCGGAGACGAACGGCGCCAGCAGGTGGGCGATGATGCCCATCGCCTGCAACAGGCCGCGGCTGGCCATGACGGACACCTCGCCGACCCGGTCGGCGTCGTACCAGCCGAGGGGCAGCCGGGCCAGGTGCTCGCCGAGCCGGTGGTACATGCCGCGCAACATCGAGGTCCCCACCCGCATGCCGGCCAGGTCGCTGGTGTAGCGCAGCGCGGCGTAGACCGCGACCGCGGCCCCGAAGGCGCCCAGCCAGGGCCAGGCGTCGGCGGGCGCGCCGCCGAACAGCGCCCGCAGCACGGGCACCAGCAGCACGTAGGACAGCCCCTCGGCCACGGCGGTCGTCGTCATCAGGGCCACGGTGCGGCGCGCCGGCCCGGCGTACCGGTGTCCCAGCACACGCAGCAACATGCGGATCATCGGGATCGTTCTCCTTGCGGCACGGCGTCGCGGACTTCGGTCTCGTCGGTGAGCGCCGATCGGTGGGACCGCCAGAACGCGGCGAACCGCCCGTTCCGCGCCAGCAGGTCGGCGGGCCTGCCGCGCTCGACGATCGTCCCGTCCTCCAGGACGGCGACGGTGTCGGCGTCGATGATGGTCTCCAGGCGGTGGGCGATGACCAGGATCGTCCGCTCGCCCTCCAGCGTCGCCAGGGCGCGGCGCACCGCCTGCTCGGTCTGCGGGTCGGCGAAGGCGGTCGCCTCGTCGAGCACCAGCACGGGCGTGGCGGCGAGCAGCGCGCGGGCGATCGAGATGCGCTGCGCCTCGCCGCCCGACAGGCCGGTCTCCTCGCCGATCACCGTGTCGTACCCGTGCGGCAGTTCCAGGACGCGGTCGTGGATCTGCGCGAGCCGGGCGGCGCGCACGATCGCCTCGCGGCCGGCGTCCGGCACGCCCAGGGCGATGTTGTCCGCGACCGACGCGCGCAGCAGGCGGACGTCCTGGAAGACGAAGGAGACCCGCCGGTAGAGCTCCCGGCTGCCGATCTCGCGCAGATCGACCCCGCCCAGGACGACCGAGCCGTGCGTCGGGTCGAAGAACCGCGGCAACAGCCGCACCAGCGTGGACTTCCCGCCGCCCGACGGCCCGACGACCGCCGTGACCGTGCCGGGCTCCAGCTCCAGATCGATCCCGCGCAGCACCTCGCGGCCGTCGTCGTAGCCGAACCGCACGTCCCGCAGCTCGATCCGGTGCCCCCGGGGAACGACCGGACGGGCGGGCTCCGGCAGCGGCGGCGCCGCGAGCACGTCCTTGATCCGGCCGACCGCGCGCCGGGCGGCCTGGAAGTCGTCGAAGCCGTGGCCGAGCGCCGCGACCGGGGCCGTCAGGCCGAGCCCGAGCAGCAGGAAGGGCAGCAGGTCGGCCGGGGCCAGGCCGCCGCCCGTGATCAGGGCCGCACCGCCGGCCAGCACGACCAGCAGCACGAACGGCGGCGACAACACGACCTGCATCCCCGCCGCGATCAGGGACATGCCGCGCGCCCACCGGCTGAAGATGCCGGCGAAGTCGTCGGCGGCGCGCAGGAAGGCGCGGTGGGCGCGCCCGGAGCCGCCGAACGCCTTGACCACCGCGATGCCCTGCACGAACTCCACGACGGAACTCGCGATGCGTCCCATGGCGGCGTCGAACTCCTCCTGCTCGCGCAGCCGCGCGGGCCGCATCATCAGCGGCACCAGCGCCAGGGCCAGCGCCACCGGGATCAGCGTGATCAGGGTGAGCCGCCAGTCGACGGTCAGCAGGTAGACCAGCGACACCGCCGGCACCACGAACGCCGTGGCCAGGTCGCCGGGGGCGTGGGCGATGAACGGATGCACCGCGCTCACGTCCTCGCCCACCACCTTGGCCAGCTCGCCCGTACGGCGGGTGGACAACCAGCCGAGCGGCACGCGCCCGAGCCGGTCCGCCAGCCGCCGTCGTAACGACAGCTGCACCCGGCCGTCGAGCACGTGCCCGAGCCCCGACGACGCGCCCGTCAGCAGCAGCCGCACGAACAGCCCCGCCACGCCCACGAGCACCGCGAGCCGGACGCGACCGGCGTCCACCGGGCACGGCGACAGCAGGACGCGGCCCACCTCGACGACCGCCAGCAGCGGCGCCAGACCCGCGACCGCGCCGATCACCTGCGACACGACGACCATGACGAACGCCGGGACGTGCGGACGCAGCAGCCCGCCCGCGCCCGGCTCCGGCGGTGGGACGGCCTCGGGCGGCTCGGGGACGGTCTCTGGCTGCTCGGGGGCGGGCCGGTGTCCCCGGCTCGGATCGCGGCTGCCGGTCATGGGTCCTCCAATTCCGCTACCTGAAGTATCGATACTTACGGTAGCGCAATAAGTTATCGTTCAGGCATGACCCGAGCGAGCACTTCCGTCAGACCGCCCGGTCGCCCGCGCTCCGGCGTCAACGCCGAGGTGTTCGCCGCCACGTTGCGCACCGTCCACGAGCTCGGCTACGCGCGGGCCACCGTCGAGCGCATCGCCGCCGCGGCCGGTGTGGCGAAGACGACGGTCTACCGGCGCTGGCCGACGAAGGGCGAGCTGATCGTCGACTGCCTGCTCGACGCGTTCGGCCCGGCGCCGCTGGAGGGCGCCGACCGGGCCGAGATCATGTCCTCGACCATCCGCTGGATCGCGGGGAAGATCAGCGAGCCGGGCACGGGTGACGCGTTCGCGGGCGTGTTCAGCGACGCCGTCAGCGATCCCGCCCTGCGCGAGGTCCTGTCCACCCGGTTCCAGGACCCGTACCGGCTGGCGCTCCAGGAGGCGCTCGGCGAGCCGGAGCAGCGCGTCCTGCTCTACATCGACGTCGTCGTCGGCACCTTGCTCCACCGGATGGGCATGACCGGCGAGCCGATGGTCGCGGCCGACGTCGACGCGCTGATCGAGATGGTTCTGCGGCACTTCGCCGACGGCCCCAGGAGCACGCCCGGCGCCTGATCCGGATCGGCTCCGCGGGCGGTCAGGCTGCGGGTTCCGGCCGGAGCGGACGGGCCGGGCGTCGCCGTACGCCGACGCCCGGCGCCTTGGCCGGTGAGGGGGTCACGACACCCCGAAGGCGCTCTTGTTCGGCAGGCCCTGACTGCGGGCGGCGTCCTGGACGGCGTTGTGGACGTGGGCCGTGCCCGCCGGGGCCGGCCAGGCGGGGCCGAAGCCGGGGTAGGGGTGGGGCAGCGGTACGGGAGCGGCCGCGCGGGCCGGGCCGGTCAGCGCGGCGGAGGCCAGCACGCCGGCCACTGCTGCGGTGATCGTGAGGGCGGCCGATGCGCGTCTTCTCTTGAACATTCGAGGTCCCTTCGATGTGGTCGGGAAGGACCGCCGAGAGTAGCAGATTGTTATGACTCAAGTACAGAAAGTCACAAGGCGTGGTGTGAGGCAGTAGCGTGACCGCACGTGAGCGATTACACAGTGTCACCATCGGTTGAGGCCCGGTCCCTGCGGCGATGGGTCGTGCTGCTGCTCTGCTGGGCCTCGCTCACCATGACCTCCGTCGACCGTTCCACCTGGGGGCCCGCGTCGCTGCAGGCGGGCGAGGCGCTGGGGGTGTCGCTGGCGGGGCTGGGGGCGTTCGCGACGGCGTACTACGTCGGTTACGTGCTGTCCAACATCGGCGGTGGGCTGCTCGGTGACCGGATCGGCAGCCGGGTCGTGTTGTCGGGGTCGCTGTTCACGGCGGGCGGCTTCATGATCGTGTTCGGGTCCGTGCCGTCCGCCGGGGCCGGGATCGCGGTGCAGGCGCTGATCGGGCTCTGCGCGGGGGCCGACTTCGCGGCGGGCGTCAAGCTCATCGCGTCCTGGTTCGGCGACCGGGAGCGCGGGCTGGCGATGGGCGTGTTCACCATGGCCTCCTCGCTCGGCACGATGATCGCCAACGTGCTCGTGCCCCGGCTGATCCAGTGGTACGACTGGCGGGTCTCGTACCACCTGTTCGGGATCGTGTCGATGGGGCTCGCGCTGGTGTGCCTGACGCTGCTGCGCGACCGGCGCGAGCCGCCGGCCGCGCGCCCGTCGCTGCGCGGCCTGGCCCGCGACCGCGACCTGCTGCTGATCGGCCTGGCCGGCTTCGGCGGGCTGTGGGGCACGTACGGCTTCGTGACCTGGTCCAACACCCTCATGGTGAAGGGGCACGGGCTCGACCCGGTGGCCGCGGGCACGGTCGTCGTGGTGTTCGCGGCGGCGGGCGCGGTGGGCAAACCGGTCATCGGCCTGGTCACCGACCTGGCCGGACGGGGACGCAAACGCCCGGCGGTCGCCGTGCTGGTGGCCTTCGCCGGCTGCCTGCTGCTGTTCGGCGGCATGGAGACGGAGACGGCGTTCCTGGTGACGGCCGGGTTCGCGGGGCTGGGCGCGTACCTGTACTCGCCGCTGCTGATCGCCATGGTGCCCGGCCTGTCGGGGACGGCGCTGGCCGGCTCGGCGGCGGGCGCGACGAACGCGGTGGCGCAACTGGGCAGCGTGACCGTGCCGGTCGTGGTGGGCGCGGTCTACCAGGCCGGCGGCTCCTTCTCCGCCGCGTTCGCCACCCTGGCCGCCGGGCCCGTGGCGGGCGCCGTGGCCCTGTCCTTCGTCCGCGAGGCGCGCGGCCGGTCGCGGACCGGCCACGCGCCCCAGGTCGGTTCGCCGGCGTGACGGCGCCGCCGGGCCGGTAGGCGGCCGGCGTGCCGCGCCGTCGCCGGGGATTCAGCGCAGCCGGTCCAGCACGGTCCGCAGCACGGGCGCGAACGCGTCGGGGGCGTCGGCGAAGCCCGTGTGGTCGCCGGGGAACAGGACGGGGTCGAGCCCGAGCGCCAGCCCCAGGGCGCGGGAGGCGCGGTCGCACAACTGCCCGGCCGACTCCTCGCCGATGCCGATCACGAGACCGGGCGCCGAGCGCAGCCGGTCCAGGTCGGGCACCCAGTGCGTGGTGGCGTGCAGCTCGTGGGCGAACCAGCGGCGCTCGTCGGCGACGTCCTGCGGGTCGCGCGGGCCGCCGAACATCATCTCCAGCGCGCCGTCGGGCACCGTGATGCCGGCCTGGCCCATGAACCCCGCCCAGGCGCCGATGACGTCACCGCTCAGGTAGGCGGCGATGAGCTCGTCGGTTCGGCGGTGCAGCTTGTCGCGGTCCGGAAGGAGCTCGATCAGCGGCGGTTCGTGGGCGATGACGCCGCGCAGCTGCTCGGGACGGGTCTGCGCCAGGGCCAGCGCGGTGACGGCCCCGCCGCTGGAGCCGAGGACGACGGCCGGCCCGGCGTCCACGTGCGCCAGCAGGCGGGACAGGTCGTCGGCGCGCAGCCGCGGCGTGGAGTCCTGGGCGGGGTCGTCCAGGAGGCTGTGCCTGATGCCGCGCGGGTCGGTGGTCAGCACCGTGTGGTCGTCGGCGATCAGGTCGGCCAGCGCGGCGAAGGAGCCGGCGTCCATCGGCGCGCCGACGAGCGCGACGAGCGGGCCCTGGCCGCGTACCTCGAAGTGCAGGCGGGCGCCCGGGACGTCGAGCGTGGAGACGGTCGTGGTCATGATGTCCTCCTGGAAGCGACGGCCCTGACGTGGGCCGCCGGATGGTCGGCCGCGGCCGCGGTCGTGACGACCGCGTCCAGCAGCGGTGGTGCGGCGACGGCCACGAGCAGCGCCAGGGCCGCCGGGATCACCAGGGCGAGGGGCAGCGACGCCGTCGTGGCGACGTACCCGATGAGGGCGGGGCCGGCGAGGCCGCCGCCGTAGCTGACGGTGGTGACTGCGGACAGGCCACGCGCGGACCCGCCCGCGGCTCCGAGCAGGCTGGCCACGACCGGCCAGACCACGGCCACGCCCGCGCCGGACAGCGCCCAACCGGCCATGGCGCAGCCCAGACGGGCGGCCGCCCCCGCGGGCAGGACGCCCGCGAGCAGGACGAGCCCGTAACCGGCGGTGGCGGTCACGCCGGCCAGCCGGATCGTGACGCGGACGCCGAGCCGCGTCCTGACGGCGTCGCCGGCGAAGCGGACGAGCGTCATCGCCACGAAGAAGACGGTGTAGACGAGCGACCCGGTGGCCGGGTGGGCGCCCAGGACGCGGGTCGCGTGCACCCCGGCCCAGTCGGTCGCGGCGCCCTCGGCGACGAACGCGGCGGCGCCGATCACGCCCAGCATGGCCAGCAGCCCCGGCCGCAGCCGAGCCGCCCCCCGCGACTCCGTCCGCTGCGCCGCACCCGCGTCCCCACCGGTGGCCCCGACAGCGCCCCCAACGGCGGCCCCGGCAGAGGTTCCGGCGGTGGTCCCGGCAGCGGCCCTGGTGGTGGCCATGGCAGCGCCCCCGACGGCGGCCATGGCGGCGGTCAGGACCGTCGCGCCCACGAGCATCAGCACCCGCACGTCGGCCCCCGCATGCAGGGCCGCGGTGACGAGCGCGCCGCCCGCCACCGCGCCGAGCGTCCACGTGCCGTGCACCGTGGCCATGATCGGCCGCCCGAGCCCGCGCTCGACGGCCACCGCCTGGACGCTCAGGGCCACGTTCAGCAGGCCGGAGAGCACCCCGAGCAGGGCGGCGGAGACCATCAGCGGCCCGGCGCCGGCCGCCAGGGCCGGACCGGCCAGCGCCAGCGCCGCCGCCGGGGCGCAGACCCGCAGCAGCCCGCCCCCGGACCACCGGTCGCACAGCCGTCCGGCCACCGGCATGGCCACGAGGGCGCCGGCGGCCAGCACCATCAGCACCGCGCCGAGCCCGCCGGGCCCGAGCCCGAGGCGCGCGTCGGTGGCGGGCAGCGTGGCGGCCCACACCGCGTTAGTGACGCCCGTCAGCCCGTAGCACAGCGTGATCGTTCCTCGTCCGGCCATGTCCTGATCCTGGCGGTGGCGCGGTGCCCGGGTCCAACACCTGTTCGAACGCGATTCACGCGCCTGCTGTGTGAATCAGGTAGGAAGGTGGCATGCCGGACGACGTCGAGATCCGCCTGCTGCGCCACTACGTGGCCGTCGCCGAGGAGCTGCACTTCAGCAGGGCCGCCCAGCGCCTGTACGTGGCGCAGCAGGCGCTCAGCCGCGACGTCCGCAAGCTGGAGGACCGGGTGGGCCGCCGGCTCCTGGAGCGCACGACCCGCAAGGTCGCCCTCACCCCTGAGGGACGCCTGCTGCTGACCCGGGCCCGGGAGATCCTCGCCCTGTACGACGCCACCATGCTGGACCTGCGCGGCCGGCCCAGGTCGCTGACGGTCGACGTCGTCGGCGCCGGTCTGACCCCCGCCCTGGTGCTGGCCGCGGCCCGCGCCCACGCGCCGGGGGTGGAGTTCTTCGCCCGCTTCCACAGCGGCACCGAGGCGGCGGCGCCCCTGCTCGCCGACGGCCGCCTCGACGTCACCTTCGGCCGCGGCCCCGAAGCGCCCGGCCCAGGAACGTCCGGCCCCGGAACGCCCGATCTCGGAACGTCCGGGCTAGGAGCGTCCGGCGCCGGAGTGCCCGGTCGCGTGCGGTGGCGGCCGGTACGCCACGAGCGCATCGCGGTGCTGCTGCCCGAGCGTCACCCGCTGGCCCGGCTGCCCGCGATCCCCCTGGAGTCGTTGCGCGGCGCGAGCCCGTGCATCCGTGCCGGCGACCACGCCACGCCCGGCTGGGAGCACGCCGTCCTGCAGCTGCTGGCCCCCTTCGGCGTCGACGCCGCCCTGGCCCACCCGCACGTGCGCGGCGGCGACGAGCTGGCCCAGCACCTCCGCGACCGCGACGCGCCCATCCTCACGCTCACCACGCAGCCCGACATCCCCGGCGCGGTCCTGCGCCCGCTGGTGGACCCGGTCGCGATGTTCCCCTGGACGATGAGCTGGCGCGCCGACGACGACCATCCCGGCCTGCGCGCCCTCCACCAGGCCGTGGACGAGCTGGCCGCCGCCCACGACTGGCTCGGCGTCCCGGACGGCGCCTGGTTCCCCGGCCCCGAGGCCGGGCCTGGCCGTCAGAAGGCGTAGCGGATGCGGCAGTAGGGGAGCCTGGCGGCGATCAGGCCGGTCAGGGCGGCGACGTAGCGGCCCTTGTGGCCGTTGCGGTAGCGGACGTTCCAGCCGCCCGTCTCCGACCGTTTGGCCTGCTGCAGCTCAGGCCGCCACAGCACCTCCTCCGCCTTCGGGTGCCAGCCCAGGTTGACCTGGTGGAGCCGGTCGTTGTGGGTGAGGAAGATCACCTCGGCGGCGAGCTGGGCGCGGGCCTCGGGCGACAACGCGTCGTCGAGCCGCTCCAGCAGCTCGGCCCAGTCCGCCAGCCAGCCGTCCCGGACCACCACCGGGCTCAGGTTGACGTGGACCTCGTAGCCGGCCGCGACGAAGTCGTTGATCGCGTCGATGCGCTCGGCGACCGGCGAGGTGCGGATGTCCAGGAGCTTGGAGTCGGCGGGGGGCATGAGGCTGAAGCGCACGCGCGTACGCCCACGCGGGTCCCAGCCGAGCAGGTCGCGGTTGACGTACTTGGTGGCGAAGCTGGCCTTGGCGTTGGGCAGGTCGCGGAAGAGCTCGACCAGGTCCCGGACGTTGTCGCAGATCGTGGCGTCGAGCGAGCAGTCGGAGTTCTCGCCGATGTCGTACACCCACAGGCGGGGATCGACCTGGTCCGGCTGAGGCTTGAGGCCCTGGCGGCCGGCGTGCCGCCGCAGGTAGCCGGTGATCTGGTCGATGTTGGCGAACACCGTGATCGGGTTGCTGTAACCCTTGCGGCGGGGCACGTAGCAGTAGGCGCACGCCATCGCGCAGCCGTTGGCCGTGGAGGGCGCGATGAAGTCGGCCGAGCGGCCGTTGGGCCGGGCCGTCAGCGACTTCTTGACGCCGAGCACGAGCGCCTCGGTCTTGATCCGCACCCAGCGGGCCACGTTCGTCTCGTCGCCGTACAGCTCGGGGATGCGGTGGTGGCTCTCGACCTCGACGATCTCGGCGCCGGGGAACCTGGCGAGGATCTCGCGCCCGCGCGGCAGCGCGGCAGCCGCGGGCTCGGCGTAGATCCGCCGGACGTCGAGGAGGCCGGTCACGGCCGCTCCGGCTGTTCCATGGGGCAAGAGTATGCGGTCCGGGACGCGAGTTGCCAGGTCAGCACGGGTGCGCCGCAGCGTCGGCAGTGCTCGCGCCGGTACACCCAGCGCTCGGAGGGGGCGTCCGGGTCGCTCACCACCTGCCCGGCGTCCCGGCCGAGAGCGAGATGCCTGACCGCCGTGTCCCACAGCCGCCCGGCGGCCTCGGCGGAGACGCCGCGGGCGTTCGGATGCAGGCCGACGAGGAACAGCAGCTCGGCCCGCCACGCGTTCCCGATGCCCGACCACACCCGCTGGTCCAGCACGGCCGCGCCCACCGGCCCGCCGAACGCGGTCAGCCGGGCCACGGCCTGCTCCGGCACGGCGTCCGCGCGCAGCGGATCGGGCCCGAGCGAGCCCCGCAACGCCGCCACCTGCCCGCGGGTCAACGCCTCGCACCGCGACGGCGCGATCAGGTCGTAGGCCACCTCGCCGGTCGCCAGCCGCAACCGCGTGCCGGGCCGCGGCGACGTCCCCGGATCGTCGTACCGCAGGAAGATGCCCCGCATGCCCAGGTGGACGTGCACGGTGGGCGCGTCCGCGAAGTGGTACAGCAGGTGCTTGCCGACCGCCTCCACCTCCGTCAGCACCCGCCCGTCCCACGGCCGCGCGTCGAACCGCCCCTGCGGCCCCGCGGCGAGCACCGTCCGCCCGGCCAGGTCCGCGTGCTGCCCGGCGGCGTGCCGGTGGATGAGATGTCCTTCGGGCATGCCCCGGGCCATACCCCGTGAGCTGCGCCGACGCGCCGCGGGCAGCCGGTCCACTGAGTGGACCGAACGTTGCCCGCCCGCCCTCCACACCAACAGCATGGACGCGACGTAAGCGATCGCTCACCTGGAGCGACGATCGCTCGGGCGATCACGTCGTCCCACGGAAGGACGAGCACGATGAACGACAGATCGGCGCGGGCCCTGTCCCGGGCCCTCATCGCGATGGTGGTGACGGCGCCCGGCGTGGCCGCCGCGAGCAGCGTCCGGGCCACGCTCGACCCCCTCCCCGGCAACGTCCGGTGCGCCGCCATCCACCTCCAGAACGGGCAGACCGCGTTCTGCGGCACCCGGAGCGTGCCCGACGACAACCCCTTCCAGTTCGACCGCGCCGTGGGGTCCGTCCAGGTCACCGACCTGGTCCACCGGGAACAGTTCGCCTTCTCCTCCCCCTTCGTGGGCTGAGCGGAAAGGGTGGTGAAGCCTTGACCGGTCCCGCGGAGAAGCCGGAGCAGGTCCGCCTGGTCCGCACCGCCGACCTGGCGGATCTGCGCTTCGGTTTTCCCGGCCTGTCGTTCAAGCGCCCGTCGGCCCGCCGGATCCTGATCAGGGCCGTGCCGGACCGCGAGGGGCTGATCGTCGTCACGTTCGCCGCGCAGCACATCGTGGAGCAGGCGTTCTTCGAATCGGCCGGGGCCGGGCTGCCCGATCCCGTCCCGGTGCAGCCCCACCCGGCGCCTCCCGTCGTCTCCCGGATCAGCGGGCGCACCGTGCTGGTCTTCGTCGTGGGGCCCGACGACGAGGTCCCTTACACCGCCGAGGGCCTGCTGGCGGCCATGAAACGGCTGCCGCTGCGCACGGTGGGCGACCAGGGCCCGGCCGACCCGCTGCGCGACCCGGCGGGGGATCCGCGGACCGCGATCGAGCTGCCGTACCGGCTGCTGCTGTCACCGCCCCCGGACGTGCGCTGGACGCACCGCACGGCCCCCGCCGACGACGCGGAGCGGGTGGAGCTGTGGCACACGCGGGTGCGCGACACGCGGGCCAGAGCCGTGTGGACCAGGGACTTCCCCGGCGACACACCGGTCGATCCGCCGCCCGACCCGCTCACCACGTCGCTGACGCCCGCCGACCGGGCCGCGCTCGTCCACCTCACCAGCGACCGCGGGCTGTTCACCGAGCCGGGGCACCAGCCGTACGTGCCGGTGCCCGTCGAGGTCGGCCACCTGATCCTGTCCGCCCTGGGTGGCTGGCTCGACGCCCTCGGCAGCTGGGACCCCCGCCCGGCGATCACCAACGTCAGCCAGTGGCGGCACCGCGCGGCCATGGGCCGCGACCACTACGTACGGGTGCTCTACTCGGGCTATCTGTGCCCCTTCGGGCACCGCGCGGACCTGGTGAAGGTGACCGAGCGGAAGTTCGACCCCGATCGCCCGGAACATCCCGCCTACCTGGCCCAGCGCATCTTCATCACCTGCCGCGAGCCGGTCAGGGACTTCCCGCCCGGCACGGTCCGCCGCGACGACGACGGCGAACGGCTTGACGCCCTGTTCCCGTTCCGGCGGGTCGAGCTGCTGACCCTGGTCACCCCCGACCTCTCGCCGCCCGCCGAGGTCCTGCCGGTGCGTGAAGGGCAGTACGCCTTCTTCCCCGCCGTCCGCGACCAGGATCCGTTCCTGTTCAAGGTGCGCGCGACCGACCTGGCCGGGCGGGAGACCGAGTTCAGCACCCCGCTGCTGTTCCTCACCGAGAACTTCAACAAGGGCGCCGACCTGGCGGCGGCGGCAGCGGCGTACAACGCCCTGGACCCCGGGCCGTCGGAGACCCCGCCGGACCGGCTGAGCGCCGCCCTGCGCGGCGCCCGGGTCGCCGTCGCGGCGCCCGCCGCGCCCGACGACACCACCGTCGAGGCCGCGACCCTCGTCTGGGGGGCCGCCCTGCCGACGGACCGCGACGACCGGTTCTACCAGCGGATCCCCGGCTTCCTTCCGGTGCTGCGCTGGGCCTCGGCGGTGGTGCCGGCCGTGAGCAGGCTCACCGGCGCGCCCGGACCCCGCCCGGTCCGGTACGCCCAGCGCTACCGGCTGGCCGCCTTCGACCGGACGCCCGACAGGCCCGGCGACCCCGTCAACCCCGGCGAGGTCTTCCTGGAGCTGGTCACCGGCACGTCCCCGCTGGTCATGGACTTCGACGACCAGCGGGACCGCGCCGGCGGCCTGGCCGCGCCCACGTTCACCGTCGCGGGCCTGTCCCGGCTGACCGGGCCGGTCAGCGCCGCCAGAACGCCCGCCGCCAGAACGCCCGCGGCCGGGACGCCCGCCGCGGCGGCGGACCCGCTCGGCACGGTCGCCGACGGCACCTTCCGGCCCTCGGACTTCTTCGACGCGATCGGCGCGAAGCTGTTCGGCGTCATCCCGCTGTCCGCCCTGGTCAAGGCGGCCGGCCTGGACCAGGAGCTGAAGGCGCCGCGGTTCGTCACGCAGACCGTCAACGCCGCCACCGCCTTCCTCAGCGACCTGCGCCGCGCCGAACGCCAGCTCGTCGGCGTGGCCGCGCGCTTCCCGGCGGTCGCCGCCGCGGCCGGGCGGGTACGGACCACCGCGCTGACCCTCGCCGCCACCGTCGAGGCGTTCATCGCGGGCACGGCCGACCTCGGCCAGGTGGACGCGGCCTTCCGCGACTTCAGCGCCGCCCTGGACGCGCTCGGCACCGGCCTTCCCGCCGAGGTGGACCACGCCGTCGTCACGCTGCTCGGCCACCTGCGACAGGCCCTCGCCATCTGGGACGACGCCCCCGCCGGGGTGCTGCCGCTGCGGCAGGCGATCGAGACCGCCAAGGCCGGCCTGCGGCTGCCGGAGTCCGTCGCCGCCCGGCTGGAGTGGACGCCCGACATCCAGCCCTGGTCGTTGCGGGAGGGCGAGCAGCCGGTCTTCGTCCCGCACGACGGCCACGGCGACCCGGCGCGCGAGGGCCGCTTCTCCGTGGTCGTCGACCTGCGCGCCGGGCTGCGGCCGGACACCCGCCCGGCCGCCGACGTCACCTGCACGCTGGAGGAGTTCGACCTGGTGCTGCTGCCGGGCGTGCTGGAGGCGATGCGGCTGGACTTCCGGCGGATCAGGTTCACCGTGCGAGCCGGTGAGAAGCCCGACGTCGAGGTGGCGTTCCGGAACGTCGAGTTCATCGGGGCGCTGTCGTTCGTCGAGACGCTGCGCCGGATCATCCCGCTCGACGGGTTCAGCGACCCGCCGACGCTCGACGTCTCCCCGCGCGGCGTGCTGGCGAGGTACGGGATGCCGCTGCCGAACCTGGCGATCGGCGTCTTCAGCCTGGAGAACATCTCCCTGAACGCCTACCTGGACCTGCCGTTCGCGGGCACCCGGCCGCTGGAGATCGGGTTCGCGTTCTGCCGCAGGGACGCGCCGTTCCGGCTCACCGTGTCGTTGTTCGGCGGCGGCGGCTGGTTCGGGATCGTGTTGTCGCCCGACGGGGTCCGCGCGCTGGACGCCGGCCTGGAGTTCGGGGCCGCGGCGTCCGTCGACTTCGGGGTGGCCAGCGGCAGCGTGTCGGTGATGGCCGGGATCTACTTCCACCTCGACGCCGCGACCGGGCAGGCCGTCCTGTTCGGCTACTTCCGCGCCCGCGGCGAGGTGGACGTCCTCGGCCTGGTCTCCGCCTCGATCGAGCTCTACCTGGAGCTGGGGTACGAGGGCGGCGACGCGGTCGGCCGGGCGAGGATCACGATCACCATCGAGATCGGGTTCTTCGAGGAGTCCGTCGAGATCAGCTGCGAGAAGCGGTTCGGCGGCGCCCGGTCACTGGCGGCCGCCGCGGAGCTCGCCGAAGCCGCGGTCGTGGACGGCGGCGAGCCGGCCGGTTCCGCCGCGACCTTCGCCCAGATGATGGCGCCGTACCGGGATCCGGTCACCGGCGCGCGACGAGACCCGGTCGCCGAGTACTGCGGCGCCTTCGCGGAGGTGGCCTGACATGAGCGAACGGACCGGACAGAGTACGGGGGAGCGCATGGGCACGTTCAAGGTTCTGTGGACGGCGTTGCCGGCCGGGCCGGCCGGACCGGGCGAGGTGCGGCTGTCGGTCGCCGTCGGGCCCCGGCTGGAGGCGCCGCGCGGCCGGCTCGACGACGTCGGGGAGTTCACCGACTGGCCGAGGACGTTGCGCGAGACGGTGCTGCCGGCCCTGCGGGTCGTGTGGGACGGCCACGCGGCCCCGGTCGTCCCACACCCCGACCCGAGATCCCCGGCCCCCGACTCCGACCTGTGGGGGAGACTCTTCCCGGCCGCCTCGCCGGTGCGGTCGCGCTCCCTGGCCGCCGCGGGCGCCCTCGGCACGGCGGTCGCGGCGGGCTCGCCGGGCGTGCGGGTGTTGCGGTCGTTCCCCGCGGCGCTGGTCCACGAGCGGATCGCCACGCTGTACGACCAGATCGGCCAGGCCGTGATCAGCGACCGCCTCACGCCTCCGGGAAACGGCGAAGCCGCACTCGGCCGGCGCGGGGACGGCACCCTGCGACGGCCCTGGCGTCAGCCGTACACCGGTCTGGTCCGTGAGCTCCCGGTGGTCGGCGAGATGAGCAGGTTCAGCGGCGACCCCCAGGCCGCCTACCGGGCCATCGACGGCATGATCGGCGGGGGCGTCCGCGCCGCCGCCGACCTCGGCCCCGCCACCCTCGACCGGACGAGCGCGGCCTACCGGGGCGACGAGACGAGGTTCGCGCTGGCCGAGGCCGTCCGGTTCTACGACCGGCCCAAACCCCCGGGCGGCGGCGGCCCGGCGGGCGCGCAGGCCGTCCAGCCCCGGCCGGACCCGCCCGACGTGGAGTTCCACGGCGTCTGCGGCTTCCTGGCCGACTATCCGGAGCTGTGCCGCCGGCTCGGGCTCGTCCTCGACCTCGTGGTCCCCGTGCCTCCGGGGCTCGCCGCCGCCGGACGGCTCAGGGTGGCGTTCGAGGACGTGCCCCCGCCGTTCGACACCGACCGGCTGCGGCCGTGGACGCTCTTCGACTTCGCGCCGGAGGAGCGCTTCACCGCCGCCTCGCCGCCCGGGCACCCCGTCCAGGGCGGCTGGCTCGGCCTCGGCGGCGACGACTGGACGGTCACCGACGCCGACGTCGACGGCGCGGCCATCAAGGCGGCCGACTTCACCGCGCTGATCGAGCGCATGCACGGGCTGAGCGGGCCGAGCGGCCAGCCGAGCGCCCAGCACCTGGGCACCGGCACGACGGCGCTCCAGGGCGCCGGGCTCACCGTCTTCCACCGCGGACGCGACGCGTGGCTGGCCGCCCAGATCGGCGACGACGCCGCCCACCAGCGAGGAACGGGCGACCAGGTGCCCGAGCTGCACGCCGGGCACCTGGTCCGCGGGTTCCGCGTGGACGCCGGGGTTGTCGGCCCCGGCGGCGCGGTCACCGGCTGGCTCTCCCTGTGCCGCCGCCGGGGCTCCTACCTCATCCGCCGCGGCGGCCAGCCGCCGTACTGGATCGAGGGGATCGCCGACGACGAGGGCGCGGTCCGGGCGAGCGCCGTCACCCGCGACGCCACCAGGACCGACGAGCTGTACGTGCACCAGGCGCTGTTCGGCTGGGACGGCTGGAGCCTGGCCGCCCCGCTGCCCGGCCGCACGCTGGACAGGTTCGGCCGGCCGGTCGTCGCCGATCCGGAGGTGGACCCGAACTTCCCGCTCGACACCAAGTTCACGCCGGTGCCCGGCTCGCTGCCGGCGCTCCGGTACGGGCGCACCTACCGGCTGCGGGCCCGCGTCGTGGACCTGGCGGGCAACGCCCTGGACCCGGCGGCGCAGGCGCCCGCGTCCGCGCTGTCGCGGGCGATCACGTACTCGCGGTGGGAGCCGGTGCCGCCGCCCGTCATCGTCGAGCGAAAGCCGTTCAACGAGGGCGAGTCCAGCCAGTGCCTGGTCATCCGGAGCACCGTCACGGCCGCCGGACGCGACGTGCCCGCCTGGGAATGGGCCCTCGACCGCCAGAACGTCCCCGGCCACACCGACCACCCGCCCGCCGCCGACGGGCTGAGCCGCCGGTACGTCTACTACGACGAGCGGTTCGTCGCCCCGCCCAAGACGTCGCTGCAGATGGCCGAGCGGCACGGCCGGTTCGACGACGCCATCGGCGGCGACCGGCCGCAGGAGGTGCGCAGAAGGTTCTTCACGGCCGCCGCGCGCGAGTCCGGCACGTTCCTCGACACCGTGGTCAGCTACGCCGACGACCCGCGCCGCACCCGCGACCTGCTGTTCTTCGGCGAGATCGCGGTCGCCAAGCACGACCCCGCCGACCCCGAGCCGGTCACCCAGCTGCCCGTGACGCGCGGCGCCGGGCTGAAGCGGGGCGAGTTCGTCGTGCACACCGCCTCCGAGCTGATCCTGCCGTACCTGCCCGACGTCCTGGCCAGGGGCGTCACGCTGTACGGCCTGCCGGGCGCGCCGCCCATCCACCCCGTCTCCTTCTACGACGGCTTCCACGACGTCTGGCCGGACGCGGCGCCGTTCACGCTGCGGATCGAGGAGGGGGACGGGCCGCCGCGATGGCAGGACATCCCGCGCCGGCTCACCGTCCACCTGCCCAAGGCCGAGATGGCGACCGTACGGCTCAGCTGCCGGCTCACCGCGGCCGACCTCGCCCTCCTGCCCGTCTGGCAGCGCCTGCTCGTCTCGGACTTCTGGCGCGACCTGACCGACGCCGAACGGGAGCTGATCGCCGAGGAGACCGTCGCCGGGCTGAACTGGCTGCTCACCCCGTACACGGAGCTGCGCCTCGTGCACGCCGTCGAACGCCCGCTGTCGCCGCCCGCGCTCGCCGGGCTGGACTTCGATCGCGAGCCCGAACAGACCTTCGCCGACCTGCGGGGCACACTGCGCTCGCACCCCCGCAGCACCGGTCACGTCGACATCGACGCCACCTGGACGCGCTGGATCGACGACGTCACCGAACCGGCCCCCCGCCGGATCAGGGAGCACGCCCACGTCGGCCGGGTGGAGCTGGCACACTCCGACCGCGACGAGGTGCGCCTGCCGCACTCGGCCACCCCGGTCCGCCACGACTTCGGCGACACGCTGCACCGCAACGTCGCCTACCGGCCGACCGCCACCACCCGGTTCCGCGAGTACTTCCACCCGTCGATCACCGCCGATCCCGGCCTCGTCACCAGCACCGGCGAGCCGAGCGCCGGGCCGTCCGGGCGGGGCTGGCCGGTGCCCGCGAGCAGGCGGCCGGAGCCGCCGAAGCCGTCGTACCTGCTGCCCACCTTCCGGTGGAGCCGGCAGGAGGACCGCCGCGACCGGCGTTTCGTGTCGGTACGCGACGGGGCCGGCGTCCGGGTGCACCTGGACCGGCCGTGGTTCTCCTCCGGCGACGACGAGTTGCTGGCCGTCGTCCTCGACCCGCCCGGGGGCGACGCGCTGCCCGGCCGGCTGGCGACCCGGTGGGGCACCGATCCCGTCTGGTCGGACGCGACCGTGCTGCCCCCGCCCGCTCCCGGCAACTTCCCCGGACCCGTCACCGCCGTCGGGCTGCGGCTTGCCGAGTCGGGGGAGGGCCGCGAGCTGACCGGGGCGGTCGTGGCGTACGAGCCGTCGTACGACGCGGCCAAGCGCCTGTGGTTCGCCGACGTGGACGTGGACCTGGGCGCGGCCGGGCGGGAGTCGGCCTGCTTCCCCTACCTGCGCCTGGCCCTGGCCCGCTACCAGCCGCACGCGCTGACGGGGCTGGAGCTGTCGCCGGTGGTGCAGGCCGAGTTCGCGCAGCTGGTGCCGCGCCGTACGCTGACGGTCGAGGAGGTGTCCGGCGGGGGGCTGCGCGTCGTCCTGGCCGGGCCCGCCGCCGCCACCGAGCTCGGCGCGCAGGCCGGTGCCGGGCTGCCCGGGGTCGCGGCGAGCCACCGCGTCACCGCGACCGTCCAGCGGCGGCCCTTCACCAGCGCGGAAGAGCTCGACTGGACGGACACGCCGATCACGGCCGAGCTGACCTGCGGCACGGCCCAGACCGGCTACCAGTGGTCGGCGGTGATCCCGCCGGCGGTGCTGGACATCGTCTGGCAGTACCGCCTCCTGGTGGAGGAACGCGAACGCTACCGCACCGACCCCGGCACGGCCGACGCGACAGTCGTCATCGACGCCGCCGGGGGCGGTGTGCAGGAGCGGATCCCGGTGGGCGAGCGGCTCGCGCACGCCGACAGCGTCCCGCTGCGCGCCCGGCTGGGGCGGCTGGTCATCGACTTCGACGCCTAGCCGGGCCGCCCGGCCGTGACCGGCGGCGACGACCGCCGGTCACGGCTCCCGGGGGGCGTGGCTCATGGCCTCGGGGCGGCCGGGGCTCACCGGTCGGGTGGCGGGCCTACCGGTCGGGTGGCGGGCCTTCCGGGGCGGCCAGCAGGCTCAGGGCGCGGCCCGCTCCCGGCACGCGGGCCAGGTTGGCGCTGATGCACGCCGCGGTCTCGCGTACGGCGTCGGCCAGCAAGGGCAGCCGGTTCGTGCCGACCACCACGACGGCCGCCGCGGCCACCACGGCCCCCGTCGGCGCGCGCACGGGGGCGGCCACACATCCCAGGGGCGGCAGGGCCGCCTCGAAGTCGAACGCCACCCGCCGTTCGCGGGCGTCACCGATCCGCCGCGCCCATTCGGCCGGGGAGTGCCCCTCCGGCAGGCTCCAGCCGGGCTCAGGACGGCGGCCCGACGCCGGGTTGCCCACCGCCAGCACGACCTCGGCGGCGCTGGCCACCGGCAGCACCAGGCCGGGACGCATGCGGAAGACCTCGTCCACGGCCGGGTCGCCGATCCCCGAGACGACGATGACGTCGTCGCCGTCCCTGACCGCGATGGTCACCGCGCATCCCGCGGCGGCCAGCCGCCGCATCGGTCGTACGGCGGCCGTGCTCAGCACCTGGGCCGGTGACCACCGCTGACCCCAGCGGAACATGCGCGTGCCGATGCGGTAGCGGCCGCCGTCCTCGCGGTGGACCAGGCCGAGGTCGGTGAGCCGGCACAACAACCGGTGGGCGGTCGCCTTGGGCAGGCCGGTGGCCACGGCGAGCTGCGTCAGCCCGGCCTCCTCCACCCGCGCGAGCTCCTCCAGCACCGCGAACGCGCCGTGCAGCACCCCGCGCCCGGCGGCGGGCCCGGCTCGTCCGTCGTCCCCGTGGCCGCCGCCGATTTCTTCCGGGCAGAATTCCATCGCGCACCCCCCGGGTCGCACTGACCCACCCGTTCGTATCACCGGGACGGATGCGCTCCACAGATTCCCGACCGCTATATGTGACTAACCAATCACTCCAAGTGACGACGCGAGGCGAGTGCGCACTTCGGAGCCTGCGTCGCAAGGGGTGTGGACGGCTATAGGCGAGTTTCTCCGTCGATAGGGTGACGTGTCGCGATGACACGACTACTTATCGTGTGCGAGCGGTATCAGTCGTTCGGCCGGACGAGCACCGGCGACGGGTGCGAGCAGTTCGCGGAGACGCGCCCTTCGCCGGTCCTTCCCCGTGTGCCGCAAAGCCCCGCCTCCAGGAAGGGACTACATGCGCAGCAAAGTCGTCGCGGTCTTCCCGGGCACCGCAGCCATGCCCTCCGCCGGGGTGCTGGCGCCCCTGGCCGCCCGTACGCCGGCCGTCTCGGAGCTCCTGTCGGAGATCGACGCCGTCGCCGCCGAGTACGGCTCGCCACCGCTCAGCGCCTACCTCCTCACCCCGGACGCCCCCCGCCCGCCCGGCCCCGAGAGCCACTACCTGGCCCTGATGGCGGTGTCGTCAGCCACCTTCGACACCCTCGTACGGGAAGGGCTCCAGCCGTACGCGCTGGTGGGCCACGGCCTCGGGGAGTTGTGGGCCCTGGTCGCCGCCGGGGTCCTGAGCGCGGGCGACGGCGCCCGCCTGGCCTGCGCACGCAGCCGCGCACTGACCGGCCTGGACTGGCCGGGCGCGATGATGTCCCTCGACGTCTCCGCCGTGCAGGCCCGGCACCTGGTCGCGCTGCTCGACCATCCCCATCTCGTGGTCGGCTGCGACGACACGCCGCGGCGGTGCGTACTGTCGGGGCCGCGCGAGCTGATGCCGCCGGCGGCCCGGATCGCCGGACACCTGGGCTGGACGAGCGCCGCACTCCAGGTCCCGCACCCCGCCCACACGCCCGCGGTCGCCGCCGCGGCCGCCGATCTGAGAGGCCGCCTGTCCGGCGTCAGGACGGCCCCGGCGCGCTGGCCGGTGTTCTCGCCGACGCTGGGACGCCTGCTCACCCCCGACGACGACCCCGTCGCCGTCACCGCCGACGCCATGGTCGTCACCGTGCACTTCCACCAGGCCGTCAGGGGGCTGGCCGCCCGCGGCGCGGAGGTCTTCCTGGAGTGCGGGGCGGGCGAGGACGCGGTCACGCTGGTCCGCGCCATCGTCCCCGCCGCCACCGCCGCCTCCCCGCTCGCCGCCGGCGGCCCCTGGCGGCCGGGCGAGTCGTCCCGCTCCGCCGTCCTGGACATCCCCGAACCGGCGCCGAACGGCTCCGCGCCCACACCGGCTCCCGCTGTACACGGCGGCCCTGCCTTCTTCGTCGACCAGATCGAACCGTCGTGGCGCGACGGACCCGCAGAGATCGATGACGGCCCCGTGGAGCTCGGCCGGCGCGGCGAAGCGGCGGAACGCGTCGCGTTGCCGCAAGCCGGCGCCGGGCTCGTGCCCGCCCCGAGCCGTCCGGGGGACGCCGATCAGGAGACGGGCCGGTCGGGGGTGGCGGGTGTCGCGCCGCTCGGGCAGGTGGCGGGGCGGTCGGGGGTGGCTGGTGGCGCGGGGCTCGGGCAGGTGGCGTGTCCGCGGCTTGCCCCTGCGCCGCCACTCGCGCCGCCGCTCTTCCCGCCCGTCGACCGCATGTTGCCCCCGGCGACACTGCTGCTGTGCGGCGGGGCCGACGTCCTGGCGTTGCGGGCGCTGACCGACGATCGCGACGACGTGGTGGTGGCCGACGCCGACACCATCGACTGGACCTGGCTCCCCCTGACGCCCCGGCACCTGCGGGTGGTCGCCCGCCCAGGCCCCGACGCCGGACCGGTGCACGAGGCGATGATCGCCACCGCGGCGCGCTTCCCGCACCTCCACAGCATCGCCGCCCTCGTCATGGACGCACTGCGCCAGGAGGTGGCGCCGCACCCGATCGCCGGCCTGTTCGCGGGGGCGATCCAGCCGCTGGCCGCCGAGCTGGCCGGCTGTGCCTGCGTCGCGGTCGCGACCGCGGACGTCGACCTGCCCGCCGCGCTCGACGTCCTGGCCGCCGAGCTGGAGGCGGCGCCCCCGCTGCTGGCCGCCTTCTACCAGGGCCCGCAACGGCTGCTGTACGAGCTCACCCCCGCCTTCGGCGAACAGTCGTGGCAGGGGAACGGACGGTCGTGGCCCTCGGCGACCAACACGGCATGAACGCCGCGCCTCCCCGTCGCCGACATTCCGGGGAAGCGACTCCTGACGAGACCGCGCCTTCCGTCTCCGCGACTCTTTGCGTACGCTGCATGACGGTAAGTGACAGGCAAGCATTCGTTCAGGAGGGGCATTGCGCAAGACAAGGCATGTCGCGGCGGTCGTCGCCGGGTCCGTCGCCCTGCTGTCGCTGGGGCTCACCACGCCCGCGTCGGCTGCCACGGTCCTCGACTGCGACACCTTCGTCCACAACAACGACAACTATCTCGGCATCGCGATGTGCAGCAATCCGACGGGCGAGACCTGGCGGTTCCGGGCCGTGGTCACCTGCGGCTGGGCGCCCGACGTCGTCGGCGACTGGGTCGACCTCCCGCCGGGTCGTTCGGGCCAGTCCCAGGGCGTCTGCGGCCGGCTCGGCACGGGCGTCGGCGCCGTGGGCGTCGACGAGCGCCGCGTCTGAACCGGACAGATCGCGAGCCGCCGGTGAGGAACTCTTGACCACGGCCGAGAGCCCTTCACCGGCGAAGCCACCCTCAGCCGCCGCCGACGTGCGGCCGTGAGGATCGGCCGATGCCCTCTCCGTGCGGCGTGCGGGCATCGGTCCGTTCCTCCGGGTGGCCGTCGAACGGCGGGGTGCCGGTCACGATGGCGCTTCCAGGTGGACGCGGTGCCGGCGCCTGCGCGAGCTCGATCGGGGTCACGGGCCGGGAACTCGAGGTGCCGGGCGGACAGTATTGGTATGTGGATATGTCGATGCGTGCCCGGATTCGTGCTGGGGATCAGACGGCCTTCTCGTGGCTCTTCGACGAGTACGCCAAGGCCGTCTACAACCATGCCTTCCGCCTGACCGCCAACTGGAGCGAGGCGGAGGACGTCATGGCGTTGACGTTCCTGGAAGCCTGGCGATTACGAGCGAGGATCGACCCCGAGGGCGGCTCGCTGCGGCCGTGGCTGCTCGGCATCGCGACCAACGTCTCCCGCAACGTCCGCAGGGCCGCCCGCCGCCACGACGACGTCCTGGCCAGGATCCCCAAGGGCGAGTCGGTGCCCGATTTCGCCGAGGAGGTGGTCGGGCGCATCGACGACGCAGAACGGCTGGCCGCGGTCAGGCGGGCGTTCGGCAGGCTACGCAAGCAGGAGCAGGACGTGTTCGCGCTGTGCGTCTGGGCCGCGCTGGACTACGCCCAGGCGGCCGAGGCGCTGGGCGTCCCGGTGGGCACCGTCAGGTCCCGTCTGTCGCGGGCACGGAAGAAGCTCACGGAGTTCGCGGAACGCGAAGGACTCACGGACCCCGGGAAACGCGGGAATCTCGGCGAAGTCCCGGGATTCGGGGAACTCGCCGGGACGAGCCGACAGGTAACAGGTGACCCAGGCCCCGCCAAGGAGGAGATCCGATGAACATGCCGGTTGAGCGTGATCTTTCCGAGGGCCGTCGCCAACTGCTCAAGGAGTTCGTGATGACCGAGATCGAGAAGGCGCCCCGTACCCGTCCGTCCAGGGTCAGGCTGCTGGCTCCCGTCGGCGCGCTGGCGGCCGCCGGGGCCGTCGCCGTCCCGCTGCTCTTCGGCGGCCCGGCGTACGCGGTGTCCAGGGCGTCCGACGGGTTGATCGACATCAGCTTCAGCGAGGCGCGGGACCCCGAGGGGCTGCAGGCCGAGCTGCGGGCCCTGGGGGCGAACGTGGTGGTCAGCTACGTGCCCGACGGCAAGAAGTGCGGCCCGGAGCCGCGCGCGGCCCGCTTCCTGAGCAAGGAGGAGGCGCCGCTGTCGGTGTTCCCGCGGCCCGAGGGGCATGAGGCCGGCTTCGTCATCGACCCCAAGGTGATCAAGGAGGGGCAGACGGGCGTGCTGGAGTTCAGTGTCAGCGAGGAGAGGAAGGTCGCCGGGATCTGGGCGCGCGTCGCCGAGGGGCCGGTGGCCGACTGCGAGCTGGTCGACACCACGGACGCGCCGCTGTCGCACTGACGCCACGCTCCGGCCGTTCCCCGCGGGGGAGGTGCCCCACGCCGCGCGTCGAAGTCGATCATCACGGCATGCTGGAGGGCGGGGACGACACTTCGGGCCGTCCCCGCGACCGTCCGGCGGCGATCCCGGTCAGTGGGCGAGGCCGATGGAGGTGGGGATGCTCCAGGGGCCGCAGTCGGAGCCGAAGGTGCCCTTGTCGCAGCCCTGGACGACGAAGGCGAACGTGTTGACCTCGTGGCCGTTGGTCGTGGTGCCGACGCCGTCGCGCACGTACGGGGCCATCACGTACTGGCCGCTCCAGGCGGTCAGCCGGCCCGTCCGGACCTGGGTGGCCTTGCCGCCGTCCTTGCTCCAGCGGACGTTGAAGAAGTCCCAGTCACGGCCGAGGCCGCTCCACTTGAAGACGAGGTTCTGGCCCTTCTGGTAGACGCGGACCAGGGTGCCGTCGCCGAGGTTCGGGGACCAGACGATCTTGCCGTTGGTGAAACGTTGCCAGGAGCCCTTCTTGTCCGGGTATCCGTACTCCTTGGTGGTGGGGCAGCCGTACACGCTCCGCTCGCCGCCGTTGGCGCGCCACAGGCCGCCGATGAGACTGCCGCCCGGCGCCACCAGCGACGGATCGCACGCGCTGCCGGTCGCCGCCGCGGGCGCCGGTGTGACGAGGCAGAAGGTCGCCGCGAGTACGGCGGCGGCCGGGCCGGTTCGGGATGGTGAAGCCGCGCGGTGCATGGGCGTCCTCTCGTCGAAGGCGTCGGGGCGTGCGATGGGGACCGTTCCGGGAGCCTTCGGGTGACTCAGCAGTGCTTGCTCAGCGACATGCGCTTGACCAGGTCGAACAGGTCGGGGTCGAACTGTCCCTTGGCGATCCAGCGATAGGTCCGGCGGTCGTGCAGGTTCTTGACGAACTTGGTGCTGGTGCTGCCGTACACGCGTATGTCGCCGAGCAGGGCGCCGGCGCCGTCCTTCAGGTGCGCCCACATCAGCCAGGCGTCCTCGTCGCCGAGGCTGGAGACGGTGGCGTCCAGGCGCGCCGTGCCGTTCGAGTACAACGTCCAGGTCGCGCCGGGCTCGATCGTGCAGGAGCCCGCCGACAGGTAGCCGCGCCAGACGTACGTCTTCTGCTCCAGGGCGGACGCGCCGGCCGTCGCGGTGACGGACGACGCCAGGACGACGGCGGACACGAGCACGCCGGTGATCTTGCGGACGCCTCTCATGAGGACTCCTCGGGACGTGGGGGGAAGGGGGGTACGCCGAATCGGACCCCGGGTGACCGGGACGGCGGGGGAGGTCAGACGGCGTTGTCCGGGGGCGGGCCGATGACCTGGTAGCCGTGACGGGCGGCGACCTCGGCCAACTGGGCGAGATCGGCGTCCCCGGCCGCGACTTCGGCGGCGAAGTGTTCGAAGCCGGCGGGCCAGGTGAGCTGGAGCAGGCGCAGCGGAGCCTCCTGGCCGTTGGCGAAGGCGTGCGGCACCCGCCGGGGGAGCAGGACGAAGGCCCCCGCGGCGACCTGCCACGACCGCTCGCCGCAGTACATCCGAGCCGTTCCCGACAGCACGTAGAACGCCTCGTCGTCGTCCCGGTGCACGTGCAGGGGCGTGGCGAAGCCCGGCGGGCATTCCTGCTCGATGACGGTGAGCCGGTCGCCGGTCGCCGCCCCGCCCGCCTTCACGGTCATGGTGGTGCCGAGGAACGCGTGGACGGCGCCGCCGCCGGCAGGCAGATGGAGCGCGCTCAAGACCGTCTGGACAGGGTGTGGCGCCGGATCGATGGACGTCATGCCTCACCACCTTTTGTAGCCTCACTCTAAAGTGCTACTCTAAAGTGGTACTCTAAATCGATGGACGACGTCAAGAGCCCCAAGCGGCGCTCGGCCCAGACCAGAAGCCGGATCGTGACCGCCGCCCAAGGGCTGTTCGTCGTGCGGGGCTACGCCGGCACGACCTTCCAGCAGGTCGCCGACGCGGCCGAGGTCTCGGTGCAGACGGTGTACTTCCACTACGGGACCAAGAGCGGGCTCCTCAAGCACGTGGTCGACGTCGCCTCGGCCGGGGACGACGAGCCCGTGCCGCTGCTGGAACGTCCCTGGTTCGCGGCCTTGCAGGCGTCGCGGGACCCGGTGGAGGTCGTACGGGGGTGGGTGCACCAGAGCGGCGTCATCCTCGGCCGCGTCGCCCCCGTCCTGGCCGTGGTCCGCGACGCGGCGGCCACGGACGCCGACATGGCCGCCCAGTGGGCCGTCAACAGCGAGCAGCGGCACACCGCCCACGGGCAGGTCGTCGCCATCCTCGACCGCCTGCGCGCCCTGCGGCCCGGCCTGACCGCCGACCGGGCCACCGACATCACCGTCGGGCTGCTGTCACCGGACCTGTTCCTGGTGATGACCCGCGAGTGCGGCTGGACGCCGGCGCAGTGGGAGGACTGGAGCGCCGACCAGCTCTCCCACGCCCTCCTGCCCTCCTGACCACCCGGCAGATCGTCAGGGCGGGCGGGTGGCCGGACGGATGGTCAGTCGGTCGGCTCCACGTCCGGTTCCTCGTTCTCGCCGGACTCCTCGGCCACCTCGCGCCGCTCCTGCGCGACCTTCTCCTCCGGATCGGGCGGTGGCTCGACCGGCTCCGCGGGGATCGGCCGAGGAGTGTCCCGCACTTCGACCCCCGCCCGCGCGGCGGTGGTGTCGCTCTCCCCGTTGACCCG
Organism: Nonomuraea sp. NPDC005692; assembly: GCF_040631115.1. Taxonomy (NCBI): domain Bacteria; kingdom Bacillati; phylum Actinomycetota; class Actinomycetes; order Streptosporangiales; family Streptosporangiaceae; genus Nonomuraea; species Nonomuraea sp. NPDC005692. The sequence continues at coordinate 74,350 of NZ_JBEXYU010000008.1, read as the reverse complement.
TCCGACCGCGGGCGGCATGTCCTCGGGCAGCTTGTCCTGTTCGTCCATGACCCGCAACTGCCCTGACCTTGACCTCTTGAACGAAGAGCGCCCTGCTCGGCATCTGAGGCGGCCGTGGCCCGCGGCTCACGAGCGGAGCCATTCGGCCAGTTCCTCGGGCCCGGGTGGCTGCATGCCGCGGCGCAGCAGAGCGGCGTGCAGCGCCAGGACCGCCTGCTTGAACGCCTGCTGGTCCGTGCAGCGCGACCGGGCGGGCAGATCCGGGCGTTGCGCGCTGACCGCGCGTAGTGCGCTGGGCCTCTCGCGGCGGGTCGTGACGCACGTCCCGGGGAAGCCTTCGCGTCACGGAGGTTCCGCTGTTCGGCGGTCAGGCCGCGCGGCGGGCGCGGTTCAGGACGAGGGCGCCGAGGACGATGGCGGTCAGGCCGAGGATCAGGTCCAGGTAGCCGCCGACGATGCCGTAACCGGTGCCGGGACCGCCCTTGGCGGCGGCGATGACCCAGCCGCCGATGACCATGCTGGTCACCCCCGTGGCCAGGGCGACGACGGCCCCGCGCTTCCCGGTCGCGGCCACGGTGCCGGTCCCCGTGCCGGTGCCGGGGGTGGCGCGGCGGCGGAGGCGGCCGGTGGAGCGGGCCAGGGTGAGGCCGCCGGCGGCGACGCCGGCCAGGCCCAGCCCGGCGGCGATCAGGGACCACAGCCGGCCGGTGGTCATGGCGTAGGCGGCGACGGGGTCGGCCTGGGCCGCGAGGAGGTGGTCGATGAACATGAGGGGTTCCTTTCGCCTGGACGTCGACGTGGGAAGAGCATGGCCGCCGGGCCCGCCGCCGGTCGTCCGGCGGGAGCGGGTTTCTCGGGGTGCCACCGGTGCCGCAGCCGGCTACCGCACGGGCGGCAGGGAAGCGCGGACGTACCGCGTCCGCGGTAGGCGGCGGGTGATCCTCCTGCCCGAGTCGTACGGCCGGACATGCGGCTATGGTGCGCGTATGAGCACAAGGCGGCTCGGCGTCGGGGCCGGGGTGATCGACTGGCTGATCGCGGCCGGCGTGGCGGCGGCGCTGGTGGTCACCGGGTTGTCCGGGCAGCCTTCCGCCACCCACCTCGCGCCGCTCGGCTACGCGCTGCTGGCGGGCGGCGGACTGGCGCTGGTCGCGCGCCGCCGGGCGCCGGTCCCCGTCCTGGCCGTGACGGGGTTGTGCGCGGTGGGGTACCAGGCGGCCGGGTTCGACGTGCCGGCGGTGGCGTACCTGTTCGCGGTGTACGCGGCGATGCGGGCCGGAAGACGGCTGGTCACCGTGGCCGCGAGTGTGATCGTGCTGGCCCTGCTGCCGCTGGCCGCGATGGCCTCCGGGCTGCACGACACGGGCGAGGCGTTCGCGCAGGCCAGGGGGGCGCTGGAGCTGGCCTGGCTGGTCGCGGCCGGCGCCGCGGGCGAGGCGTTGCGGCAGGCGGAGGGACGGGCGGAGGAGGCCGAGCGCACCCGGGAGGAGACCGCGCGGCGGCGTGCCGACGAGGAGCGGCTGCGCATCGCGCGGGACCTGCACGATTCGCTCACCCACCAGATCTCGGTCATCAAGGTGCAGGCCGAGGTGGCCGTCCACGTGGCCCGCAGGAAGGGGGAGCAGGTGCCGCAGGCCCTGCTGGTGATCCAGGAGGCCGGCCGCGAGGCGACCAGGGAGCTGCGCGCGACCCTGGAGGCGCTGCGCGACGACACGACTCCGCCGCACGGCCTCGACCGGGTCCCCGAGCTGCTGGAACGGGCCAGGACCACCGGCCTCGACGCGACGCTGACGATCGAAGGACAACGACGGGACGTGCCGGCCGCGGTGGACCGGACCGCGTACCGGATCGTCCAGGAGTCCCTGACCAACATCGCGCGGCACGCCGCCGCCGCGAGCGCGGAGGTCCGCATCGACTACCGTCCCGACGCGCTGGCGATCCGCGTGGACGACGACGGCACGGCCACGCCGGACGCCGCCCCCGTGCCCGGCGTCGGCCTGATCGGGATGCGCGAACGCGTCACCGCGCTCGGCGGCAGCCTGCGGGCCGCGCCGCGCGGCGCGGGCGGCTTCACCGTCCAGGCCGAGCTGCCGATGGACCGCACGCCGTGATCCGGGTCCTGCTGGTGGACGACCAGCCGCTGCTGCGCGGCGGGTTCCGCGCGCTGCTCGACCTGGAGGACGACATCGAGGTGGTCGCCGAGGCCGCCGACGGCGCGCAGGGCCTGGCCCTGGCCAGGGAGCACCTGCCGGACGTCGCGCTCATCGACATCCAGATGCCGGTCGTGGACGGCATCGAGGCGACCCGCCGCATCGCCGCCGACCCGGCCCTGGCCGGCGTGCGCGTCGTCATCCTGACCAACTACGGCCTGGACGAGTACGTCTTCAACGCGCTGCGCGCCGGCGCGGCGGGGTTCCTCGTCAAGGACGTCGTACCGGAGGACTTCCTGCACGCCGTGCGCGTCGCGGCCCGCGGTGACGCGCTGCTCGCGCCGTCGATCACCCGCATGCTGATCGACCGGTACGTCACCCGGCCGCCCGCCGCCACCGCCGGCGAGGAGCTGCGGGAGCTGACCAACCGCGAGCGCGAGGCCGTCGCCCTGGTCGCGCGGGGGATGTCCAACGACGAGATCGCCGCCCACATGGCGATCAGCTCCATGACCGCCAAGACCCACGTCAACCGGGCGATGGCCAAGCTGCGTGTCCGCGACCGCGCCCAGCTCGTGGTCCTGGCCTACGAGTCGGGGCTGGTGACGCCGCGCACCTCGTGACGCGCCGGGAGTCAGGCGGGCACGTCGTCCAGCCGCCAGCACAGCTCGTCCACCACGCCGACGACGCCGTTGACGCCGCAGGTCCGGCGGACGGCGTGCGCGGCGTCGGACCTCCGGTCCATCCGGCCCGACAGCGTGACCACGCCCTGCCGCACCGAGACCCGCACGTTCCGGGTGTCCATCCACAACGCCCGGTGCAGGACGTCGTCGCGGACGACGGCGGCGATCTCCTCGTCGCCGCGCAGGAACATCCTGACCAGGTCACCGCGGCTGAGGATGCCCACCAGGCGGCCGTTGTAGTCCACCACGGGGATCCGGCGCACGTCGCGGGCGTTCATCAGCCGGGCGGCGGTGACCGCCGACCTCTCGGCGGTGATCGTGACCGGCGGGCTCGTCATCAGCTCCGCGGCCGTGACCGCGGTGGTCTTCCTGCTGCCGGGCCGGTGGCGCACCCGGGACAGCAGCGGCGGCCGGTAGTCCTCGCCGGGGAACCGCTCGCGGAACTCCTCCTTGCACAGCAGGTCGGACTCGGAGACGACGCCGATGACGTGCCGGTCGTCGTCGAGCACCGGCACGGCGCCGATCCCGCGGCCGGCCAGCGCCTCGGCGATCTCCTTGAACGGGGTGGCGGCGCCGACGGAGACGACCTCGCGGGTCATCACGTCCTCGACGGTCAGGTTCATCGTTCACCTCGGGGGTTCTCGGTCCTGCCTCCATCCCATCCGGCGGGGCGGCCCCGCCATAGGGGCGTAGGTCCCTGGACGGCGGGCCGGGAGTCCCCGCCGGTTCAGGGGCGCTCGCGCACCACCGCGACGGTGCAGCGCGCGTGGTGCAGGACGCCGCGCATGACCGAGCCGAGCACGAACGAGCCCAGCCCGCTCCTGCCCTGCGAGCCGAGGACCAGCAGGTCGGCCCGGTCGCCCGCGGCGACGAGCGTCTTGACGGGATGGCCGCACTGGACGTCCGCGATCACCCTGACGTCGGGATGCCGTTCCTGCCAGGGGGTGAGCTGCTCCCTGGTGATGCGCAGGTGGCTCTCCCGCAGGGCCTCGATGTCGCAGGAGAAGTCGGGCGCCAGCGCGAACGGCAACGGCCAGGCGTGCACCGCCCGCAGACTGCCGCCGCGCAGCTCGGCCTGCCGGAAGGCGTAGTCGAGGGCCGGCTCGCAGGCGGGGGAGCCGTCGACGCCGACGACGACCTCGTCGTGGGAGGCGGCGTCCCCGTCGCGGACGACGACCACCGGGCCCGGCGTCTGACCGGCCACGCTCATGCTGACCGAGCCGAGCACGGCCCCGGCGAAGCCGCCCGCCCCCCTGCGCCCCACCACCAGCTCGGCGGCCTCGGCAGCCTGCTCCCGGAGGGCGACCGACGCCTTCCCGGCCATGACCCGCGTGCTCACCTCGACCGTGGGCCGGCGTTCGCGGGCGATCTCCTGCGCCTTGGCCAGGATCTCCCGCGCGCGTTCGGTCATCGAGCTCTCCCACTCGACGGCGGCGATCTGCGGAACCTGGTACGGCCAGGTCTCCACCACGGACACGATCCGCAGCGCGGCCCCCGCCCTGCAGGCGTCGTCGGCAGCCCACGCCACGGCGTCGAACCCGGACGGCGATCCGTCGACACCCACCACGACCAGCTCAGACATCGCTCATACCTCCCCTACTCATTCAGCCGTCCGGGAGGTGAGCGGACAGGATCGCCAGCCCCAAAACTTGGAGAAATCTGGCGGCGGGGACGAGCGCGGGCGGCCCCGAACGGCTTCCGGCCCGCGAACTTGGGGTTTCTTCGCCGGCTCCTGACTTTGGGCAGGCGGTGGCCGAGGAAGATCCACGGCCGGGAGGGCATCATGCCGGGACGGATCATGGTCGGCGTGGACGGGTCCGCGCCGTCGGACGCCGCGTTGGGCTGGGCCGCCGACGACGCGGCGCGTACGGGCGCGGAGTTGCAGATCGTGCACGCCCTGGACCGGCAGCCGTACAGCGTGGGCAGGTTCCCCGACTTCGGGCAGTGGAACAACCTGCTGCTGGCGGCGTCCAGGGTGCTGGAGCGGGCCGAGGCGGCCGTCCGGGCGCGGCAGCCGTCCGTGCCGGTGCACGCCGAGATCGTGGAAGGGACGCCCGCGGCCGTCCTGCAGGATCAGGCGCGGCAGGCGGACGAGCTGGTCATCGGCAACCGGGGGCTGGGCGGGTTCGCCGGAGCGCTGCTCGGGTCGGTGACCACGCAGGTGGCCGGTCAGGTGCGGTGCCCCGTGGTGGTGGTGCGCGCGGACCCGCCGGAGCGGGTCGGCGAGGTCGGCGTCGGGATCGACGACTCCGGCGTCTGCGAGCCGGCCATCGGCTACGCCTTCGAGCAGGCCAGGCTGCGCGGCGCCACGCTGCGCCTGATCCACGCCTGGCAGATTCCGGTGCACGCCTTCGCGCCGGAGATCGCCTACGACGTGGAGGAGGTCCGGGCCGCCCAGCGTGCGGTGATCAGGACCAGGACGGCCGGATGGCGGGAGAGGCATCCCGACGTGACGGTCGTGGAGGACGTGCAGAGCGCGCATCCCGTCGAGGCGCTCACCGGCGCCCCCTGCGACCTGCTGGTGGTCGGCTCCCGCGGCCGGGGCGCGTTCGGCTCGCTGTTGCTCGGCTCGGTCAGCAGAGGGGTGCTCCACCACGCGCACTGCCCGGTCGCGGTGATCCGTCCCGCCGACGACGCCGGGGGTCACGAGCCGCGGTGACGGGAGGGCGGCGCGATCAGGGGCTGCGCCGCCGCCCCCAGTCCTCGCCGGCCCGCGCCCACTGGATCTCCCACTCCTGGTAGCGCCGCCGGTCCGTCCACCACCGGAACCCCGCGAACCCGCCCGCGGCGGCCAGGGCGATCACGGACATGAGCAGGAGCCCGGTCACCACACCCCTCGCCCGCAGGACCGTACGGGCGGTGGGCGGCGGCACGGGCCGGCCGGCGGCGTCGATCCACAACGGGACCGTCGAGCCGGCCCTGGCCACCCCGGGGACCGGCACCGGGCCGCTTCGCGCCGCGCCCGAGGACGTCGTCCAGCTCGCCATCGCCCGCTGCTCGCCCACCGGCATCTCGGTGAGGGCGACGCGGGCGGCCGGCGCGTCGGCCAGCAGCGTCGCCCTGACCTGGTGCCGCCCCACGGCGTGCGCGCTCTCCTCGTGGAGCGCGCCCTCGTAGGCCAGCCGGCCCACGACGACGGCGGGCCAGACGCCCGCCAGCACCACGAGCCCGGTCACCAGCACGGCGAGCGCCTCCAGCCGGTCGGAACGGCGGCGCAGGGGATTGCCGTCGGGACGGTACAGGCGTACACGCCGGGCCAGAAGGTCGATCAACGCTTTCAACGGACACCTCCTTGAAGCACTGTGCGGGTGCCCCGGCGGGGACGGCAGGGGCGGGCGGCTCTTGACGGGAGGACCTTCGTCCCGAGTCCGTCAGGACGGACCGGGCGGCCCGGCGTTCGGATCACGGAGGACAAGGCGTGGTCACCCCGCCATCATGAACGAACCAAGAAGATCAACATGGCCGTTCTCCTGGGAAGACGTGCCAAGAGACCGCCCCGGCCGCCTCAGCCCGGCTCCAGCGAGCGGGGGATCGAGTCCGACGGCCCGGCGGGATGCCCGGTACGCCCCGCCGCGTCATAGATCTTGACCCACCGGATCCCCGGGAACTGCTTGAGCGTCGGCCTGATCTGGTCGGCGATCGTGACGGCCGACCCGCCGCCGTCGACGGGGCCGGTCAGGTGGACCCTGGCGATCCCGTCCGCGACGGTCAGCCGGCCGAAGCCGGTGGCCTTGGAGCTGACGAAGCGCAGGCCGCGCGCATGCTCGGCCTCGGTCGGGCCGGCGAACAGCCGTTGCAGCGCGCCGTAGGCGGTCGCCGGCGGGGCCACCGGGCGGGTCACCGCCGCCGTGCGCGGGCTCCGGCCGGTGGTGTCGAGGAAGTGGTCGCGTACGGGCACGGTCCGGTAGGACGTGGTGAGGTCGACGACGACCCGGCTGGGCCGGGTGAGGGTGCGTACCTGGTAGGGCACCCGTCTGGCCAGGCCGACGCCGAAGGTGAGCGTGGCCTCGAAGTCGCCGGTGTTGACGACCTGGACGACGCCGGGCAGCGCGTAGGTCCGGCGGGTGGGGCCGTAGCTGACCCGGCCCCGGCGGTCGTGGCCGTCGGCCTGGTCGAAGCGGACCTGGAGCAGGGCGTCGCCGACCGCGCCGACCGTCCGTCCGGAGCCGTCGGCGATCAGCCGGGACACGTAGCGCACGTCGTGCCGGGCCGGGACGGGGCCGCGGAACTCGAAGACCAGCCGGTCCAGGCCGGGCAGGTGCGCTGCCCGGATGCCGACCAGGACGGGGACGGCGGCCTGCCGCGCGGCCCGCGCGGGTAAGGCCGGCACGCCGGTGACGGTCACCGCCAGGGCGACGGCGACGAGGGAACGGATCGGGACCATGATCATCATCTCTTTTCCCGTGAACGATCCTGGTCCCAGACTGACGCGCGCGACCGCGGGGCGACACCGCCGGACGTCCTGAACTCCGTGGCCTTCCGGCTCCGGCACCGGAAGTGTCCTTGGACCCTCGTGGCGCGGGTCCTCCGGCCCTGTGGCGGGCGGCCTGGGAGGTCCCATCCTGGTGGGGTAGGCCGGACAGAGAAGACCGGACGTCCCGACGCGGTCGTCTTCTGGAGGTGGACCATGAGCACGTGCTCGCCGAGACAGGCCATGGACGCGGCGGTCGAGGCCGGTCGATGGGCCCCTTCCGTGCACAACACCCAGCCGTGGACCTTCTCCGTCTCCGACGTGGAGATCGGGTTGAAGGCCGACACCGGCAGGCAGCTCAAGGCCGGTGACGTGGCCGGGCGGGAACTGGTGATCAGTTGTGGCGCGGCGCTGTTCACGATGTGCGTCGCGATGCGATGTGCGGGGTTCGAGCCGGTCGTACGGGTTCTGCCGGATCCCGATCGGCCCGGGTTGCTGGCGACGGTCAGGCCGGGCCGGGAGAGCGAGCCGGACGAGGTGACGCGGGTGCTCGGGGGCGAGATCGAGCGGCGTCACACGCATCGGGCGGGTTTCGCCGACGTCCCGGTCCCTGATCGGTTCGTGGAGTCGCTGGTGAGGGCGGCGATGAGCGAGGGGGTCCGGTTGACGCCCGTCCGGTCGGCGGCGGCGGTGGAGGTGCTGGCCGCGCTGACCCGGGCGGCGCAGGGCGTGCAGGAGCAGGACCAGCGGTTCGGCCTGGAGGTCGTGCGGTGGGCCAGGCCGCCGGGCAGCACGCGGGGCGACGGTGTGCCGGCCGGGAGTTACCCGCGGGAGGGCGCGCCGACGGAGGCGGTCTTCCCCCAGCGTCACTACGCGTGGCGGCAGGGCTGGGGCGCGCCGGGCGGCCAGGACGAGACGGCCGTCGGGGTGGTCGCCGTGCTGACCACGCGGGCGGACGACCGGCGGGAGTGGCTGGCCACTGGCCAGGCGCTGCAGCGGGTTCTGCTGCAGGCCTCGGCGCACGGGGTCAGTGCCGCCTTCCACACGCAGGCCCTGGAGCTGGAGCTGTTGCGGGAGTTCCTGCGGCTGGAGCTGTTCTCGGGGGAGCACCCGCAGATGATCATGCGGCTGGGAGTCACCTTCGAGGAGAAGGGCACGCCCCGGCGTCCGCTCGCCGACGTCCTGGAATGAGCGGAGCGCCCTTCGAGAATCCGCAGGCATGGGGACCGACAGGCTGCGCCGCAAGCCGTACGAGAAGGAACTGCTCCGCCTCCAGGCGGAGCTGGTGGAGTTGCAGGAGTGGGTGCGGGCCGAGGGGCGGCGCGTCGTGGTGATCTTCGAGGGGCGCGACGCCGCGGGCAAGGGCAGCACGATCAAGCGGGTGACCGAGTACCTGAACCCGCGGGTGGCCAGGATCGCCGCGCTGCCCGTCCCGACCGACCGGCAGCGGTCGCAGTGGTACTTCCAGCGGTACGTCGAGCACCTGCCGGCCGCGGGGGAGATCGTGCTGTTCGACCGGAGCTGGTACAACCGGGCCGGTGTCGAGCGGGTGATGGGGTTCTGCACGCAGGAGGAGTACACGCGCTTCCTGCACCAGTGCCCGATCTTCGAGAGGCTGCTGGTCGAGGACGGGATCCTGCTGCGCAAGTACTGGTTCTCGGTGAGCGACGCCGAGCAGGAGCGGCGCTTCCGCGACCGGCTGGCGGACCCGATGCGCCGGTGGAAGTTGTCGCCGATGGACCTTGAGTCGATCACCAGGTGGGAGGAGTACTCCCGGGCCAAGGACGAGATGCTGGTGCACACCGACATCCCCGAGGCGCCCTGGTACGAGGTGCAGGGCGAGGACAAACGGCGGGCCAGGATCAACATGATCGCGCACCTGCTGTCCACGATCCCCTACCGGCGGGTCGTGCGGGCGCCGCTGGAGATCCCGCCGCGACCGCCCGCCACCGGCTACCGGCGTCCGCCGCTCCGCCCCGGGGGGTACGTCCCCGACGTCACGGCCGACCTCTGAGCGGGCCGGCCTCCCGCGCCGACGTGGCCCGCGCCATGCTCGCCGCGCTGGGCCGCCCGGAGGCGGTCCGGCAGGTCGTCGGCGTGGCGAACCGACCCGGCTCGCCGATCAGGGAAATCCGGCGTACCGGAACGGATCCTCCCTTGTGGGGGAAAAGATGATTGTCTTTGCTTGTGTCCGGTGATCTGCTCGACGTCGTCCTGGTCGTCCTGGTGGTCGGGTTCGGCGTGGCGGGGTTCCGGCAGGGCTTCGTCGTCGGGGTGACGAGCTCGATCGGGTTCGTCGCCGGATGCGTGCTGGGCATCTCCGTCGCCCCCGCCGTGACGAACGCGCTCGTGACCGGCGACGTCCCGCAGACGGCCCTGGCGGTCGTCATCGTGTTCCTGATCGCGCTGGTCGGCCAGTTCGCCGCGTCCACGCTGGGGGTGCGGTTACGCACGTACCTGCGCGGCGAACCGGCCTGGATCCTGGACTCCCTGGGCGGCGGGCTGGTCAACGCCATGTTCGTCCTGCTGGTCGCCTGGCTCGTGGGCAGCCTGCTGGTGTCCGGCCCGTGGACGCTCGTGGTGGAGCAGATCCGCGGCTCGGCGCTGCTGTCCACGCTCGACGAGGCGGCGCCCCAGGCGGCGCGGGACTGGCAGCGGCCCTTCAAGCAGTTCATCGACCGGTCCGACTTCCCGCCGGTGCTCGACGCCATCGCCGGGCTGAGCCCCGTCCGGGTGCCGCCGCCGGACGTGGCCGTGCTGCGCAGCCCGGCGCTGCGGCAGGCCAGGACGGGCATCCTGCAGGTCCAGGGGACCGCCTCCTCCTGCGGCAAGCGCATCACCGGCACCGGGTTCACGTACGCGCCCGACCACATCATGACCAACGCGCACGTCGTGGCCGGGGTGGACACGGATCTGCAGGTGGTCGACCACCAGCAGCGGCCGCACCCGGCGCAGGTCGTCTGGTACAACCCGCGGCGGGACGTCGCGGTCCTGTACGTCCCCGGCCTCGGGCTGCCCCCGCTCTCCTTCGACACCCGGGCCAGGGAGGGCCAGGACGCGCTGGTCGCCGGCTACCCGAACGGCGGCGGCTTCACGCCGGAGCCCGCCCGCGTCGCCGTGCGGCAGCGGGCCGGCAGCCCCGACATCTACCAGGCCTCGCAGGTGACCAGGGACGTCTACCTGGTCCGGGGCAAGATCCAGCAGGGCAACTCCGGCGGCCCGCTGCTGGCCGTGGACGGCCGCGTGCTGGGCGTGATCTTCGCCGCCGTCGCCGGGCAGGTGGAGACCGGCTACGCGCTGACCGCCGGCGAGGTCGCCCCCGACGCCCGCCAGGCCGCCACGGCCACGACCCCCGTCAGCACCCAGTCCTGCGACTGACCCGGGCCCGCCCGCGGTGACCGGCGCTCACGCCCGCCCGGACGCCGGCAGCGGGAGCGGGTCGAAGGCGTGCCCGGCCCACAACCGACGGGACGCCTCCTCCGGGTACGCCGCCGTGCCCGGCTCGGTGTCGACGATCCAGGTCAGCCGCTCGCGCGGCTCGTACGCCGGCCAGCCCGGGTCGCCGGTCGCGGCGAAGGCGGTCCACGCCGCCCGCACCCGGGCCGACAGCTCGGCGGCCTCCGGCGGCGGCTCCTGGCCGAGCAGCAGCCCGGCCACGCCCGCGGTCAGGTTGCCGAACGCCAGCGGCAGGCCCAGCCCGTGACAGGCGCCGAGCATCCCGCCCATGCCGGGGGCCGGCCAGGTCAGCTCGTACAGGTGGGCCCGGCCGTGCCGCCCGTGGGCCTCGGCCAGCCGTACGGACGGCATCCGGAACAGCCAGTCGGAGTGGACCAGCTCGTACAGCCGCTCGTCGCCGGCCTCCGGGTGGGCGGCCCGGTAGGCCGCCGGGTCGGGGGCCAGCGTCCGCAGCGCGGCGGCCGCCTGCTCGGCGGTGACCTGGCCGAGCTCGCCGTTGAGCGCCATGAACAGCCGGTACTCGTCGCGGTTGTGCCCCACGAGCAGGTCCACCTCGCCCACCGGTGACCGCCAGGGCGTCGCGGGCAGCACCTCGCCGTCCACGACCGGCGCGAACGGCGTGCGGACGTGCGCGGCCAGTCCCCAGCGCGGGCTGCCGTCCATCCCGGCCGCCACCGCGTCACCGGCCTCGATCAGCCGTTCCGGCGACAGGCGCGCCAGATCTTCGGCGTGCGGGGCCGCTCCCAGCTCGGCGGCCACCGCGGCGGCGAGGTCGGCGGCCAGCTCGGGAGTGAAGAACAGACTCGGCACGCTCTGCGCGATCGCCCGGTGGAACAGGCCGGCCGCGCCGGGCATCGTCATCAGCGCCGCGATGCTCCCGGCTCCGGCGGACTCGCCGAAGACGGTGACCCGGTCGGGGTCGCCGCCGAAGGCCGCCGCGTTCTCGCGCACCCAGCGCAGGGCGGCCACCTGGTCCAGCAGCCCGCGGTTGGCGGGCGCGCCGCGGAAGTGCCCGAAGCCCTCGGCGGAGACCCGGTAGTTGACGGTGACCACGACGGCGCCGTCCCGGGCGAGCACGCCGCCGTCGAAGAGCGGGTCGCCGGACCAGCCGTACATGTAGCCCCCGCCGTGGATCCACACCATCACCGGCAGCCGGGCCGCGCCCAGGTCGGGGCTCCACACGTTGGCCGTCAGCCAGTTCCCGTCCGTGCCGGCGCCGCCGGACGCGCCCAGCAGCCTGGACTGCGGCGGCGGCGGGCCGAACGCGGCGGCCTCGCGCACGCCGTCCCACGCCTCGGGCGGCGCAGGGGCGGCCAGGCGCAGGCCGTCCACCGGCGGGCGCGCGTACGGCACGCCGCGGAAGACGGCCACGCCGCCCTCGATCCGGCCGCGCAGCCGGCCCGTACGCACGGTGACCTGCGGGTGAGCGGTTTCGGCGGCGCTCATGGCACGCTCCTCGTCCGGGGGACGGCTCTGACGGCCGTGCGCGGCCATCCTCACCCCGGACGCGGGCCGGCCGCATCCCGTTTTCGCCGGCCGGGCCACGGCGCAGGCATGGGGCGAGCACGTGAGGGTATGCGGTCCGGATCTCCCACCCGGAAGGAGCCGCCGGAATGCCTGACCGCATCGCCGACCCGTGGGGTTCGCGCACGCCGTACGGGCCGCGCGAGGACGGCAGCGCCGAGGACTGGCCGGTCCGGGTGGACGCCTGCCTGGAGGAAGGGCTGACCGAGCAGGACGTCGAGTCGTGGGCCCAGTCGGCGTCCGTCCTGCACTCCAACGGCGACGCGATGGACATCGCGGTCAGGGGCGGACGTATCGTCGGCGTGCGCGGCCGTGCGGTGGACCGGGTCAACCACGGCCGGCTCGACCCCAAGGACCTGTACGGCTGGCAGGCCAACAACAGCCCCGACCGGCTGCTCCGCCCGCTCGTCCGCGAGGGCGGCACGCTGGTGGAGACGGACTGGGAGACGGCGATGGGCCGGATCGTGGCCCGGTCGAAGGAGCTGCTGCGGGGCCCCGGCGGATGGGGGCACTTCGGCTTCCACACCAGCGGGCAGCTCTTCCTGGAGGAGTACTACACGCTCGCCGTGCTCGGGAAGGCCGGCCTCGGCACCCCGCACATGGACGGCAACACCCGGCTGTGCACGGCGACGGCCGCCGCCGCGCTCAAGGCCGGCTTCGGCACCGACGGGCAGCCCGGTTCGTACACCGACATCGACCACTGCGACGCGATCGCGTTGTGGGGGCACAACGTCGCCGAGACCCAGGTGGTGTTGTGGGACCGGATGCTCGACCGCCGCCGCGGCCCGCGCCCGCCCGCGATGATCGCCGTCGATCCCCGCGCCACGCCCGTCGCCCGCGAGGCCGACGTGCACCTGCCGGTACGCTCCGGCACGAACCTGGCCCTGATGAACGCCCTGATCCACCGGCTGATCGAGCGCGGCTGGCACGACCGCCGCTACGTCGAGGAGCACACGATCGGGTTCGAGCGGCTGTGCCGGGTGGTCGAGCAGTGCCCGCCGGAACGGGCGGCGGAGATCTGCGACGTGCCCGTGGCCCTGATCGAGCAGGCCGCCGAGATCCTCGGCACGAGCGAGCGGCTCGTCTCGACCGTCCTGCAGGGCTTCTACCAGTCCAACCAGGCGACGGCCGCCGCCTGCCAGGTCAACAACATCCACCTGCTGCGCGGCATGCTGGGCCGTCCGGGGGCCGGGGTGCTGCAGATGAACGGCCAGCCCACCGCCCAGAACACCCGCGAGACCGGCGCGGACGGCGACCTGCCCGGCCTGCGCAACTGGGACAACCCCTCGCACATCCGCGAGCTGGCCGAGCTGTGGAACGTCGATCCGTCCGTCATCCCCCACTGGGCGCCGCCGACCCACGCCATGCAGGTCTTCCGGTACGCCGAGCAGGGGTCGGTCAAGCTGCTGTGGATCTCGGGCACGAACCCGGCGGTCTCCCTGCCCGACCTCGGCCGCGTCCGCCGCATCCTGGGCCGGGACGAGCTGTTCGTCGTGGTGCAGGACCTGTTCCGCACCGAGACCGCGGAGCTGGCCGACGTGGTGCTGCCGGCGGCGACGTGGGGGGAGAAACCGGGCACCTTCACCAACGCCGACCGGACCGTGCACCTGTCGGAGAAGGCCGTGGAACCGCCCGGCGAGGCGCGGGCCGACCTGGACATCTTCCTCGACTACGCCCGCCGCATGGACTTCCGCGACCGCGACGGCAAGCCGCTGATCGGCTGGCACGACGCGGAATCGGCGTTCGAGGCGTGGAAGGCGTGCTCGGCCGGCCGTCCCTGCGACTACACCGGCATCACGTACGAGAGCCTGCGCGGCGGCAGCGGCGTCCAGTGGCCGTGCACCCCGGGTTCGGGCGGCACCGAGCGCCTGTACGGCGGCGGCCGCTTCAACACCGACCCGGACTACTGCGAGACCTACGGCCAGGACCTCGTCACCGGCGCCGAGCACACCCGCGAGCAGTACCTGGCCCAGGAGCCCGGCGGCCGGGCCTTCCTGCGGGCCGCGGCCTACCACCCCTCGCCCGAGGTGACCGGCGACGACCTGCCGCTGCTGCTGACCACCGGCCGCACCGTGCACCAGTTCCACACCCGGACCAAGACCGGCCGCGTCCCGCAGCTCGACGCCGCCGCCCCCGAGCCGTGGGTGGAGCTCAACGCGGCCGACGCCGCCGGGCTCGGCATCGGCGAAGGAGACCTGGTGCGGGTGGAGTCACCGCGCGGCCGGCTGGAGGCGCCGGCCCGGATCACCGGCATCCGGCAGGGCGTGGTGTTCGTGCCGTTCCACTACGGCTACTGGGACCTGGAACCGGGAGCGGCCCCCCGGGCGGCCAACGAGGTCACGAACACGACCTGGGACCCCGTCTCCAAGCAACCGATCTACAAGGTCACCGCGGTCCGGGTGACCAGAGCGGGAGGATGACCGTGCTGCTGGCGCACTACCTGGGACTGCTGCACCGATCCGAGGAGGAGCTGGCGGCGGCGTACCGCGAGGTCGCCGCAGCCCACGGCGACGAGCCGGACGTGGTGCACATCTGCCGGCGGCTCGCCGAGCAGTGCGACGAGCACGTACGGCGGCTGCGGCCGTTCGTGGCACGCTACTCCGAGGACGCCCCCGACGAGCCGGAGCGGCTGCACTCGACGCTCTTCTCCGGCTCCCGCGGCGGCGGCCTCGGCCTGCTGCGCGACCTGCACGACCTCTACCTCATGGCCGCCGAGTGCGACGTCTGCTGGACGCTGATCGGCCAGGCCGCGCAGGGCGCCCGCGACGAGGCGCTGCTGGCGGCGGTCCGCGGCTGCGAGGACGAGACCGCCACCCAGATGGCGTGGGCACGCGGCCGGATGAAGCAGGCGGCCCCCCAGACGCTGGTCGTCGCGTCGGGGTAGCGCCCGGCCCCGGCGGTCAGCTGTCGAAGACGATCAGCTGGCGCAGGGCGGCGCCGTCGGCGAGCTGGTCCATCGCCTCGTTGACGGCCGCCAGGCCGATCCGCGCGGAGACCAGCCGCTCCACCGGCAGCCGGCCCTCGCGCCACATCCGCGCGAACACCGGGATGTCGCGGGCGGGCAGCGCCGAGCCGAGGTAGCTGCCGATGATGCTGCGCCCGCCGGCCACCAGCGCGAGCGGCGAGATCGAGGCGCGGGCGCCGGGCGCGGGCAGGCCCACGCTGACGGTGCGGCCCCCGGGGGCCGTCGCGGTCACCGCGGTCTCGAACGCCCGCGTGCTGCCCGCCGCCTCCACCACGACGTCCGCCTGGCCGGGCAGGTCGTCCGGGCCGTACACCTCGTGCGCGCCCAGCTCGCGGGCGGTGGCGAGCTTGGCCGGGTTGGCGTCCACGCCGATCACCCGGACGTCGTCGAGGGCCAGCGCGGTGAGCAGCGCCGCCATGCCCACGCCGCCCAGCCCGACGACTGTGACCGTCTGCCCGGGGCGCGGCCGGCCGGCGTTGAGCACGGCGCCGCCGCCGGTCAGCACGGCGCAGCCGAGCAGGGCGGCGACCTCGGCCGGCACGTCGGGATCGACCGGGACGACCGAGCGCCGGTCGACCACCACGTGCGTGGCGAACGCCGACACCCCGAGGTGGTGCAGCACCGCGACGCCGTCCCTGTGCTGGCGGACCGCGCCGCTCAGCAGGGTGCCGTCGTTGTTGGCGGCGCTGCCGGGTACGCAGGGCGTCACGCCCTCGGTGGCGCACCCGGCGCAGCCGCCGCACCTGGGCAGGAAGGTCATCACGACGCGCCGCCCGGGGGCGAGGTCGTCGACGCCGGGGCCCGTCCGCTCCACCACGCCCGCCGCCTCGTGGCCGAGCAGCATGGGCACGGGACGCACCCGGTTGCCGTCCACCACCGACAGGTCCGAGTGGCACACGCCGGCCACCTCCACCCGCACCAGCAGCTCGCCCGGCCCCGGTGGATCGAGTTCGAGGTCGCAGACCGTCAGGGGCCGCGACCCGGCGTAGGGCCGGGACCGGCCGATCTCCTCCAGGACCGCGCCGCGAATGCGCATCAGTTCGCCCTTCTTCGTGTCGAGAGGTTGGCCAGCAGCACCCCGCAGCCGCCCAGGACGAGCCCGGCCACGGCGAGCGGGGGCAGCGGCTGCCCGGCCAGCGACCAGGCCAGGACGGCGGTCACGGCCGGGGTCAGGAAGAACACCGTGCTCACCCGGCTGGCCGGGGAGCGCAGCAACATCCGGTTGAGCAGGATGAACGCCGCGATGGAGTTGACCAGCGCCATCCAGCCGACCGACAGCCCGAACGCCGTCCAGTCCGACACCCGGACCGGGCCGAGCGCCAGGCAGGCCAGCCCGGCGGCGGGGGCGCTGACCAGCAGTTGCACCGCGGTGCCGCTCAGCGCGTCCATGCGGGGCGCGTACCGCTGCTGGTAGAGGGTGCCCGCGCTGAGCCCGGCCAGCCCCAGCAGGCACAGCGCCACCCCGGAGGCGGACAGGCTGATCCGGTCGGCCACCGCCAGGACCACCCCGGCCAGGCCGAGCGCGAACCCGGCCCACTGCCCGGCGCCGACCCGCTCGCCCAGCACCCGGCCGACCAGCAGGATGACCACCGGGTTCAGCCCCTGCACCAGGGACACGACCGCGGCCGGCAGGCCCGCGCCGAGCGCGCTGTAGAAGGCGCCGAACTGCACGGCCTGGATCAGCAGCCCGGCCACGGCCACGTGCGCCAGGTCCCGGCCCCGGGGCCACGGCACCCGCCTGACCAGCGCGTACGCCCCCAGCAGCACCCCGGCGACGGCGAACCTGCCGAACATCAGCAACAACGGCGGCGCCGCCCTGACCCCCGGGATGCCCGCGATGAACGCGCTGCTCCACAGGACGACGAACACCCCGGGCGCCACCGGCCACCGCCTCCCGGCGCGCCGGGCGGGCACCGTGGGGGCGGCGGTCTCCCGCACGCGGGCAGGCGTCATCGCAAGGTCCTTCCGGATGAAGACGGATCAGGAGGCGCGCAGGGCCGAGCGGCGCAGCCCCCACAGCTCCTCGTCGGAGGTGCACACGCCGACGGCCCCGTGCCGCAGCGCCTCCACCACGTCGTCCGCGCTCTGCACGAACCCCGCGGCCAGGCACGGCACGCCGACCGCCCGCACCTGCCGCTCGACGTGCCGCAACACCATGGCCGGCATGAGCTGCACCAGGTCGGGCCGCGACCGGGTGATGGACTGCATGCTGCGCCGCAGGTTCGACCGGTCGGTGACGAACACCTTCTGCATGGTCAGCAGCCCGAGCCCGGTGGCCCGCTCGATCATCGCCTGCCGCGTGGAGACGATCCCGACCGCGCCGATGCTCTGCAGGTACGCCAGCGCCCCGGGATCGTGCCCCAGGCCGGGGGTCGAGTCGATGTTGACGAATCCGATCTTCTGGGCGGCCACCGTGCGCTTGACGGTGGCCGCCAGGTCGCCGAGCGGGATCGAGGCCAGGATGCCGATCGGCGTGGGGGAGGAGGTGAACCGCTCGACCATCTCCACCCCCACCAGCGACGCGGCGACGGGATGCTCGGCCAGGGCGGCGAGCAGGCGCTGATCCAACGGGCCCTTGTGGCGAGAGTTCACCGCATCCACCTTAGTGCGCCGTGTTTTCGAAGGGCGCGGGCAGGCCCAGCTTGCCGGGGTTCATGATGCCCCGCGGGTCGAGCGCCTGCTTGACCGCCACCAGCGTCGGATAGCCGGTGCCCAGCGCGTCCCGCATGTACGGCGAGCGCAGCAGGCCGACGCCGTGGTGGTGGCTGATCGCCGCGCCGTGCCTGACGAGCACCTCGGCGGCGGCGTCCCAGGCGGCCCGGTACCAGGCGCGCCGCTGGTCGCGTTCGACGTCGCCGCGCAGCGAGAAGTACAGGCAGGCGCCGTCGGTGTAGGCGTGCGACTGGTGGGCCGAGGCGCGCAGCGTGCCGGGGACGGCCTCGATGGCGGCCACGACCTCGTCGTACAGGGCGGGCAGCGCGGCCCACGGCCCGGCGATCTCGCAGGTGTCGGAGACGAACCCCGGCCCCCGGACGAAGCCGTCGGCGGCCTTGCCGACGATCATGCGCTCGTCCAGCCAGCGGGCGAAGACGGCCGCGCCGTCCAGTTTCACCGACGCGCGTTCGGCGCAGACCTCGTCGGCGATCTTCATGACGGCGTCCACCAGCACCGGGTCGCCCTCGTCGGCGACGAGCAGCAGGTTGGTGCCCGGCTCGCCGAAGTGGGTGCCGCTCTCGTGCGCGTCGTACAGGCGCAGCGCGGCCGGGGTGGCGCCGCGCTGCAGGATCTCCCGGCAGGCGTCGAGCCCGGCGGCGAAGGTGTCGAAGCCGTAGGCGATGCCCACCGCGTAGTCGGGCAGCCGGTGCGTACGCAGCCGCAGCCGGGTGATGACGCCGAGCGTGCCCTCCGAGCCGATGAACAGCTGCCGCAGGTCGGGGCCCACCGCGGCGCGCGGGTAGGTGCCGTAGCTGGCGGTGGTGCCGTCGGGCAGCACCACGTCCAGCCCGACCACCATGTCCTCGATCTTGCCGTAGCGGGTGGAGAGCTGGCCCGCGCCGCGGCAGGCGGCCCAGCCGCCGACGGTGGAGATGGCGAACGCCGACGGCCAGTGGCCGGTGGTGGCGCCGTGCGTCTCCTGCAGCTCCTTCTCGAACAGGTCGCCGAACATGCCCGCCTGCACCTCGACGATCATGGACTCGGCGTCGAAGGACAGGATGCGGTTGAGCCGGCACACGTCCAGCACGACGCCGCCGTGCACGGGCAGCGCGGCGCCCAGCACGTTGCTGCGGCCGGCCGAGACGGTCAGCGGGATGCGGTGCTCGTGGCAGATCCGCACCACGGCGGCCACCTGCTCCTCCTCGTCCACCTCGACGACCACCGCCTCCGGCGTGGCCGGGCGGCCGTCGGTCTCGCCGATGGAGGTGCCCGCCCACCAGTCACGGGTGCGCAGGACCACCTCGTCCCGCTCGGTGTGCACGGCGGCGCCGAGCGCGCGCAGCTCCGCCACCACGCTCTCGGGGACCGGCACGACCTGGCCCTGCAGGCTGGCCGGGCCCTTCCCCGGCGGGCAGTCGGCGGCCCAGCGCGGCGGCGTGGGCGCGCCCACGACGTAGTCGCCGCGGTTGAACGGGTGGGTGACGGTCTGCCTGCTGATCATGAAAGTCCCTCCATCAGAACGCTCTTCTCGCGGTCCACGCCGCGCACGTAGTCCTCGACCTGCCGGGCCACCTCGTCGTCGGACAGGCCCAGCTCGCGCTGGAGCAGCCGGCCCACCTCGGGAGCCGCCTCGACCGACAGGTCACGGGCGAAGACCCGCATCCGGGTGCGCCGCGACAACACGTCGTCCACGTTCCTGGCCAGCTCGCAGCGGGCCGAGTAGACCACCTCGGCCCGCAGGTACTCGCTGCCCTCGACGACCGGCCCGGCCAGCGACGGGTCCTCGGTGATCAGATCGGCGACGAACCTGGCCTCGGTGCCGTACCGCTCGCCCAGGTGGGCGCCGAGCCCCCCGGTCGCGGTGGTCGCCTCGGCGTCGTAGCCCGCGCCGCCGAGCAGCGGCAGCCGCGCGGTGCGGCAGCGGGCCTTGCGGCCGAGCACCTTCAGCGCCTCGTCCACGGCCAGCTCGCCCATGTGCCTGCTGGTGGTCAGCTTGCCGCCGGTGACCGTGACCAGGCCGAAGCCGTCGGTGATGATCCGGTGGTCGCGGCTCATGTCGAGCGTGGCACCCTCCTTCTCACCGACCAGCGGACGCAGCCCGGCGATCGAGCCGATCACGTCGTCCGGGGTGAGGTCGGCGTCGAAGGCGGTGTTGGCGCCGTCGAGCAGGTACTGCATCTCCTCGCGGGTGCACAGCACCTCGTCGGGCGAGCCGTCGTAGTCGGTGTCGGTGGTGCCGACCACGACCACGTCGCCCCAGCGGGTGCAGGTGGCCCGGCGGGCCCGGCCGGGCACCGGGACGGTCACCGTGCCGTCCACCGGCAGCCGCGTCCACGGCACCACGATGTGCACGCCCTTGGCCGGACGCACCCGCGGCCGGTGCCCCGGGTCGGACAGCGCGTCCAGGGTGTCGGTCCACACGCCGGTGGCGTTGACGACGACCCCGGCGCGCACCTCGACCGTGCGGCCGTCCACCTCGACGCGGGCGCCGCGCACCCGGCCGCCCTCCTTGACCAGCTCGCGGCAGGTGGCGCCGTTCAGCACGGTGGCGCCGAAGTGGGCGGCGGTCCTGGCGATGGTCAGGGTCAGGCGGGCGTCGTCGGTGCGGCT
This sequence comes from Nonomuraea sp. NPDC005692, assembly GCF_040631115.1. Classification (NCBI taxonomy): domain Bacteria; kingdom Bacillati; phylum Actinomycetota; class Actinomycetes; order Streptosporangiales; family Streptosporangiaceae; genus Nonomuraea; species Nonomuraea sp. NPDC005692. The sequence continues at coordinate 53,899 of NZ_JBEXYU010000008.1, read as the reverse complement.
GTCGTAGTAGAGCAGGCCGCCCTTGAGCCGGTCGGCGCGCAGCCGCGGCGCCCTGGCCAGCACCTCGGCCACGCTCAGCCGCTGGTGCAGCCGGCCGATGCGCCAGCCGCCCACCAGGTCGTAGGTCCACAGCAGGCCCTCGAAGGCCTTGGCGATGCGGGCGTCGAAGACGCCGTCCTGGGCGAGGATCGGCAGCACGAACGGCAGCCGCCGCACCAGGTGGGGCGCGTTGCGGCGGAAGCGCTGGCGCTCCAGCAGCGAACGGCGCACCAGCGGCAGGTTGCCCTGCTCGATGTAGCGCAGACCGCCGTGGACCATCTTGGAGGACTTGGAGGAGGTGCCCGAGGCGAAGTCGTCGCGTTCCACCAGCGCCACGCTGAGGCCGCGGGTGACGGCGTCCAGCGCGGCGTAGCAGCCGGTCACGCCGCCGCCGACGACGAGCACGTCCACCGGCCTTCCGGCCAGCCGCTCGATCTGCGCCTGACGGTCCATCCGCAGCGGGGTGCGCCGGATGGCGCTCCTGGTCTCCGATCTGGGCTTGCGTTCTGGAAGCCGGATCACGAGGGGGAATCCTCCTGTTGGTACGAGATGTGCCGGGTGAGCAGGTCACGCCAGGCGGCGCGGGCCTCCTCGCGGGCGGCGTCGGGCAACGTGGGCTCGAAGACGGGGACGTCGCCGAGCCCGGCGAGGGCGGCGGGCAGGTCGGGCCAGAGCCCCGCCCGCACGCCCCCGAGGTAGGCGGCGCCGCGCAGGCTGGCCGTCTCGTTGGCGCGGGCGCGGCGGACCGGCCGCCCGACGAGGTCGGCCTGGCTCGCCATCAGCACGTCGCTGCTGGCCAGGCCGCCGCCGCAGAACAGATCGGTGACCGGCGCGCCGAGCGCCTGCTCCACCCCGTCCAGCAGGTCGCACACCGAGTGCGCGATGCCCTCCAGGACGCCCCGGGCCAGCTCGGCCCGGGTGGTGGACAGGCTGAGCCCGGTCAGCACGCCGGTGGCCTCGGGCGACCAGACCGGGGTGCGCATCCCGGCCAGCGCGGGCAGGAAACGCACCCGGCTCGGCCCGGGATGCTCGCGGGCCAGCGCGGTCAGCTGGGCGGGCGAGTCGAACAGCCCGATCTCCTCGCACAACCAGCGCACCGCCGAGCCGGTCGTGGCGGCGTAGCCCTCCAGGCTGAACACCGCCGCGCCGCGCGAGCGCCAGCCGACGAGGGTCAGCACCCCCGGCACCGCCCGGCGATGCGCGGGCGGCCGGTCGCCGGCCACGGCGTCCAGGAACGTTCCCGTGCCGTGCACGCACATCGCCTGGCCCGGCCGGTGCGCGCCGAGCGCGATCATCGCGGCGTGCTGGTCGCCCATCACCGACAACACCGGCAGCCGCACGCCGAGCACGGACGGGTCGGTGTGGCCGTAGTCGCCGTCCTCGTCCAGGATCTGCGGCAGCACGTCGCGGGGGCAGCCGAGGAAGTCCCGCCACGGCTCGTACCAGTCGCCGGTGCGCAGGTCGTAGGCGCCGGCGGCGACCGCGTTGGTGGCGGACATGACGTGCCGCGCGCCGCCGGTCAGCCGCCACACCAGCCAGGTGTCGACCGATCCGAACGCCACCCGTCCCGCCTCGTGCGCCCGGCGCGCGGCCGGGTCGTCGCGCAGCACGTCGGCGGCCCACAGCAGCGGGGCGCGCGAGCCGACCGGCCGGCCGGTGTGCTCGACCAGGCGGGCGTCCCAGCCGGGTTCCCATGCGCGCAGCCGGGCGGCGTAGCGGCGGTCCTGCCAGACCACGGCGGGGGTGAGCGGCTCGCCGGTGACGGTGTCCCACAGCAGCACGGTGGCGCGCTGGGTGGCGATCGACACGCCGGTGACCTCGACGTCGTGCGCCCGCGCCCACTCCAGGGCCTGCGCGCAGACCTCGGCGGTCTTCGCCCAGATCTCCATGGCGTCCTGCTCGACCCGCAGGTGGTCGGGGGAGTGGACCGAGATGGGCCGGTAGGCGGGCGGGGCCGCGGAGCCGTCGTCCAGGACGACCGCGGCGCGCGTGCCCGTGGTGCCCTCGTCGACGCTGAGGATCCCCCGTCGGGTACGGCCGGTCATCGGCGCTCGTCCCCCCTCCGCAGCGCGATCTCCTCCTCCTCCAGGTTGACCGCCACGCGGGTGGGGTCCCACTTGATCAGCAGGCAGGTGACCAGGCCGACCAGCGGCACCACCGACAGCACCATGAGGCTGGCGCCGACCCCGATGCCCGCCTGCAGCTGCGGGAACAGGTACAGGCCGGCGACCGAGCCGAGGCTGCCGAGCATGCCGGTCACGCCGGTGCCCAGGGTGCGGATGTCGCTGCGGTAGGACAGCGCGGCGATCGACTTGCCGTTCGGGCCGGGCCCGGCGGAGTGGAAGAAGATGAACATCACGGGCAGCAGCGCGGCCAGCGCGACCGGCAGCTCCTTGAACGTCGCGCCCATCACCAGCAGCGCCACGAACACCACCGCGTACCCGGCCATCGAGCTGACCCGCAGGCCGAGGCGGCGGCCCGTGTAGGCCGCCAGGCAGCCGCCGACGATGCCGACCGCGTTGAACGCCATCGACCCGATCGTGGCCTTCTCGAACTCCTTGCCGAACAGCTCCAGGCTGATCACCGGCAGGTACCAGCCGACCGCGAAGTACTGCATGGCCTGGGTGAGCGAGATGACCGTGGACAACACCGTGCGCGGCAGGTACGGCCTGCGGAACAGCACGCCCGCGTCGCCGAACCCCACCTGCCGCCCCTGCTCGGCCGGGCCGCCGCCCTCTTCGCCGTCCTCCTGGACGGCGAAGCCGTACATGCGGCGCAGGGCCGCGGCGGAGTCGCGCAGCCGTCCCTTGGCGGCCAGCCACGTCGGGCTCTCCACCAGGAACGCGAGTTGCAGCACCAGCAGCACGACGGCGAAGGCGGCCGAGGAGCCCACCGACCAGCGCCAGATGTCCGCGCCCACGTCGAAACGGTAGAACACCAGCGTGAGCAGCAGGTTCGTGGTGGTGGCGGTGTACCAGACGCCTTGCCAGAAGTTGAGCCTGCCCTTGAGCGCGGACGGCGTGTACTCGGCCAGCAGCGCCATGGCCACCGCGAAGTCGATGCCGTACGCGATGCCGACCAGGCCGCGGCCGGCGAAGACGGTCAGGAAGTCGGAGCCGGCCGCGGTGAGCAGCGCGCCGAGCGCGAACACCACCTTGGTCAGCAGCAGCGGCTTGACCCGGCCGATCCGGGCGGCCAGCCAGCCGCCGAACGGGTTGGAGATGATGGCGATGGCCGGCGCCATGGCGGTGAGCACCCCCACCTGGCCCGGCGACAGGCCGAGCTGCTTGACCATGGGGGACAGGCCGGCGCCCAGGGCGGCGTTGGAGTAGGCGTCCAGGAACAGGCCCGCCAGGGCGAGGAACCAGATCCAGTTGGCCCGGCCGGCCAGCCTCGTCAGGGTGTTGATGACGTCGGCCGCGTCTCCGGCGTTGCGGATCAGCGTGACCGAGGTGTTCTGCACGGGGGCGTCGCTCATGCCCAGCCGCCTTTCAGGGGGGTGTGATCCCTTGCCAGCGGTCTGGATACGACAAAGGCACAGACGAAGACCACTGACAGGGATCTCTTCGTCTGTGCCTGCCGATTGACGGGACACTATGTGCCGGTTGTCCGGTATGTCAAGCGGTCGCGGTCGTATCGCCGCAGCTCGCACGCCCTGCCCGGCGGACCGGCCGGTCAGGAATACCTGATCTCCCACCAGCCGTGGGTGCACGACCACTTGCCCGCGGCCTTCACACAGGCGCGGAACTTGCGGCCGTTCGGGGCGTCCACCGCGAAGGACGTGACGCTGCGGCGTCCGCCGCCCCTGACCACCGCGTGGCAGGCGTGGTAGGTGCGGCCCCCGTCGTCGGTCCAGTCGATGGAGATCCGGTCGCCGGAGCGCAGGCTGGTGCCCCACGCCCACCACACGTCCCGGCCGCGGTAGACGCCGCCGGCCTCGTACAGGTAGACCATGCCGCGGCGGCCCTTCGCCTTCGCCATGCGGTGCCAGGTGTTCCTGGGCACGTCCCGGCTCACCCGCAGCCGCGCGCCGCACGAGTAGTTGATCGGCCCGGCGGCCTGCGACACCTGCCGGGCGTCCTGCGCGGAGGCGCCGGCGGGCGAGGCGGCGGTCAGGACGCCGCCGGCCACCACCGCGGCGACCGCCAGGGCGTGAAGGTTGCGCATGTGCTCCCCCTTGGTGCGGAATCGTGTGACCGCAACGTAGGGGCGCCCGTGTTGAGGATCCGTTGAGCCCGCGTTGATCTCCGCCGAGGCCCGCGCCGCCGCTGGTCAGGCGCCCGGGGTGGGAGGCTCCTGAATCCTGTCCAGGTCGGCGCGGACGATGCCGTACATCACGCCGTCACGCCACTGGCCGGCGCGGAAGCCGCCGCCGCGCAGCACGCCCTCCCGGGTGAAGCCGGCCTTCTCCAGCGCCCGCTGCTCGGCCACGTTGCCGAGCTCGGTGGTCGCCTGCACCCGGTTGACCGGCGAGTGGTCGAACAGGTAGCGCACCAGCAGCCGCTGCGCCCGCGTCCCGTGCCCCCTGCCGCGGAAGCCGGGCGCCACGATGAGGCCCATCTCCCAGCAGTACGACACCCGGGAGGTGAGCTGTCTGCGCCACGACACGAGGCCCGCCCGGTCCTCGCCGGAGGCGATCACGAGCATGCCGCCGTCCTCGCCGAGGATCCCGTTCTCGTCCCAGAGGCGGCGCAGGCGGTGGGGGTCCTGCCAGCCGTACCACTGGTACTCGCCGCTGCTGTCCTGGTCGCCGATCAGCCGGGTCAGGAACGCCAGGTCGTCCTCCCGGACGGCACGCAGTTCGATCGTCATGATCGCGACACTATGTGACAGATGTGACGTCGGCGCGGGCCCGGCGGCCGGCGCGCAGCGCCAGGGCCAGGGCCGCCAGCAGCGCCGCGCCCGTGAACGGCAGCCACGACAGCCCGGACGGCGGCCCGAACGTCCCGCCCGCCCCGGCCCGGTCGAGCACCGCGGCCACCGCGAGCGCGGGCAGCGCCTGGGCCGCTCCCGAGACGAGCGCGAGGACGGCGAGCCAGGCGACCCGCGCCGCGTTGCCCCCGCGGTACGGCTCCCCCTCGAACACGGACGTCAGCAGCCCCCCGACCAGGAGGGCGGCGACGAGCGCGCACAGGCCGCCCACCAGCACGTCCGTCCGGAGGAGCACCTGCTCGACCGCCGTCGAGTCCCAGACCCGCAGCGTCAGCTCCCCGCTTCCCAGGGAAAGGCCGCGGGGCAGCCTCACCCCGCTCAACCCGAGCCGGTCGGCGGTTTCCAGGCGGGGGACGACGCGAACGGTGATCTCCCCGCCGGCCTGCGTGGCGCCGTTGACGGCGTAGGCGACCCCCCACACCCCCGCGACGGCCCCGGCGAACCTGACCACGTAGAGGACCAGCCGCACGAACAGACGATCCATGGACGCTCCAAGGAGACGGACCGACGGCTGCTCATTATGCGCACCGGGCCGGGCCCGCGTACAGAGGCCCCAGGGTCACTCGCAGGTCTTGTCCTCCGGACTGCAGAACCTGACCTCGGGGAAGTCCGCCGACGGCTTGTCCAGCAGGGGCCTGGGCTGCCCGCGCAGGTGCCGGTCGAAGAAGGCGGTGACGTAGGCGCGGGTGACGCCGAGGGCGCGGGCGCCGGGCACGGCGGCGCCGTCCTCGATGCCGACCTGGTCCATCAGGACGCCCAGGTCGGTGAAGGACGTGTGCGCGGCTCCGGTCAGCAGCAGCCAGCGCTTCCATCCGGTCAGCCCCGCCCAGACGCGCTCCCACGTGGCGGCCGGCTCGCCCTTGCCCGGCGTGTACGTGGCGGGCTTGCCCAGGAGCAGGAACGGCCGTGACGTCCCGGCCTCCGGGAGCGTCGTCTCCACGCTGCCGTCGAGGTCGACGCCGGCGCGCAGCCGGGTGTCGGCCGCGATCGACGCGACGGCGGCGGCGCCGCCCGCCGAGTGACCGGCCATGGCGATCCTGGCCGGGTCGATCAGGCGGGACCCCTTCCACCGCGCGTGTGCGCCGGTGAGCCGGTCGAGCACGAAGGACACGTCGGCCGCCCGGCTCTTCTCCAGCTTCGCCCACCAGGCCGGGCTCTTGTCGCCGATCTCGCAGGTGACGCAGGTGGTGACCCGGCCGTCCGGGAAGGAGGTGGCGACGTTCTCGTAGGTGTGGTCGACGGCGGCCACCACGTACCCGTGGCTCGCCAGCTCCTCGGCCAGGGCCGTGAGCTCGGTGCGGGGTTTGCTGTGCCCGGGGGACAGGACGACGAGGGGCAGGCTGCGGGGGCGTCCGGCGGGGCGGGCGTCGGTGAAGGCGTTGGTCCGGGTCCTGCTCAGGGTGTCGGCCGGGAGGTCGGTGATCCCGCCGTCCTTGAGCAGCAGCTCGGACGCCTTCGCCGTCATGTACGTGGCGCGGTGGCGGCCCGGCGACCTGGCCGGGTACCAGAGCGAGACCATCAGCTCGCGCGCCTTGACCGAGGGGACCCAGGGGTCGGGGCGCGAGGTGTCCTTCAGGTACAGGGACGTGGTGCCGACCGGCCGCGAGCCGGTCGGGGCCGGCAGGTACGTCGTGGGCGCCGCCGCCGTCCTGGCCGACGCCGCTGCCGGCGAGCCGTGGAGCAGCCCGGCGGCCAGGACGGCGGTGAGCCCGGCGACGGCCGCGGCCCCGCCGGCACGGTTCGTTCTGAGGTGCTTGATCATGCATCGCAATATACTCCGAGAGTATATACGCGGTGTATAAGAGGCCGGAGTGCGGCGGGGAGGACCCCGGTCGCGGGTCAGCCGGCGGGCGGGGCGGCGCGCAACCGGAAGGCGAGCAGCGCCCGGTCGCCGCCACGCTGGGCGCGCCGGGCGAACACGAACGTCAGGACGGACGTCGCCGCCACGATGACGCCGCGCCCCCATGCCTCGGGGTGACCAGCGACGGCGCGACGGCCGACAGGACGGCGATCGCCGCGACGGTCAGCAGGCTGAGCGCGGCGTAGGCGGCGACCAGGATCTGGGCCGTGCGCAGGCCGGAACCGGGGAGCGCGGCGGGAGGGGGCGGCGTGGTCATGGGACATCCTCCGGATCTGGGGTGCCGGCGGCCGGTCGGACGGCGTGGACGGTGACGCTGACTGGACTCTCCCCCACGGGGAGACCGCACGCTATGGGGGATTCCACCCAGGTCTACCCGGAGGATCCATGACCCCGCGACTGATCCATTGCCATCCCGTCACCTGTCTCAACGTCACGGGCATGGGAGAGCCCGGCGGCGCCGAGCACGTCTCGGCCATCGGCGCCCTGTACGCCGTGGCCTCCGTCATGGGCGGCGCCGCCGGGCCGCTGGAGGGGCGGTGGTGGGTGGAGGACACCACGTTGCCGCCGCTGGAGACCCCGCGCGACCAGTGGCGGTGGCACCTGCTGCTGCCGTTGCCCGAGATGCCCGAGCCGGGGGCGGCCGAGGCGGCGCGTGAGCGGGCCCGCCCGTCGGGGGCGGCCGTGGACCGGGTCCAGGTCGTCACCTTCACCGAGGGCGAGTGCGTGGAGCTGCTGCACGAGGGGCCCTACAGCGAGGAGAAGAGGTCGCTGGAGGTGATGGAGGCGTTCATGGCCGAGCACGGGCTGGTGCCCAACGGGCTGCACCACGAGATCTACCTGACCGACTTCACCGACCCCGACCCGAAGACGCTGCTCAGGCAGCCGGTCGCCCCCCGCCCGGAGGCGGCGCCGGCTCGTCGATCGGCCGCCGGAAGCTCGCCCTGATGAGCGCCTGGTCGTCGGCCACCACAACCCTGATCACAGCGGCAGCCTCGCCTTCACCCGGAAACCGCGCACGGGACGGACGCCCGCCTCGAACTCGCCCCCCGAAGACGCGCACATGCTCACGCAACCCGGTCAGGCCGCGCCCGGCCGCGCCGCGCGTTCCTGACGCGGGCGGGCCCGCGCCCGCCGTCGTCGGCGGGCAGGAGGTCAGGGCAGGGCGAGGAGGCTGACGGCCAGGGCCGCCGCGCCCAGGCCGACGAGCTGGCCGCGGTGGATGCGCTCGGCGAGCACCCCGCGGGCCAGCAGCACCGTGCCGGCCGGGTAGAGGGCGGTGATCACGGCCACCACGGCCAGGTCACCGCTGCGGGCCGCGAGCAGGAACAGCAGGTTCGCCACGGAGTCCAGCACGCCCGCGGTCGCCGACAGCGCGTACGCGGGCCGCTCGGAGCCCAGCCGCCGGCGCAGCAGCCCGGCCGCGGTCAGGATGACGGCCGAGGAGACCGCCCGTCCCACGATCAACGGCGCCACCCCGCTGTCGGACGGCGCCTGGTGCAGGAAGACGAGCTGGAGGGCGATCGCCGAACCCGCGCCGAACGCCAGCAGCAGCGCCGTACGCGACGGGCGCGCCGAACCCCCGCCGTGCCCCGCGCTGACCAGGACGACCGCCACCAGCGCGAGCGGCAGCCCCACCAGCCCGGCGGCCGACAGCTGCTCGCCCTGGAGCAGCCCCACGGCGACGGGCAGCGCGGCCGACACCAGCGCGGTCACCGGCGACAGCACGTTCATCGGGCCGATCGCCAGCGTGCGGTAGAGCAGGGCGAACACGGCCGCCGAGGCGACGCCCGAGGCCGCGCCCCAGCCGAGCGCGGCGGGGCTGAACGACGCGCCGAGCATCGGCCACAACAACAGCTCGACCACCAGGCTGGCCGGCGCCGCGACCATCACGGTACGCAGCACATGGGCCCTGCGGGCGCCCAGGCCGCCGAGGAAGTCGGCGCAGCCGTAGGCGAGCGAGCTGCCCAGAGCCAGCAGCAGAGCGATCACGACACCTCCCGGACATCCAGCAGAACGACCAAAGAGTACATTAGAATGACCGCTGGAGCACAATGGACCGACCGCGCAGTACATTGCACCGGTCCGCCCCGTGAGGAAGGTGAACAGATGGCCGAGCCGGCCCAGGCCCTGCGAACGGTCGCCCACAACGTCAAGGCCGCCCGCACCCGCGCCGGCCTGTCCCTGGAGGAGCTCGGCCGGCGCGCCCAGGTCAGCAAGGGCGCCCTGGTGGCGCTGGAGAAGGCGCAGGGCAATCCCAACCTGGCCACCCTGGTCCGGCTGGCCGACACCCTGGGCATCTCGGTCTCAGCCCTGATGCAGGGGCCGCCGGAGGGCCGCCTCCGCGTGGTGGCCGCCGACGCCGTGACCCCCTTGTGGACCGGGCCGCGCGGCGGCCAGGCCCGGCTCATGCTGACCACCACCGGCCCGGCCCCGGTCGAGGTCTGGCGCTGGCGGCTGCAACCCGGCGAGGAGTACCCCAGCCAACCCCACCAGGCCGGGGTGGTGGAGACCCTCAGCGTCGTCGCCGGGCGGATGACGCTCATACTCGACGGCGTCGAGCATCCCGTCGAGGCGGGCCAGACCGCCACCTTCGACGGCGACGCCCCACACGGCTACCGGGGCGAGGGCGCCGGCACCTGCGACATGATCATGACGGTCCAGCTTCCCCCGGGACCCTGGACCCTCGGATCGGCCGAGGCCGGTCGGGCGTGAGCGGTGCTCGCCGTCAGGAGGCCAGGCGCTCGATGGCGAAGGCGGACAGGAAGCCCACGGTGGTGATCAGCCCGGTGAGGACGTGCGCCTGCTCGAACGCCTCCGGGATCATGGTGTCGGCCACCATGGCCAGGATCGCGCCGGCCGCGATCGCGGTGATCAGCGCGATGGCCTCGGGGGAGGCCGACCGGAGGGTCAGGTAGCCGGTCATGGCAGCCACGCCGCTGATCGCGGCGATGCCGCCCCAGACGCCGAACACGTACCCGGGGCTGCGCCCGGCCCGTCGCATGCCGGCGGCGCTGGACAGGCCCTCGGGGACGTTGGAGACGAACACCGCCGCCACGACGGCGAGGCCGATCTCGCCGCCGTGCAGCAGGGACAGCCCGAGCACCACCGACTCGGGGATGCCGTCGAGCAGCGCGCCGACGGCGATGGCGGCGCCGCTGCCCTGCGCATCCGCCTCGCTGGGCTGCTGGTCGCCGGAGCGTTTGCGGTGCCGGGCGCCGTGCCGCGCCAGGATCGCGTTGGCCGCCACGTACGCGCAGGCTCCCGCCAGGAAGCCGACGGCGGTGGGCAGCAGCCCGCCCGACCGCTCGGCCTCGTCCAGCAGCTCGAAGGACAGCGCCGAGATGAGCACCCCGGCGCCGAAGGCCATCACGGTGGCGATCGCCCGCGCCGGCACCCGCACCAGCATCGCCACGGCCGCGCCGAGGACCAGCGCGCCCCCGGCGACGAGCCCCCATGTCCCCGCTTCCAGCCACTCAGGCATGTGCACCGATCCCTCTCGCGTCCTCGTCCCGGCCCCAGGTTCTCTCGCCTCCGCCCTTCCCGTCACGCGTTCGCGAATCCGCGCCGGGGGCGGGGGGATTGGGCCGGGACGCCCCGGGTAGGGCAGGCGGCGGCCCGCCCCCGTCGTGAGGAGACCTGGATGGAGCACCGCCACACCCCCTGCACCCCGCGTCCGGCGCGACAGCTCTACGAGATCACCGCCCTGGACGCGGCGGGCGACCGGTGGCACACCATCGGCTGGGGGATCGACCAGGCGGAGGCCGAGTCGGCCGCGCGGGCGTGCGTCACCCGCCCGGTCCCGCCCTACCGGGCCGCCCGGATCCGGCACGACGGCCGGGTCCTGGCCGAGCACCGCCGCACGTGAAGGCGCCGCCGTCCCCGCGCGTGGCGCTGCCGGTGATGTGCCACCGGTGGGCGCACATCACGTTCCTGCACTGGCGTTACCCCGTCCAGGTGGTCCGTGATCTGGTGCCGGACGAGCTCGCCGTCGAGACCATGGACGGCTCGGCGTGGGTGGGGGTGACGCCGTTCCTCATGCAGGACGTACGGGTGCCCGGCCTGCCTGCCGTGCCGTGGTTGTCCGCGTTCCCGGAGACCAACTGCCGCACGTACGTACGGGACGCGCGCGGCCGTTCCGGCGTCTGGTTCCTGTCCCTGGACGCGGGACGGCTGCCGGCCGCGCTCGGCGGGCGCTCCGGCTACCGGCTGCCCTACCACTGGTCCGACATGTCGGTCCGGATCGACGGGGGGCGCCGCCGCTACCGCTGCCGCCGGCGGTGGCCGGGAACGCCGGGTGTGCGCTGCGACGCCGAGGCGGAGGTGGGCGGCGTCCTGCGGGAGGACGAGCAGGACGAGCTCGCGCACTTCCTGACCGCCCGCCACCGGCTGTTCACCCGGGTGGCGGGCCGGCTGGCCGCGGCCGAGGTCGAGCACCCGCCGTGGCCGTTGCAGCACGTCGAGCTCACCGGCCTCGACCAGGGCCTGCTGCGGGCCGCCGGCCTGCCCGACCCGGCCGGCCCTCCCCTCCTGCACGCCTCCCCGGGCGTGGACGTACGCGTCGGCATGTGGTCGTGGTGACCTGACGAGCGGCCCGCGCACGGCTCACAGGAAGAGGAAGCCGATCGCGGCGGCCGCCACGAGAGTGCCGACGACCAGTGCCAGGGCGATCTCGCGGGCGCTCGCCCGGTCCTCGCGGCGGATCCAGGCCAGGTACCAGGCGGTGGCGGGGAGAGCGACCACGGCGGCGGTGACGGCGCCGGGCGAATACTCGCCGAGGACGACCCAGGTGCTCAGGTGGAAGAGCGCGTTGACCGCGAACTGCCACTGGAAGGCGGTGGCCAGCACCACCCAGACGCCGTGCCGGTCCCGCCGCGTGGCGCGCCAGGAACAGGCCAGCACCAGCAACATCAGCGGAACGTGGTACGCGGCGAAGGCGCTCGTGGTCTCCGGCCCGAACTGCCGGGTGGCCCATGCGGCGAACCCCGGCAGCTCCTCCAGGGTGTGCAGGACGTAGACGCCGAACGGCAGCAGGAACGGCAGCGCCCCGACGGCGGGCGGGGCGGCGTTCCGGGGTACGCCGGACATGGTCACAGTGATACCTCCAGGGGGTTTGAGGAACGAGCGCCTAGAATATGAGGAATTCCTCAGTTTTTGCACTCGCATCCGGAGGCCGCCGTTGCCGCCCGCCCGTTCCCCCCATCGCCCCAGGAAGACGCCGCGGCAACAGCGCGCCTGGCAGACCCGCCGGCGCATCGAGGAGGCGGCGGCTCGCGTTTTCAGCCGCCACGGCTACGCCTCCGGCACCACGGACCGCATCGCCGAGGAGGCCGGGCTGTCGATCGGTTCGCTGTACCAGTACTTCCCCAACAAGGACGCGATCCTGGTCGTGCTGGCCCAGCGGCACCTGGAGGAGACGGCCCGCACGGTGGCGGACGTACTGGCCGAGCCGCGGCCCCTGGCCCGGTGGCTGCCGGAGCTGACCCGGGCGCTGGTGGGCGTGCACGCCGAGGATCCGCGGCTGCACCAGGTGCTGTTCGAGCAGGCGCCCCGGCCGCCCGAGCTGCTCACCCGCTTTCGCGAGGTCGAGGGTGAGGCGGCGGCGGCCGTGGAGAGACTGCTGCGGGCCGACCCCGTTCTGTCCCCGGCCGATCCACGACGCCAGGCGCGGTTCGTCGTGGCCCTGGTCGAGTCGCTCGTCCACCGGTTCGCCGCCGACCCGCCCGGTCTCGACGCGGCGGAGCTGGAGCGGGAGATCGTCACGATCGCCACGCGCTATCTGCGGGACGGAGGCCGGGCGGAAGGTACTCAGGGATGACTCCGGTCTCCTCCTCCAGTCGGATGGTCTTGTCGGAGGAACTGATCGATGATCAGGGCCCGACGATTGGAGACGCGATGCGCAGACCAGTCCTGATCCTCACCCTCTTATCGGCCCTCGCGGCGCCGCTCGCGCCGGTCCCCGCGGCCGCCGCCACCACCGGTGCCACCGCACCGGCCGTGCGGTGGGCGCCGTGCGCGGAGGATGCCGCGGTCGACTGCGGGACGCTGACCGTGCCGGTCGACTGGAACGACCCGCGCGCCGGGACGTTCGAGCTGGCCCTCGCCCGGCGCCGGGCGAGCGACCCGGCCGCCCGGATCGGGTCGCTGGTGATCAACCCCGGCGGCCCCGGCGGCTCCGGCGTGGACGCCGTGGTGAACGACTGGCTCGGCTTCACCCCCGAGATCACCAGCCGCTTCGACGTGGTCGGCTTCGACCCGCGCGGCGTGGGCCGCAGCCACCCCGTCACCTGCTCGCTGGAGCTCGCCCAGCAGGCGCCCGACCCGCTGTCGATCAAGGACCAGGCCGGCTGGGACGCCCTGCTCGCCTTCAACCGGCGCTACGGCGAGGACTGCCGCAGGCGCACCGGCCCGCTGTTCGACAACGTCCACACCGGGTACGTGATCCGCGACCTCGACGCCCTGCGCGCCGCCCTCGGCGACGACAAGCTGACCTACTACGGCGTCTCGTACGGCACCCTGATCGGCCAGCTCTACGCCGAGCGCTACCCGCGCCGCGTCCGCGCCCTCGCGCTGGACAGCAACATGGACCACAGCCTCGGCACCCAGGCGTTCCTGGACACCGAGGCATGGACCTCCCAGGACTCCTTCAACGAGTTCGTGGCCTGGTGCGGCCGGACCGACTCGTGCGCGCTGCACGGCCGGGACGTCCGCGCGGTGTGGCACGAGCTGCTGGCCAGGGCCGACCGGGGCGCGCTGACCTTCCCCGGGCAGCCGGACGTCAAGCTGCGCAGGCTCGACCTCATCGGCCTGGCGTTCGGCGCGTTCTACGGCCCGGCCTGGAGCCAGCTCGCCGAGCTGCTGGCCGCCATGGAGAGCGGCGCCGGCCCGGTCAGCCCGCTCTTCGCGCCGCCCGTCCGGGCCGCCGGGGAGACCGTCAACGACGCGTCCATCGTCTTCTGCCAGGACTACGCGCTGCCCGTCCGCGGCTACCGCGACTGGGACCGGCTGCTCCGCAGGTCGGCGGCCGTCGCGCCGGACATGCTGGTCAGCGCCGCGGCGCACCCGCTCGCGCTGGCCTGCCAGGGCACCGCCACGCCCAACCGGCAGCACCGGCTCAGGCTGGACGGCTCGCCGACGCTCCTGCTCGGCAACGCCCTGCACGACCCGGCCACGCCGTACGTGTGGGCGGCCTCCACGGCGTTGCAGGCCGGCCGGCAGGCCCGGCTGCTGACCTACGAAGGGTGGGGGCACGGCATCTACGGGCGCGGCGAGTGCCCGACGGCCGCGTTCGACCGCTACCTGCTCTCCCGTGACCTGCCCGCCCAGGGCGCGCGCTGCCCGGCCGTCCCGCCGGGCGAGCTGTCGCTCAGGCGGGTCCCGAGCCCGAGCCCGCTGCCCGGCCGCCCCGGGTGGACGTCCGTCCTGCGGTAGCCAGGTGCTGACGCGGCCTCGCGGCCTCCTCTCCGCGAGGCCGCGTCCTACCCCCGGGCGCCCGTCGCCAGGCGCTCGCGGAGGGCGTCGAGGCGGGCCATGGCCGGGGTCGCGGTGATGCCGTGCAGGACGACCGAGAGCATCACGGTGAAGGCCGTCACCGCCCACAGTTCCTCGGGCGGCACGCCGAAGTCGGCGTGACCCAGCGCGTACGCCAGGTAGAACAGCGACCCCACCCCCCGGATCCCGAACAGCGAGATGACCCGGCGCTCCCGGGGACCGGCCGGGCCCCTGACCTGCGAGAGCCAGCCCGCCAGCGGGCGGATGACCAGGATCAGCAGCACCCCGACGAGGGCGCCGCGCCAGGTGAGCGGGGCCAGGCCGCCGGCGGCGACGAATCCGCCGAGCAGGAGCAGCAGCCAGGAGGTGAAGAGCCGTTCGAGCTGCTCGACGAAGCCGTGCAGGACGTTGTTGTAGCCGTGCCCGTGCTCGACCCGGCGGATGGCGCAGGCGGCGACGAACACGGCGATGAAGCCGTAGCCGCTGACCAGCTCGGTGACCCCGTAGGCGAGCAGGGTGGCGCCCAGGGCCACGAAGCCGTCGCGGCGCTCGGCCAGGCGCAGTTCCTCGGCGGGGGAGTGGAAGAACAGCCGGCCGAGCAGGCGGCCGATCAGCAGGCCGCAGACGACCCCGGCGACGATCCGGTAGAGCACGTCCGTCAGCGCCCACTCGCCCGTCCAGCCCAGGCCGCCGGCGGTGGCCAGGGCGATGGCGGCGTACACGATGGGGAAGGCCAGGCCGTCGTTCAGGCCCGCCTCCGAGGTGAGGGCGAAGCGGACCTCGTCGTCGGCGTTCTCGGCGTCGGCGGGCTCGCCCACGCTGACGTCGGAGGCGAGCACCGGGTCGGTCGGCGCGAGCACGGCCCCGAGCAGCAGCGCGGCGGCGACGGGCCAGCCCAGCACGCCGGACGCCGCCGCCGTGACCCCGGCGACGGTCAGCGGCATCGCCCAGCCGAGCAGCCGCCAGGTCGTCGACCAGCTCCGTAACCCGATCCTCCGGTTGAGCGCCAGCCCCGCGCCCATGAGCGAGACCAGCACGCAGATCTCGGTGATGTGCTCGACGGCCGCCCGATGGGCGACGGGATCGGGCTCGGGCAGCCCGATCGGCAGCAGGTACAGCCCCATGCCGCCGAGCAGGTAGACCAGGGGCGGGGAGAAGGCCCGGCGGGCGAGCAGGCCGGGCAGGACGGCGGCGAGCAGCGCGGCCGCGCCGCCGAGGGCCAGGACGAGATCGGGGGTGGACATCCCGGCCCCACTGCCCTGATCAACTCAGGACAATCTTCGTTTTATTCGTGCAAATCGCTCAGTATCGCCCGGATCGGTGAGCCCAGGCCGCCGCCGGCATATCGCGGCAATATGCACTAATAGCTACTTTTCCCACCCCTGACTGCGCGCCTACCGTGACAGGACCCCCCAACTTCTGGAGGAGGATCCGTGTCAAGGTCTCTCCGTGTCACGCTCTCCGTCGTCCTCGCCCTCTCCTTCCTGCTGGTCACCTCGCCGGCCCAGGCCGCCGTGCTGGTCCGGGTGCTGCGGTACGACGCCTCCCGGTCGGCGGAGTTCGTCAACGTGGTCAACCAGGCCGCCCAGGTCTGGAACGCCAACGTGGTGAACGTCCGGCTCATGCAGGGCACGCCCGCCAGCTTCGTCGTCCTGGCCGACAACAACTGGCCCAGGACGCTGCCCACCAGCCTCGGCCGCGGCACGATCTGGATGGGCCGCCAGGCGGTCAACCAGGGCTACAACCCGCTGCGGATCGCCACCCACGAGATCGGCCACATCCTCGGCCTGCCGGACCGGCGCACCGGGCTCTGCAGCGACCTGATGTCCGGCTCCAGCGCCCCCGTGAGCTGCACGAACGCCACCCCCAGCGGGGCCGAGCGGGCCGAGGTGGACCGCAACTTCGCCGGCAGCACGCCCGCGGTCGAGTTCGGCCGCGTCCACGAGGACCGCTGACCTCCGCCGAGCCGCCCCCGCCGGTTCGCCCGGCGGGGGTTGGCCGGAGGGCCGTGATCGTATTGTCTGGGAGCAGTCACCCCCCGACGTGAGGATCAGCGCATGCCCCGTTCGAGGAGAGCCGCCCTGTCAGCCCTCGCCGCCGCGGCCTCGGTCCTGGCGGCCGGCGGATCGGCCGAGGCGGCGGCGGACGTGCCGTTACCCTCGGCGGTCTTCCGCGCCACGCACAACAGCTACTCGGGCAACGTCAACGGCGCCAGGAACTCGATCGCCTACCAGCTCGACCACGGCGTCCGCTTCGTCGAGCTGGACGTCCACGACAACGGGTACGCCACCGCCCGCGACTACTCCGTCGGCCACGACGCCCCCGGCGACGAGGTGGACCACGCGGGCAACCCGGCCTCCAACCTGCTCGGCGACTGGCTCGCGGTGATCGACGACTGGTCGGCGGGGCATCCCACGGCCGCGCCGATCGTCGTCGCCCTCGACCTCAAGGACGACCTGACCGACAACCCGTCCTACGCCGCGGGCAACCCGGCCGCGCTGAACGACGAGCTCGTCGCCGCCTTCGGGCCGCGGCTGCTGCGGGCCGAGGACTACCCGGCCGCCCCGCCCACCGTGGACGCGCTGCGCGGCCGCGTGCTCCCCGTGATCTCCGGCGACGGCACCACCCGCACGCTGTACAAGCGCGACCTCGGCTCGAATCCGGCCGTCGCGGTCAACACCCGCGGCCAGGTCGTCGAGGTGCACGACTCGGGCGCCGGAGCGCTGTGGTACTGGACAGGCGTGTACGGCGCCGACGGCCGGGTGACCTGGCTGCGCCACGGCAGGTACGACAGCGGCGTCACCCCGGCCGTCGCCCTCAACGACAACGGCGACCTGGTCGAGGTCCACCAGTCGCAGAACGCCACCACGCTCTGGTACCGCGTGGGACGCCTGGACGCCGCCGGCGAGATCACCTGGTCCGCCAGCCGCCAGTACGACAACGGCGTCCTGCCGACCATCCGCTTCACCGACGCGGCCGGGACCCGGCTCCGGGAGATCCACCGCAGCCAGAGCAGCAGCCAGAACTGGGAGTGGTCCGGCGCGCTCGACGCCGGCGCGGCGAGCGTCGCGTGGAGCGGCAACGCCAGGACCTCCGACGCCCGCCACGACAAGACCACCTCCTACGGCGGCGCGCCCCGCGTGCACGTATGGACCGGCGCCGACGGCCCGACCCCGTCACGGACCCTGCGGGTGGACACCGACGCCGCCACCGGCGACCGCATCCGCCACCGGCAGGTCGCCTTCGACGAGTTCCAGCAGGGGGACAGCGCGGAGCTGCGGCAGGGCGCGCTGTTCTACGCGGCGCCCGCCGGGCAGTCGTCGTTCATCACCGAGGCGCGGCGGGCGGGCCGGCTCGTCCGCGGATGGGACTTCGACTCGGCGGGCCAGGCGACCGATCCGCCGGCGAACTACCCGGCGACCAACCATCCGTACGACGCCTGGTACCAGGACCTGCTCACGCGGACGGGCGCGGTGGAGTGACCGGCGGACGGCGGCTGGTCAGCACGCGGGTGGTGCCGCCGGCTCACCCGACGACTCGTTCTCCGCGCCGGGGCGCCGCCGGTCACGCCTCCAGCTCGGCGGCCCGGCGCAGGTCCTTCGGCCGGCCCAGGGCGCGGCGCATCCGGATCAGGTCCGCCCGGGAGACGTAGCGGACCTCCAGGCCGCCGGGGCCGGTCGCGGTCACCGCGCGGTCCAGGCACTCGCCGACCCGGAGCCCTCCCCAGGGGAGCGCCGGGGTGCAGCAGTCGCCGCCGGCCCCCGGCGAGGTGAAGCACGTCTTCGGACGCAGCAACGAGTCAGGGTGCAGGGGCAGCGGGCCGCCCGTCTCGTCGGTGAAGCGGGCGCCGACGGAGGCGAAGGCGGCGGCCAGGGCCGGAGCATGGGCGGGGCGGCCGTCCCAGAGCAGGTCCAGGTCGCCGGTCAGCTCGGCGGACCCGTGCATGATGCCGGCGACCTGCCCGATCACCACGGCCCGGACACGATGCCGGTGCAGGGCTTCGAGCAGGGGGAACGGGTCGAAGCCCAGGGCGCCGTCGGTGCCGATCGTCCCGGCGTCGTCGTCGGCGTCCTCGTGGGCCACGCCGGTGGCCCCCCGTTCCAGGGCCAGTTCACGGGTACGTCGTGCGGCGGCGCGGAGGCGGTCCAGCGGTTCGTCGATCATCCGGACATGCAACACCGGCCGCCGTCGTGGCGCACGCGGATTTCCCCCGTGCTAACTTGGCCATATGACCAACTTGGCCGAGCGGCCAAATTCGGCGCGCGGCGACCGCCGTCGCGAGCAACTGGTGGAGACCGGGGTCGCGCTGCTGGGCGAGCACGGATGGCCCGGCGTCACCACGAGGGCCGTGGCCGAGCGGGCGGGTACCAACCCCGGCCTGATCCACTACCACTTCGGCGGGCTGCCCGGCCTGCGCGAGGCGATCTTCCGCCGCGCCACCGACCTCGTCGTCGGCCCGCTGGTGACCGAGCTGCTGGCCGCCGACGACGAGCGCGGCGCGCTGGCCCTGCTGCGCGGCCTGCCGGCCCAGGCGGCGGGCGACGGGCCGATGACCCGGCTGGCCGCCGAGCTGATCGTGGGCGCCACCCGCGATCCGGCCCTGGGCGTGGTGCTGCGCGACGAGCTCCGCCGGGCCCGCGGCCGGATCGCGGCCCGCCTCGGCCGGCTGCGCCCCGGCTGGCCGGCCGCCCGCCTCGACGGCGTCGCCGCGCTCGTCACCGCCGCGATCGACGGGCTGATGCTGCACCACATGATCGACCCCGCCCTTCCCGTCGGCGAGGCGCTCTCGGCGGTGGAGGACCTGCTGGACGCGGGCGAGCCTGGCGGGTCCGCGCCCGCGGGGGCGCCGCCCGGCTGACGGGAACAGTGCTCGACGGGCCATCCGGGGCCTGCCCACCACGGAAGGAGACCGACCATGGAGATCGTCAGGAGACCGGACCCGCCGACCGGGCTGCGCCGCAGGCTGTGGCGGCTGCCCATCCTGCTGTACCGTCTCGGCCTCGGGCCGCTGCTGGGCGGCCGCGTCATGCTGCTCACCCACACCGGACGCGTCTCGGGCCTGCCCCGCCGGGCCGTCATCGAGGTGGTCGAGCGCGACGGGCAGGGCTACGTGGCCGCCTCCGGCTTCGGCCCCAAGGCCGACTGGTACCGCAACGTCAGGGCCACCCCGCAGGTGATCCTGCAGGTCGGCGGCTCCCGCCTGCGCGCCACGGCGGTGCCGCTGGAGCCGGGCGAAGGCGCGGACATCATGGCCCGGTACGCCCCCCGCCACCCGGCCGCCGCCCGCCGGCTCTGCCGGATCATGGGCTTCGCCGTCGACGGCGGCGTGGACGACTACCGCGAGGTGGGCAGCCGCATACCGTTCGTCCGGTTCGTTCCGGGGTGATCGGCGAAGCCGTCCAGGGCCTTCAGGATCTCGTCGCGGAAGGTGCCGCTTCCGGTGTGCCCGGAGTCCTCCACGATCACCAGGCGGGCCTCGGGCCACGCCTGAGCCAGGTCCCAGGCGTACTCCAGGGGCGCGCCGAGGTCGAAACGGCCGTGGATGAGCACGCCGGGGATGCCCGCCAGCCGGTGCGCCTCCCGCAGCAGCACGCCCTCCTCCAGCCAGGCGCCGTTGGAGAAGTAGTGGGCGCAGATGCGGACGAGAGCCGCCAGTCTGTCCGCCGGCCGGTCGCTGTAGGCGTTGGGCTTGCCGTTGGTCTCCAGCGAGATGACCGTGTCCTCCCACGCCGTCCAGTCGTGGGCGGCCCTGGCGCGGACCGCCGGATCGGGGTCGGCCATCAGCCCGGCATAGGCGCTCAGCACCTCGGCCAGGCTGCCCCGGCAGCCCTCCGGCACCCCCTCGCGGAAGCGCTGCCGCTGCTCGGGGAAGAACCGGCCGACGCCGTCGTACAGCCAGTCGATCTCCGACCGGCGGGTCGTGGTGACCCCGGTGAGCACGATCTCCGAGACCCGCTCGGGGTGGGCCTCGGCGTAGGCCAGGATCAGCGTCGAACCCCACGAACCGCCGTACAGCAGCCAGCGGTCCACGCCCAGGTGCTCGCGCAGCCGTTCCATGTCGGCCACCAGGTGGTGGGTGGTGTTCGCCGACAGGTCGGTGGCGGGGTCGGCGGCGTGCGGGCGGCTGCGTCCGCAGTTGCGCTGGTCGAACAGGATGATCCGGTACCGCTCCGGGTCGAAGACGCGCCGCTGGCCCGGGGTGCAGTTCGACCCCGGCCCGCCGTGGACGACCAGCGCGGGCTTGCCGCCGGGGTTGCCGCACGCCTCCCAATAGACGAGATGACCGTCGCCGACGTCGAGCAGGCCATGGTCATAAGGTTCGATCGCGGGATACATCCGGCCACCGTACTAGGGGTTCACGGCTGCCCGTCCCCGCCCGTGGGGGCGCGGCGCACGAACAGCTCCAGCCGGGAACGGCCGTCCGGATGGTCGAGCGTCACCCGGTCGCACAGGCGCTGCATCATCCACAGGCCCATGCCGCGCTGCGGCGGCCAGGCCGGGACGCGGTTGAGGTGTGCGTACGTCAGGGTGCCGCGCTCGTCGATGACGTGCACCGTCACGCCGTCCTCGTCGCTGCGGGCGCTCACCGTGCCGGGCGCCTGGGCGTGTTCCAGGACGTTGCCGGCCGCCTCGCTGACCGCCAGCACCAACCGTTCCACCCGCTGCCTGTCGAGCCCCGCCTCCAGGGCGAAAGCGCTGACCAGGCCACGTAGATGAGCCAGGTTCGCACCGATCGGCACGTGCAGCCCGAAGGACTCGCCCATGGTCACCGCCTGATTCGTCCCGTTGGTCGGTACCGGCCCCCCGCCGCGACGAGCGGGGTGTGAGTGAAGCCGCTCATCCGTCAGTGAGCAAATCCTAAGCAGCCTGATACGACATTCGACCGGAAAATCCCTGAAAGCCCTCCGGGGGGCGTGCCGCGCCTGCCTGGGATGAGGGCAGTCTGGCCTGGGGAGGCAGCACGATGGTGATTCCGCCGCCGGTGCACACGGGCGATCACGTCGGGGCGCGCTTCGCCACCGACGACGCCTTCCTGGCCGCCGCCGCCGGGTTCGCGCGCGCGGGCCGCGACCGCCGCCGGTCATCCGGGCCTGTGGGGGCCCGTGAGGTCCTGCCCGCCCGGACGGCGTGACGTCCTGGCGGGCTACCGGCCGGTTCCGTGCGCGGGCGGCTCGCCGGAGGGGAACAGGATCGCGCTGAGCAGGTAGGGGACGCGGCCGGGGGCCGGGGCGTTGCCCAGCCGGTCGCCCAGTACCGCCAGCAGGTCGGCCAGCATCGCGGCGAGTTCGCCGGGGCTGAGCCACACGGTGCCCTGCCGGTAGGAGACCGAGTCGGCGACCGGATCGGCGCCCTCGCGGCGCAGATAGGCATCGAACTCGGCGATCAGGACGGCCATGGCGGCGGCGAACCCCCTGCGGTGGTCATCGAGCGACATCGCGGCGGCGCTCCCCGCGTCGATCGCGGGACGGTCCTGGCGCAGCCGGTAGCGGCGCTCGGTGGCGCCGCGTACGCGCTGCTCGCCCTCGACCTCCAGGAACCCGCCCTCGGTCAGGTGCGCGACCTGGCGGTAGACCGTGATCTTGGGGACCTCGGGCATGCGGGCGCAGAGCTGCGCGATCGTCATCGTGCCCGCGGCGGCCACGGCGTGCACGATGCGCAGCCGTACGGGGTGCAGCAGCTGCTCGACAGGGTCCATGGCCCAACGATTTCATATGAGATACCGTTATCCAAAATGAAAACGTTCGGTTCGCGGAGGAGGCGGCATGCGGAACGTGCCGGGGCGGACGGTGCCGGTGAACGGGCGGCACGTCTATGTCGAGGAGACCGGTGAAGGGCCCTTACCGGTGGTCTTCGAGGCGGGCGGGGGATGCGGGCGCACCTGCTGGGACGCGGTGACGCCGCTGCTGGCGAGCAGGGCGCGGCTGGTGACCTACGACCGCGCAGGGCGCGCGCGCAGCGGCCCCGCCGCCGGGCCGCTCGGCATCGACGACCTGGCGGCCGACCTGGTCGCGATGACCGAGGCCGTCGTGCCGGGGGAGTTCGTGCTGGTCGCGCACAGCATGGGCGGGCTGGTCGCGCGCCGTGCCGCCGAGCTGCTGGGGCCCCGGCTTCGGGGGCTGCTGCTGGCCGACGTCCTGCCGGAGACCTCGCCGGTGTACGACACCTGGGACCGGACCGCCGCGCAGGTCGACCGCATGATGGCGGTGACGCAGGCGCTCAGCCGGTTCCGTCCCCTGGCGCGGCTGTTCAGTGGGAACGTCCGGCGGCTGTTCCCCGCCGACACCTACCGGACCATGCTCGCCGAGGACTTCACCCCCGCCGGGGTCGCTCGGACGCGCCAGGAGATCCGGGCCGTGGCCGCCGCGATCCCGGAGTTCCGGGCGCGACCGCCGCGGCCTCCGCGCTGCCCGACGATCGTGTTGTCGGTGACCCGCGCCGCCCGGGGGCGGGAACGCCAGCACGCCGCCAACCGCGAGCACCAGCGCCGCTACGCCGACAGCCTGCCCGACGGACACCACGAGGACGTCTTCTCGGGGCACCTGGTCCAGGCCGAGCAGCCGCACCTCGTCGCCGACCGCACGGCCCGGCTCATCGGGTGAAGCAGTCGCCGGACGGGGTGAGCCGGGCGGACATGTTGCGTTCCATCATGTCCAGCGCCGCCTGCCCGAGATCGCCATGGATGGCCGCCACGCAGTCGGGCGGCACGGTCAGCTCGTAGTGCCGCACGTACGCGTCCAGCGCGCTGTACAACACGCACTGCTCCGTCACCTGCCCGGCCAGGACGACCCGCTCGACCCCGCTGCGCGACAGCAGGTACTCCAGGGCCGTGCCGAAGAAGGCGCTGTGCCGCACCTTGGGCAGGAACGCGCACCCCGGCGGCGGCAGGACCGGCTGCACCAGGTCGGGCCGCCGGCCCTTCATCGCCCGCTCCTCGATCTCCCGCCGGTCGGCGGCGAAGTCGCCGTAGTTGTCGTTGACGTACACCAGCTCGACGTCGTCCCGCTCGCCGGCCCGTGCCACCAGGTCCGCCAGCGGCTCGACGATCGGCTCCACCTGCCGGGCGAGCCGCTCGGCGTCCTGGTGCTCGTACGGGTTCAGCATGTCGATGACGACCAGCGCAGATCTTGCCATAACCCCTGTCCTGTCCAGCTACCTGCCGTTTTATCCTGGACAAATCGGGGCATGGCGGGTTTGGTCAGTTGTCGTCGATGAACCGCTGGGCGAGGGTCCGGCCCAGCGTCACGGCCTGGTCGTGGTTCTCGATGGCCGCCACCTTCGTCCCGGAGCCGGTGAACGCGATGTACGTGACGCCGGAGTCGGTGCCGCCGTTGCTCGGGTCGGGGTTGATGCCCAGGTCGGCGGCGGTGCGGTAGGAGGCCTCGCCGATGATCCCCGACGGGCCCGTGTCGCCCGTGACCGCGTACTCGACCTGGCCGTTGTAGATGACGGCCACCACCGTCCCACAGCCGATGCCCTTGGTCCGGTAGTCCCAGATCGAGCTGGGGCTCGGCACCACCACGTACGGGAGCTGCGCCGCGTTGAGCGGCGTGTCCGAGGTGGTGTGGCAGAACGTCTCGGCCTGGAAGCAGCAGTCGGTGCTCTCGTTGCACTGCGCGGTGCGGACGCCGTCGCAGTCGATGTCCAGGTCGCCCTTCCAGAACACGCCGCCGGTCTTGCCGCACACCGCGACGGTGCCGGAGGAGACGTCGGAGTCGGTCTTGTACTTGCCGTTGGAGATCTGGGAGCACGAGGTGAGCTCGGCGAGGAGCTGGTCGGCGGTGGGCCCGCCGGTGCCGCCGGTCGTGGTGCCGGTGACCGCGGCGCTGTGCCCGGACTCGTTGCCCGCCGCGTCCACCGCCGTGATCGTGTACGTGTGGGTGGACCCGGCGGCCAGCCCCGCCACCGTGGCGCTCGCGGTGGGCGAGGTCGCCACCACGGCCGTGCCCTCATGGACGCGGTAGCCGGTGACGCCCACGTTGTCGGTGGAGTCGGTCCAGGCCAGGGAGATGCCGGTGGCCGAGACGCCGGTCACCCGCGGGCTCGCCGGCACGGTGGGCGCCTGGCCGTCGGCGCCGCCGGGGCCGCTGACCGACAACCGGTCCACGTTCGGGCCGCCGTCGGCGCCGGTCCCGGTCGCGCGGACGGTGTTGACGCCGGCGTTCAGCGTCACCGTGGCGCGGGCGTCGGCCCAGGTGTCCCAGCCGCCGGTGCCGGGGAAGGCCAGGCCGGTCACCGCGGTGACGCCGTTGACGGCGACGTCCATCGGGCGGCCGGCGGCGGTGCCGTTGGCGTAGCGGAAGGTCAGCGTGTGGCTGCCGGCCTCGGCGACGTTGACCGACCATTCGACGGAGCCGCCGGGGGCGTTGACGTAGTCGACGAACCCGGCGCCGGTGTAGCCGGTGTGGTTGGTGGCCACGCTCGCCCCCGTCAGCGTCGCGGCCTCGGCCTGGTACTCGGTAGCCGGGGCGGCGGCGGTCGTGGCCTCCAGGAAGTCGAGGTTGGGGTTGCCGCCCGCGGACGCGGCGGTGACGCGGATCCTGTTGTCGCCCCGGTTCAGGGCGGCGGTGAGGGTGGAGGTCGCCCAGGTGTCCCAGTTCGCGGTCGCGCCGAACGAACGCCCGGCGGACACGACCGTGCCGTTGACGGAGACGTCGGCGGTGCGGGCGGAGCCGGTGCCGTTGGCGTACCTGATGGCCAGGGTGGCGGTGCCGGCCGCCGGAGCGTCCACGGTCCACTCCGTGTACGGGCCGGCCGCGTTGACGCTGTTGACGAAGCCGGTGCCGGAGAACCCGGCGTGGTTCGCCTCGACGGCGCCCTGGACGTTGGTGGCGTTCTCGGCCTCGTAGCGCACGGTCGCCGCGCGCGCGGGCAGCGCCACGAGCGCGGAGACGACCAGGCACGCGGCGGCGACCGGGACGAGGGTGCGTAAGCGGGTTGCGAGCACGGTCACTCCCTCGGGGGGCTACTGGATGGCGGAGCGGCGGATCGTGTCGGCGCTGCCGTCGCCGTTGTTGTCGGAGTTGGTCGAGCCGAACCAGATGGCGGCGGCGCCCGGCACCTTCTCGACCACGCGCAGCCTGCCGTACGTGCCGTTGAAGTAGGAGTTGACGGTCGAGACGTTCTCGCCGTTCAGGACGATGCGCCACAGCCGCTGCCCGCGCAGCGCCGCCATGAAGACCGTGTTGCCGACGATCGCGATGCCGCTCGGCGAGGCATCGGCGACGCCCCAGGTGTACTTGGGGTTGGTCATGCCGGAGGTGGTGCAGGTGCCCTCGCAGGTGGGCCAGCCGTAGTTCTTGCCGGGCTGGATCAGGTTGAGCTCGTCGCGTGCGGAGTTGCCCAGCTCCGACGACCACAGGCGGCCGGCGGAGTCCCAGGCCAGGCCCTGCGGGTTGCGGTGGCCGTAGCTGTAGACGCGGGTGCCGAACGGGTTGCCGGGCGCGGCGGCGCCGGTCCTGGTGAGGCGCAGGATCTTGCCGTTGAGCGAGTTCAGGTTGGGTGCGTTGGCCGACTGCTGGGCGTCGCCGGTGGTGGCGTACAGATAGCCGTCGGGGCCGAACCTGATGCGGCCGCCGTTGTGGTAGCGGTTCTTGTCGATGCCCTGGAGGATCGTGGTGTAGCCGCTGAGCGTGCTGCCGTTGAAGTTCATCTTCGCGATGCGGTTGCCCTCGGCGGCGGTGTGCATGAAGAACACCTCCTGGTCGGTCGTGCCGTTCCAGGTGGGGGAGAGGTCGAGGCCCATCAGGCCGCCCTCGCCGTCGGTGGTCTGCACGTTCGGCACGGTCCCGACCTGCGTCTTCGTCCCCGAGGGTGTCACCTTGAACACCTTGAACGTGTCCCGCTCGGTGACCAGCGCGTACGAGCCGTCCGGCGTCCACGAGACGTCCCAGGGCACGTCCCAGCCGCCCGCGACGGAGGTCGGCGTCTGGGGCACGGTGCCGCAACCGCCCGTGGTGAACGAGGCCGACGCCGCGCTCGGTGCGGAGAGCTGGCCGGCGGTGTCGCGGGCGACGACGTCGAGCTGGTAGGTGCGCGCGCACTCCAGCGGCACGCTCGCGGTGGTGGCGGGCGGTGCGCCGGCGACGGTGGCCAGCACGGCGCCGGAGGCGTGGTCGCGGACCAGGTAGGCGCGCACACCGCCGTCGTCGGTGGAGGCGGCCCAGGTGACGGTCGCCGACGTGGGCTGCACGCCGCTGACCGCGGGCCGGCCCGGCGGCGAGGGCGGGTCGTCCGGCGGCGCGGGCAGCGTGTGACAGGCCGCCTCGGGGCTGCTCAGCGAGACGTTGCCGGAGGCGTCCCGGGCGAAGACCGACAGCTGGTAGCCGAAGTCCGGGTTCAGCCCGGTCAGCGTGGCCGGCGGCGTGGGGGCGGTGGCGATGAGCTGGCCCTGCTGGTAGATGTCGTAGGCCACGACGCCGATGTCGTCCGTGGCGGGCGGCCAGTCCAGCTTCAGGCTGTTGTGGGTGATCTCGGAGCACACCGGCTGGCCGGGCGCGGTCGGCTTCTGGGTGTCGGCCGGTCCGCTGACGCGCAGCCGGTCGAGGTTCGGGCCGCCGTCCGCGGTGGTCGCGGTGGCCCGTACGGTGTTGGCGCCCGCGTTCAGGGTGGCGTTGAGCGTGACCTCGTTCCAGGTGGTCCACGCGCCGGTGCCGGGGAAGGACCGGGTGCTCGCGGAGCCGTTCACCGAGATGCTCATCGGCCGGTCGATCGTGGTGCCGTTGGCGTAGCGGAAGGTCAGGCTCTGCGGGCCGGTGGCCGCCGCGCTCACCTGGAACTCGACGTACGAGCCCGTCGCGTTGTCGTAGTTGACGAAGCCGGAGCCGGTGTAGCCGGCGTGGTTGGACTCCACGACGCCCCGCGCGATCGTGGCGGTCTCGGCCTGGTAGTCGGTGAAGCCGCTGACCTGGACGTCGGCGTCGAGGTAGTCCCAGTTGGGGTTGCCGCCCGCGGTGGCGGCGGTGGCCCTGATCGTGTTGGGGCCCGCCTTGACCTGGGCGGTCAGCGTGACCGTGGCCCAGGTGTCCCAGTTGGCGGTGGGGGCGAAGGCGCGGGAGGCGGCCACGACCGAGCCGTTGACGGCCAGGTCGGCGGGCCGGTCGCCGGTGGTGCCGTTGGCGTAGCGCAGGGCCAGCGTGGCGGTCCCGGCGCCGGGCGCGTCGACGGTCCACTCCGTGTAGGAGCCGGCGACGTTGTCGCCGTTCACGAAGCCGCTGCCGGAGTAGCCGGTGTGGTTGGACTCGACGGCTCCCTGCGAGAGCGTCGCGTTCTCGGCCTCGTACCGGGTGGGGGCGGCGTCGGCGGGGCCGGCGGGCACGGCCAGCGCGCCCGCGACCAGCGCGAGGACGCATAACCGGGGCTTCCACGAGTTCATCGGGTGGCTCCTGGGGGGTGAGCGGCTTTTCATCGTGTTCCCACAGGGAGTCACACCCGTCAACAAGTTGTCGATCTTGGAACGATCCAAGTTTAGGAAACTTTACTAACTCGGCCTCAGGGAGACATCGGAGGTGCGGGCGGCCGTGGACAGACATCTGCCGGGGATGTATGCCTGAAGCAGGTGTGAGGTCGGATCTGTGATCGTCGCCGGACGCCGGGAGGCCGGAACCATGTGGCTCGGAAACCGACATCAACGCTCGCCCCCGGCGGCTGGACAGCCGCCCGGCGATGCCGCGACGATACGAGATCATGGACCGGAACGACGCAGGGGAGCCGCGCCTGCGGCCCGCCGAGCCCGCTGACCACGACCGCATCGTCGCCGTGCTGGACGACTGGTGGGGACGGCCGATCAGCGCCGGGCTGCCGCGCCTGTTCCTCGACCACTTCCACCGCACCAGCCTGGTGGCCGAGGACGGCGACGGCCTGGCCGGGTTCCTCGTCGGGATCCTGTCGCCGTCGGCGCCCGGCCTGGCCTACGTGCACTTCGTCGGCGTCGCGCCGCGCCTGCGCGGCGGCGGCCTGGCCCGCCGCCTCTACCGGCGCTTCTTCGCGCTCGCCGTGGCCGACGGGCGCGAGCGGGTCAGGGCGATCACCTCTCCGGTCAACGGCGCGTCCATCGCCTTCCACGCCGCGATGGGCTTCACGGTCACTGGGCCCGTCCCGGACTACGACGGCCCCGGCGTCGATCGGGTCGTCTTCGAGCTGCGGCTCCCGCCACGATGACGTCCGCGCCCGCTCATCGGGGGTCCGTACGGGCGTTGAGGCGGTTCAGGGTCGCCGCGAGGGCCGACCCGTAGACCACGTGGCCGAGGGCCATCACCGCGGGGCGGCCCGGCCGGTCGCGGGAGACCGGCGGCAGGATGTCCAGGCTCGGGATCCAGCCCTGGTAACTGGCGATCCAGATCGTCAGCGCGTAGCCGACGCCCAGCGCGGACGGGGTGCGGCGCCCGCGGGTCAGCAGGCCGAACAGGGCTCCGGCGGTGACGCCGAACCCCACGTGGGCCAGCGCCCCCACGACCCCCTCGCCCGGTTTGGGGCGATGCCGGTGGCCCGGCAGCAACGCCCGCGCGATGCGTTTCGGCGGCTGGTCCTCCATCAGGCCCGCCCGGCTGCCGGCGAGCATCACCACGCTCATCGCCGCGGTCGCCACGGCGCCGCCCGCGGCGCCTTTCATGAGGTTGCGCATGCGAAGCCCGGTGCCCGGGACGGGACGCAGGAAACGGGCGGCGGCTGACATGCCGGCCGTCCGGCGGGGCAGGAAGGACGGTCTTCCCGACCAGAGAGGACCGGATGGGCGACACGGCGGCGGCATGCGAGCGGGTGGCCAGGCAGGCGCTGGGCCTGACCGACCTGCGGCCCGGCCAGCTCCGGGCGATGACGGCCCTGGCCGAGGGCAGGGACACGCTGGTGGTGATGCCCACCGGGAGCGGCAAGTCGGCGATCTACCAGGTGCCGGCGTTGCTGCTGCGCGGCCCGACCCTGGTGGTCTCGCCGCTCATCGCCTTGCAGCGCGACCAGGTCGAGGCCCTGCGCGACCGCGACGAGGAGGCCGTCAGCCTGGACGCGCGGACGCGGGCCGGTGAGCGGGCGGAGACGTTCCAGGCGCTGCGGGCGGGGGAGACGGAGTTCCTGTTCTGCGCGCCCGAGCAGCTCGCCCGTCCCGACGTCCTGCGCGAGCTGGCCGCCGCGGCCCCCTCGCTCATGGTGGTGGACGAGGCCCACTGCGTCTCGGCCTGGGGGCACGACTTCCGCCCCGACTACCTGCGGCTCGGCGCGGTGGCCGACGCGCTCGGCCGTCCGGTCGTCGCGGCGCTGACGGCGACCGCCGCCCCGCCGGTACGGGCGGAGATCGCCGAGCGGCTGGGCATGCGCGCGCCGGTGGAGATCGTCCAGGGGTTCGACCGGCCCAACATCTCGCTGGAGGTGCGCCGGGCGCTCGACGACCCCGCCGCCGACATCGTCACGACCGTCGCGGCGGCGAAGAAGCCCGGCATCGTCTACACGGCCTCGCGCAGGCAGACCGGCCGTCTGAGCGGGCTGCTGGCGCAGGCCGGCGTACAGGCCGCCGCCTACCACGCCGGGCTGCGCCGGGCCGAACGGGACGAGGTGCACGGCCGGTTCATGGCCGGTGACCTGGACGTCGTGGTCGCGACCAACGCCTTCGGCATGGGCATCGACAAACCGGACGTGCGTTTCGTCCTGCACGCCGAGATCCCCGGTTCGCCGGACGCGTACTACCAGGAGATCGGCCGGGCGGGCCGGGACGGCGAGCCGGCCGACGCCGTGCTCTTCTACCGGCCCGAGGACCTGGGACTGCAGCGGTTCTTCACCGGCGGGACGCCCGACGAGGAGCGGCTGGCCCGGGTCGCCGAGGCGGTCGCCGAATCCGGCCCCGGCAGCGACCGCAAGGGCCTGGCCGAACGCGCCGGGTTGTCGGCGCGCCGCCTGACGGCGCTGCTGGACCTGCTGGAGAGAGCCGGTGCGGTACGGCTCGGCACCCGCAAGGTCGATCCCGTGCCCGGCCTCGATCCCCGGGCGGCGGCGAGCCGCGCCAGGGAACTGGCCGAGCGCCGCCGCGACGTCGACCGCAGCCGGCTGGAGATGATGCGCCGCTACGCCGAGACCACCGACTGCCGCCGGCGTTTCCTGCTCGGCTACTTCGGCGAGGAGCTCGCCGACAACTGCGGCAACTGCGACACCTGCCGCGCCGGGACCGCCGAGCGGGCGCCCCGGGAGAGCGGCCCCTTCCCGCTGCACGCCCGGGTGGAACACCGCGCGTGGGGGCCCGGCCAGGTCATCCAGCGCGGCGAGGACCGCCTGACGGTCCTGTTCGAGGACGCCGGATACCGAGAGCTCCAGCTCGACGTCGTCCTCGAAGAGGACCTCCTGACCGAGATCTGAACCGGCGAAAGGACACACGGACATGGAACGACACGACAACGACCGGCAGCACGAGCCCGGCTCGCCCGAGGGCATGAGCCACGCGCAGACGGAGAGCCGGAGCGACCTGGCCCGCTGGGTCAGCGGCACCCACGCCTTCCCCGCCGACCGGGACTCGCTGCTGGACCGGGCCGAGGCCGAGTCGGCCCCGGAGCCGGTGCTGTCCGCCCTGCGCTCCCTGCCGGACCGGACCTTCGCCAACGTCGAGGACGTCGCGCGGGAGCTGGGCATCGCCGGCGAGCACGGCTGAGACCGGCCCGGGGCCGCCCGGCTCAGGGGCGCATCGCGCGCCCCTGGTCGTCCGGCCCCGGGCGGAGGGGGCCGGGGAAGCGCCGGATCCAGCGGCGTTGCCACGGGGTCTCGACCGCCCGGGGGTGGTGGTGCTCGCGCGTCCAGGCGACGGCGTCGGCCGGGTCGAGGCCGGCCAGGACGGCGAGGCAGGCGACGACCGTGCCGGTGCGGCCCACGCCGCCCCCGCACGCCACCTCGACCGCCTCCCCCTCCCGCGCCCGCCGGTGCAGGTCGCGGATCCGCTCCACGGCCGCGTCGCGGTCGCGGGGCAGCAGGAAGTCGGGCCACTCGATCCACGCGTGCGGCCAGCGCAGGCCGCCCTCGTGGCGGCGGGTCAGCCGCGCCGACCCGAGGTAGAGGCCGAAGCCGGGCGCCGGGCCGTCCGGCAGCGGGTGGCGCAGGCCCCGGCCGCGGATCCAGGTGCCGTCCGGGAGCCGGAAGGCGCCCGCGAGCGGCGGCTCGCCCGTCGTGCCGTCCGTCGGAGTCGTCACGGATCCTCCTCGTGGTGTCAGGGGCCTGCTCAGCCCGCGGTCCCGCAGAATACCTTGACGGCCATCCCCATGATCTCCGCCGTGGACGGGTTCCTGGTCGAGGGGTTGAGCGACAGGGTCAGCGACTTGCCCGAGTCCGAGCGGAACGCGAACGTGAGGTAGCCGATCAGCTCTCCGCTGTGCCCCCACACCGTGCCGCACGGCAGCGCGTACGCCTGCAGCCCGAGCCCGTAGCGGAACCCGGCGCCCGTCTCGACGGTCGTGCGCATGGCCTTCAGGGACGCGGCGCTGGTGAGCCTGCCGCCCAGCAGGGCGGACATGAACCGCTCCAGATCCGCGGCGGTCGAGATCATCTCTCCCGCGGCCCAGTCCAGCGAGGGGTTCATCCGGGTGGCGTCCACGAGGGCGGGCATCGGCTCGTACCCCTTGGCGTGGGGGGACGGCAGGCCCGCCCGGTCGCCGGGGACCAGCGTGTGGCGCAGGCCCAGCGGGCGCAGGATCCGGCGGGCGACCTCCTCGCCGTACGTGCGCCCGGTCAGCTTCTCCACCAGCAGGCCGAGCACCACGTAGTTGGTGTTGGAGTAGTGCCATTTGCCGTCGTCGGGGAGCTTCTTGGCGAAGGCCACCTTGAGCAGCTCGGCCGGCCGGTAGGAGCGGAAGCGGGCCTCGCCGCGCCAGCGGTTGGTGGAGTAGCCGGGCTCGCTCATGTAGTCGTACAGGTGGCTGGTGTGGTCGAGGAGGCCGCGGACCGTGATCCGGTCGCCGCCGGGGACCAGGCCGGGCAGGTGGTCGCCGATCGGGTCGTCCAGCTTCAGCCTGCCCTCGTCCACGAGCTGGAGCACCACGGTGGCGACGAAGGTCTTGGTCACGCTGCCGATCCGGAAGTAGCCGCCCGGCGAGGGGCGTCCGCCGCGCTCGATGTCGCGGACGCCCGCCGAGCCCGACCAGGTGCCGCGCTCGTCGGTGACCCGGGCGAGGGCCGCCGTCGCGCCCTGTCCCGCCACGATCCTGTCCAGCTCCTGGCCCACTCCGGCGCCCTGGCCGCCCGCCGCCATCGTCGCCGCCACCAGCACGTTCATCATCGTCTGCATCATGCGGTCAACGTTAGGAAGATCGGCCGTACGGCGGAATGCGGTGCTCCGCCCAGTCCTGCTGCGGAAAACCACAGCCGCCCGCGCGGCGGGTCGTGAGGGGGGTTGTCCCTACCACGAGTTGGCGTGCTGGCGTACTGATGCGGGCTAATTCTTCGCAGATAGCGTGTTTCCATCGTAATCACGCACTGAAATGGATAAATCAGTTGTTTAGTAGTAAATCGCTGGGTCGTGTCCTGGGCCGTTCCGCCGTCGTCGCCGTGGCGGGTGCGGCCTGTCTCGCCGTCACCGCCGGCGCCGCCGGCGCGATCGTCAACGGCGGGAAGGCCACGGAGGCGTACCCGTTCATGGCCTCGATCCCGATCTCGGCCCCGGCCCTGGGACTGACGGACGGCGTGTGCGGAGCGGCGCTGATCGCGCCGCAGTGGGTGGTGACCGCGGCCCACTGCCTGGACATGGAGGTCGGGTCGATCCCGAAGGGAACCGTCCGCGTCGGCAGCGACCTGCGCAAGTCCGGCGGGGAGGTGCGCAAGATCGCCCAGGCCGTGCTCCACCCCCGCTACTCCCAGAACACGCCCAACAGGAACGACATCGCCCTGGTCCGCCTGGACCGTCCCGTCGACCAGCAACCTGTCCCGATCGCCGCGCAGCCGGGACGGCCCGGCACCCCGACCCGGATCATCGGCTTCGGCGTCACCGAGTCCAAGCCCGACCCGGCCGACTGGAAGATGTCCCCGCGGCTCAACCAGCTCGACACGCGCAGAGGCGCCCCGTCCGAGTGCGGGCCCGGGTACGCGAGCGGCACCCGGCTGTGCACGGTCAGCCGGGTGCCCAAGGCCATGGCGTGCAACGGCGACTCCGGCTCCCCGCAGCTGCAGCGGGGCAGGAACGGCCGATGGGAGCTCATCGGGGTCACCTCGGGGCCCGGCGCCAAGAGCCCGTCCTGTGCGGAAGGTCCTGGTCTGTACACCAGCGTGCCGGCGTACGCGGAGTGGCTCGTCCGGACGATGCGCGCGTACAGCTGACCGGCGGGGCTCTACCGGCGGTTGAGGGCCGGCCGCCCGGTCGCCCAGCGCCGCCCGCGGCAGCCGGCGCAAAGCTTCCGGGAGCGGTTCAACGACAGCCTTGAAGTCATGACAACCGAAACCGAGCCCGTTCACGGGACACCGCTCCCGTCCCCGTTCCCCCACTTCCGCACGGCGGAGGTGTGGGGATGAGCGTTCCCGCGCAGGACGTCCCCGCCACCTGGCGGGAGCTGCTGGGACGGGAGCATCTCGGGGCCGCCGTCGTGCCGGCCGGGGGAGTGCTCGCCGGCGCGATCAACATCTACCTGGCGGCCGGGCTGCTGCCGACCGCGGTGGCCGAGCTCGGCGGGGCCAGCTTCTACGCCTGGAACATGACCGTCTACCTGGTCGCCATGGTGATCGCCACCATGCTCACCGCCCGGTCGTTGTCGGCGTGGGGGACCGTCGGCTCCTACCTCGCCGGGTTCGCCACGTTCACCGTGGGCTCGCTGGCCTGCGCGGTGAGCCCGGCGATGGCGGTGCTGCTGGTGTCGCGCGGGATGCAGGGGCTCGGCGCCGGGCTGCTGTCGGGGCTCGGGTTCGCCGTCGTCCGGTCGGCCCTGCCGGCCCGGCTCTGGACGCGCGGCACTGCGCTCATGTCGGCGATGTACGGCGTCGGCAACTTCGCCGGCCCGGCGCTCGGCGGGCTGTTCGCGCAGTTCGGGGCGTGGCGGCCGGCGTTCGCGGCGATGGCGGTGATCGGGGCCGGCTGCGGGGTGATCGTCCCGCGTGCCCTGCGCGGCGGGGGCGAGGCGCCGCGCGGAGGCGGCGCCGCCCGGGTGCGGGTGCCGGTGGGCTCGTCGATGCTGGTGACGGCGGTCGCGGGGGCGGTGAGCGTGGCGGCGGTCGTGACCGGCACGCTCGCCAAGACCGCCGTCCTCGCAGCGGCGCTGCTGGCGGCCGTGGGGTTCGTCGTCCACGAGCGGCGCAGCGAGCACAGGGTCCTCCCGGCGGAGACCTACCGGCGGGGGTCGTCGCTGAAGTGGGTCTACCTGACGATCGGGGTGCTGACGTTCGGGGTCGCGGTCGAGTCGTTCCTGCCGCTGTTCGCGCAGCGGCTGGCCGGGCTGCCGCCGCTGGTGGCCGGGTTCTTCGCCGCGGCCGTCTCGTTCGGCTGGTCGGCGACCCAGATCGGCAGCTCGTCCGTGGCCGGGCGGCGCGCGGTGCGGCGGCTGCGGGTGGCCGGCCCGCTGCTGTTCGCGGCCGGGCTGCTCGTCCAGGGGCTGGTGCAGCGTACGGACCCGCCGGGATGGCTGGTGCTGGTCTGGGTGCCGGTGCTGTTCGCGGCCGGCGCGGGGATCGGCCTCGCCTACCCGCACCTGTCCGTGGCCGTGCTGACCAGCACCCCGGACCCGGCCGAGGGCGGCCGGGCGGCCGCCGCGATCGCCACCGTGACCAGCCTGTCCGTCGCGTTCGGCACGGCGGTCGCCGGCATCCTGGTCAACCTCGGCGGCGCCTCCATGCTGGACTCGGCCCGGTACGTGCTGTTCGGCTTCGCGGCCCTCTGCGCGACCGGAGCCCTCACCGCCCACCGGGCCGCGCGGCGGGAGCGGGACGATGGACTCTCCCCCCGTGGGAGGCGGCAGGCTGCCTGACGGGGCCGGACCGGCCGGCGGCCCCGCGCCCGATGATCGAACCGGCCAGAGGAGAGCGACGCATGACCATCGTGGAAGGCATCGAGGCTCGCGGCATGGAGCACTGCGAGACGACGGCACTGGCGGTGCTGCTGCGCCACCAGGGGCTCGACCTGTCCGAGCCCATGCTGTTCGGGCTCGGCTCGGGCCTGTCCTTCGTCTACTGGGACGCCAAGGGCATGGACGTGCCGTTCCTGGGCGGCCGGGTCAAGCCGTTCGAGCTCACCAGGAACCTGGCCGCCAGGCTCGGGCTGGCCCTGGACGTGGCCGAGACCGGCTCGGCCCGCAGGGCCTGGGAGAACGTGGCCGCCCGCATCGACGACGGCCTGCCGGTCGGCCTCCAGCTCGACAGCCACCACCTGGACTACTTCGGGTCGAAGGTGCATTTCGGCGGCCACGTCGTCGCGATGTACGGCTACGACGAGCGGCAGGCGTACCTGGTGGACACCGCGCAACAGGGCGGCGCGGTGCGGACGAGCCGGGACAGCCTGGCGGCGGCGCGGGCCGAACGCGGCCCGATGACCGCCAGGAACCGTTCCTTCACCCTCACCCTGCCGGGCGGCCCGCCCGCCTGGCGGGAGCGGGCCGTCCCGGCGATCAGGGCGTGCGCCGAGGCGTTCCTCGCCGCGCCCATCGCCAACCTGGGCCACCGCGGCATCGACAAGGCCGCCCGCCTGGTGCCCGGGTGGCTGGACCGCGTGGCGGAGCCCGCGCGTGACCTGCCGCTGGCCGCCCTCCTCATGGAGAAGGGCGGCACCGGCGGCGGCCTGTTCCGCGCCCTCTACCGGGACTTCCTCGGCGAGTGCGCCGGATTCGTCGACGACGACCGCCTGCGCGCCGGCCACCGCCTGTACGCCGAGGCCGCCGCCCTGTGGACGGAGGTGGCCGCGCTGGTCGCCAAGGCCGGCGAGGGGCGCGAGGCGGCGTACCTGGAGCAGGCCGGGGCCGTCCTGCACGACCTCGCCCGCATCGAGCGGGACGCCATGCTGGCGCTGCGCGAGCTGTGACCGCGGGCCGCCGGAGCGTCCCGGACGGGCTGTGACCGCGGGCCGCCGGAGCGTCCCGGACGGGCTGTGACGGCGGGCCGCTAGAGCGCCGCCCGGTCGAGGGCGGCCAGGCTGTCCGCGCGCAGCGACGGAAGGTCGCCGAGCACGGCGTCGGCCGCGCGCCGGCCGGACACCAGCGCCCCCTGGAGCGAGCCGGTGTCGCGGTGGTCGCCGCACACGTACAGGCCGGCGCGCAGCCGCACCGACCTGCGCAGCGGGTACGGCGGCCGCATCGCCGGCAGCGCCGCCGGCACCTGGTAGGTCGCCACGTGCTCCCAGCCGGAGGTGTCTCCGTAGATCTCGGTCAGGCGCCGGCGGACCGGACGTTCGTCGTCGGCCAGGCCCAGGACCGACGTGGACACCAGCGCCCGCCCGTCGGCGGAGTACCCGGGGGCCGCGTCGGTGAGCACCAGGGTGTCGGTGACGGCCCCGGTGGCGTCGACGATCTGGATCGGCTCGCGCATGGGGGAGCGGGGCGCGGCGTGGTAGAAGGTGGTCACCGCACGCATCTCCGGCGTCTCGATCTCGCTCAGCAGCCGGCCCGCGGCCCGCGGATCGGCGGCCACCACCACCGCCCGGCCCCCGACCGTGGCGCCGTCGGCGAGCCGCACGCCACCGGGGCTCACCTCGGTGACGCGGGCGCCGAGCGTGACGGTGCCCGGCGGCAGCCGGTCGGCGAGCCGGCGCGGGATCTCGCCCATGCCGAGGGCGGGCAGCGCGATCGTGCCGCGCGCGAACGACCGCCAGAACAGGTGGAAGATCCGGCTGGAGGTCTCCAGGTCGCGTTCCAGCAGCACCCCGGCCAGGAAGGGACGCATCAGGCAGTCGATCATTTTCTCCGACATGCCCCAGGCGCGCAGCTCGTCGTCGGTGCGCCGGTCGGGCCCGCGGCGCAGCCGGGACGCGGGCAGGAGCAGGTCGCGTGCCGTGAGGGCGGCGAGCACGGCGTCGTCGCGCGGCGTGCCGAGGCCGGTCAGCAGCCCGCTCAGCGCGTGCCGGGGATGCCGCCACGGCAGCATCACCCTGGCCCTGGCCCGCGTCCCCTGGACGATCATGCCCGAGGCGAACGGGCGCAGGTCGAGCGCGTCCAGGTCGAGCATCCGGCGGGCCTCAGGGTAGGCGGTGTTGAACACCTGGAAGCCGCGGTCCAGCCGGAACCCGTCCACGACGTCGGTGCGCACCCGGCCACCTACCCCGTCGGACGCCTCCAGCACCCGTACCGGCACGCCGGCCTCGTGCAGCCGCACCGCGCAGGCCAGCCCCGCCATCCCGGCCCCCACGACGATGACGGCCCCCGCCGTTCTCCGCTCGTTGTCCATGTCAGGGGCCCTACCCGCGACCTCGCAGCTCAGACGCGGCGAGCGCACGGCGACCATGATCCGGCGGCGGCATACGGCGGCGAACGGCGCGGCCGGCGCGTACGGTACTCGCAGGGGAACCGGAGATCCGGCGCCCTCGTTTGTCCCAGGGGATCTGCTCCGCCGAACGAGGGGTGAGAATACTGAGGGTTCCTCTCAAGGGCTCCTTCCGCTACATCCACGAACCGCTGCGGCACGACGAGCAGTCGATGCCGCTGCTGGGGAACGCCGAGCTCGTCGACGAGCTGAACCAGCGGCTCCACTGGTCGCGCGGCGGCACGTTCCTCATCACCGGGTTCCGCGGCGTGGGCAAGAGCACGGTCGTCATGCGCGCGGTGGCGGAGATCGCCGCCGGACGCCCCCGCGACGAGCTCGTGGTGCCCGTCTCGCTGAACGTCGCCCGTCCCATGACCCCCGACCAGCTGCTCTTCGCCGTGGTCCGGCGGACCTACGAGACGCTGCACGACCGGCGGGTGCTGCAACGCCTCGACGCGGGCGCGCGGCGCGCGTTGCTGCTCGCGCACGTGCGCACCTCGTTCGGGCTCAAGCAGACGCAGTCGGACGCCTCCGAGCGCACGGCGACGTTCAACGTCGGCATGGGCCCGGCGGCCAAGAAGCTGACCGGGCCGGCCGGGTGGCTGAGCCCCAGCGGCAGCCTGTCCGGCAAACGCACCCGCTCGCTGGCGCTGGAGGCCTCGTACCTCACCTACTCCGACACCGACGTCGAGCACGACCTGGCGCGCATCATCAACCTGCTGGCCAGGCAGCCGGCGCGGCGGCGCGGATGGCGGTGGTGGTCCCGCGGGCCGCGGCGGGTCCATCTGATCATCGTGCTGGACGAGGTGGACAAGCTCACCGCGAGCCCCTCCGGCCTCGACGAGATCGAACGGCTGCTGGGCAGCCTCAAGAACACGCTCACCACGCAGGGCGCGCACTTCCTCGTGGTGGCCGGCCCCGACCTGCACGACCACGTGGTCAGGGACACCAGCCGGGGCAACAGCGTCTACGAGAGCGTCTTCGCCTGGCGTTGTTACGTCCCCTGCTCCTGGGAGGCGCCCGACCGCCTGCTGGACGCGGTGCTCGACGAACGGCCGGCCGAGTTCGAGCAACTGGCCCGCTACCTGCGCTTCAAGGCTCGCGGCATACCCCGGCGGCTGCTCCAGGAGTTCGGCGAGCTGGTCAGGTGGGAGGGCGAGCGGCCGTTCCTGGTCATCGGCGACCAGGACGAGCAGCGCGTCGCGTTCTACGCCCGGCTGGAGGAGCTGCTGGAGCTCTTCTTCCGGCAGAGCGGCCAGGACCGGCTCTTCCGGGTGCCGATCGACGAGGATCGGTGGCGGCTCACCGGCTACTACATCGTCGACTGGATCCTGCGCAGGCAGGGCGACACGTTCACCGCGCTGGACATCGTCGGCTCGGCCGAGCAGCCCGAGCTCGATCCGCTGCTGCACGTCGGCAGGGCCGGCGTCGACCGGCTGCTGCTGCACCTGGAGGTGCACGGCGTGCTGACCGTCGCCCGCGACCCCGGCAGGCCGGACGCGACGAACTACGGCGGCGAACCCGACGCGCGGCTGGTGTCGTACAAGCTCGCCGACGGGCTGAAGCAGACCCTGCTCGGCATCGCCCTGGGGAACGAGGGCGAAC
The DNA here is from genome assembly GCF_040631115.1 of Nonomuraea sp. NPDC005692. Taxonomy (NCBI): domain Bacteria; kingdom Bacillati; phylum Actinomycetota; class Actinomycetes; order Streptosporangiales; family Streptosporangiaceae; genus Nonomuraea; species Nonomuraea sp. NPDC005692. Next base: position 14,589 of record NZ_JBEXYU010000008.1, on the reverse strand, counting down.
GGGCCGCGCTCGACATGTTCCTGCGCGTCCCGGCCCGCGATGTCACGGTGGTCCCCACGAAGCGGGCGAGCCCGGGGCCGGCCGGGGTCGAGTCGGTGCTGCGGACCGTCGGCGCCCGGTACGAGCTGGTCGAGTTCATCGGCGAGGGCGGCCAGAGCACCGTCTACCGGGGCCGGGACATCGTGCTGGCCCGGGACGTGGCCGTGAAGGTGCCGCGCCGCTTCCCGTCCGGCAACCCCGACGGGGAGGCGCGGCTGCGCAGGGAGGCCGCCATCGCCATCCAGCTCGACCACCCGAGGATCGTCCGCACCTACGACGTCGCCCTGGACGACGAGGGCCGGCCGATCCTGGTGATGGAGCTGGTCGAAGGGCGCACGCTCAGCGAGATCGTGCGCCAGCAGGGCCCGCTGAGCCCCGCCGACGCGGTCCGCCTGGGCGCCCAGCTCGCCGAGGCGCTCACCTACCTGGACGGCCGCCGGGTCACCCGCATCGACCTCAAGCCGTCGAACATCATGATGAAACCGTCGAAGGACGCCGTCATCGTCGACTTCGGCATCGCCAAGAGCAGGGAAGCGGCCGAGATCACCAGCCCCGGTGACGCCATCGTCGGCACGCCCGCGTACATGTCGCCCGAGGCCGTGCGGAACGAGGTGGTGGACATCAGGTCCGACCTCTACTCGCTCGGCGTGCTCCTGTACTTCTCGCTGACCGGGCAGTCGCCGTACCCGGGCGAGAGCAGCATCCCCGCGGTCATCGCGGCGATCCTGGGCGGGCGGGTCGACCTGTCGGCCCTGACCGGCCTGCCGCACCTGCGGGACATCATCGCCAGGGCGACGGCGAGCGAGCCGGACGAACGCTTCCAGCACCCCGCCGACCTGCTGACCGCCCTGGCCGGCACCCCCGAGGGCCGGGCGCTCCACCTGCCGGACACGCCCGGCCCCGTCCGGCGGCCCGCGGAGGAGACGATCCCGCTGCCGGACGTCGCCCAGGACGACGTGCGGGTGTACGGCGTCGACTGCAAGAAGGGGCACTTCAACGACCCCCGCATGGCCAACTGCGTGGTGTGCGGCCGCCCGCTCAAGCCCACGCTGGTGCCGCACAAGGGCCCCCGGCCGCCGCTCGGGACGCTCGTCCTCGACGACGGGACGACGCTCCGGCTCGACGCCACCTACCTGCTCGGCCGCTCCCCGGAGACGGCCCCCGAGGTGGTCGCGGGCAGGGCCCGCCCGGTCAAGCTGGCCGACCCCGAGAGCACGGTCTCCCGCCACCACCTGCGGGTCAAGCTCGACGGCTGGGACGTCAACGTCATCGACCTGGGCTCGGCCCACGGCACCCGCCTGCGGATCCCCGGCGAGGCCGCGGCCCACGACCTCCCGCCGGACGAGCCGGTGACGATCCGGCCCGGCACCACCGTCACCCTCGGCCGGTCACGCTGGATGCGCCTGGAGGACGAGCAGCCGGGCGCGCCGGCCGACGGCCCGCGCGGTGAACGTCTCGGCCCCTACCGGCTGGTCCGCAGGCTGGGCGAGGGCGGCACCGGCGTCGTGCACCTCGCCGTCGAGCCGGGCGGCAGGCAGGTGGCGATCAAGGTGCTGCGTCCCGACGTGGCCGGCGACGCCCTCGCCCGGCGGCGCCTGACCCGGGAGGTCGAGGCGATGCGCCTGGTCCGCGACGACCACGTGGCCGAGGTCGTCGACGTGGACGTGACCGGCGACCCGCCCTACATCGTGACCCGGTACGTGCCCGGCCCGTCCCTGGTCGAGCTGGTCGGCCGGGCCGGGCCGCTGAAGGTCGCCGCCCTGATCCGCGTGGGGAAGGGCATGGCGCAGGCGCTGGCCGCCATGCACGCGGCGGGGGTCGTCCACCGCGACCTGAAGCCGAGCAACGTGCTGCTGGCGGACGGCGACCCCGTCGTGATCGACCTGGGCATCGCCCAGGCCGCCGACTCCACCAGGCTCACCATGACCGGCATGTTCGTCGGCACGCCCGGCTACCTCTCCCCCGAGATCATCACGGGGGAGAAGGCGGGGCCGCCGGCCGACGTGCACGCCTGGGGCGCCACGCTGCTCTTCGCGGCCACCGGCCGGCAGCCCTTCGGCGAGGGCTCGTTCGAGAAGATCTTCTTCAACATCGTGGAGAGCAGGGCCGACGTGGAGGCGGCTCCAGTCCTGCTGCGCCCGCTGCTGACCGAGGCCCTCGCCAAGGACCCGGCCCTGCGGCCGACCGCCGCACAGCTGGTCGGCCGCCTGGCCGAGCTGGAGAAGGGCCCGGCCTGACCCCGCCGTGCCCTACGCCCAGCCGTAGACCGACCTGACGGCCGCGGCGATCTCGTTCACCAGCGCCGTGTCGTTGCCGTTGGCCAGCACGGCGTAGCCCGCGCCGAGCTCCGGATAGCCCTTGAACACCGACTTGAAGCCGTAGTTGGAGCCGTCGTGGGTGTAGGAGAAGTTCCGGGTGCCGGAGCCGGCGACGAACAGCCCGCGTCCCATCCCGGGCTGCGGGCCCTCGGTGAGCAGCGTGCGCACCGACGTGCGGGTGAGCGGCCCGGCGATGTCGCCGGTGGCGGTCCAGGCCCGGTTGAGGTACGACACCAGGCGGCACAGGTCGAGCACGTTCGTGTAGAGGCCGGCCGCGGCGGACTCGGGATACCGGTTGTGGCCGCCCGGGATCACCGTCCCGGTGGAGGTGTGGCCGGAGGCGAGCTCGAAGGCGGGGGAGAGCGCGTACGAGCTGCCCGCCATGCCCAGCGGGGCGAACACCTCCTGGCTCATGTAGTCGGCCAGCGACCGGTCGGTCAGCTCCTCCACCATGCGCTGCAGCAGCACGTACCCGGCGCCGGAGTAGTGGTACTCGGCGCCCGGCTCCGTGGACAGCTCGATCCTGGGGGAGTTGCCCTCGCCGTTCATGATCTGGAGCAGTGACGGGACCGTGGCGGCGGCGCCGTACCCGGCGAAGCCGCCGCCACCGGCGGCGAAACCGGAGCAGGCCCCGGCGGGCGAGGTGGAGCCGCGCCCGACGACCCCGGCCCGGTGCGTCAGGAGCTGCTCGACGGTCGGCACCGCCGTCGGCGACACGCACGAACGGGCCGGCAGCGTCCAGCCGAGATGCGGACGGACGTCGGCGGTGAGCGCGATCTTGCGCGTCTGGAGCAGGCGCAGCACGCCCACCGCGGTCACGGCCTTGCTGATGGAGGCGGCCTGGAACGCGCTCTCCGGATGCGCGGCGGGGGCGCCGCCGGCGGCCAGCCGCCCGTAGCCGGTGGACCAGGCGATCTTGTTGCCGACGACCACCGCGACCGCCACGCCCGGCGTCTTGTACGCGCTCATCCGCTGCCAGATGGTCGAGCCGCCGACCGCGTTCTCGAACTGGCGCACCCGGTCGGCGGGCAGCGCGGGCGCCTTGCCCCGGGAGCACAGCGCCCAGCCGCCGCCCGGCGCGAAGGCCAGGTTGTGCAGCTGCCAGCCGCCGCCGGCCAGGGACTTCATCTTCGCGAAGCAGGCGTCGTCGACGCCGCGGGCGTGGAACTCGTCCTGCGCGACCAAGGCCCAGCCGCCCGCCTTGGGGAAGGCGACGCGGGTCAGCCGGCGGCCGCCCTGGGTCAGGTTGCGCATCATCTGGTAGCACTCGTCGTCCACGCCGTTGGCCTGGAAGGCGCTGGTCGCGACGACCGTCCAGCGGTCGCCGCCGGCGGGCGGGAAGGCCACGTCCACGACCTGCTGCCCGGCGGTGTAGTACGCCTTGATCCGGCTGAGGCACGCCGTGGGCAGGCCGCGGGACGACACGCCCTTGTCGGTGGTGATCACCCAGCGGTCGCCGCCCTCCGGCGGGAAGGCGATGGCGTTGACCCTCCGGCCGGCCTTGACCAGCGCCCCCAGCTCCGTGAAGCAGGCGTCGGGGATGCCGCGGGCGAAGTACCGCCCGTCCTGCGTGACCATGACCCAGCCGCCGGACGGCGTGCAGGCGAGCGCCGTGACGCCGTAGGGGGCCAGCTCCACCAGCTTGGCGTGCGCCTCGGCGGTCAGCCCCGCGTCCGCGGACGGGTAGGTCGCCGCGAAGGCGGGCCCGGCGGGCACCATGGCGGGCACCATGGCGGGCACTGTGGCGGCCCCCAGTCCGGCGACACCGGTCAGGGTGAGAAAACGTCTCCTGTCCACAGGGCTCCTCGGTCAAGGCGGGGCGAAACACGGTGATCTTGGCAGAGATGTCCGGCCAGGGCCAACCGCGACCGGCTCCGGCGCGGGCCGGGGGTGTACCTGGGTCCACCCCGGCCCGGGGGACAGGTGCAGTGACCGGGCGCGCGGCGGGCGGCATCGTCGTCCTCGTTCTACCGGTTCGACGGAAAAGTGAGAGCACATGGTGCAGACCGAGAGCAGGACGGCCCGTGGCGTGGTGGCGCCGGCCGGGGTGTTCGTCGCCGTCGCGTTCGTGGCGGCGGGCGTTCTGGGCGCGGCGCAGGCGGGCACGCCGATCCCGCCCGTGGTCATCCAGCTGACCCAGTTCGGCCCGGCCCTGGCCGTGGCGGTCGTCGCGCTGCTGTGGCCGCGTACCGCCCGCGAGGCGCTGACCGGGGCCGTGGGCCGCGGCGACCGTTCGGGGCTGTCCGGGGCTCCAGGGCGTGGCGGGACGGCGCTGTCCGGGGCCCGGGGGCGGGCCGGGCTCGCCGGGGTGGCGTTGCAGGGCACGGCGTTGCTGATCGTCGGGTTGAGCGCCGGGGCGTACGGCCTGCTGACCGGCGACGCGCGTTTCACCGCGCCGGGGGCCTTGGGCAGCCCGTTCGCGCTGATCGTGGTCGCGCAGCTGGTCGGGGCGTGCGCCGAGGAGATCGGCTGGCGGTGCCTGCTCCAGCCGCTGCTGCGCCGCCGTACCGGCCCGCTGACGGCGTCGGTCGTGGTGGGCCTGCTGTGGGGGGCCTGGCACGTGCCGGTGTTCGGCCGGCCGCCGCTGTACGCGGCCGCGTTCCTGCTGGCGACGGTGTCGATGTCGGTGGTGCTGGGGCTGGCCCTGGAACGGCTGCGCGGCCACCGGCTGCTGCTGACCGGCGGCTTCCACACGCTGGTCAACCTCGGCCTGCTGCTGTTCATGGACGAGGAGGCGGGCGCGCTCGCGCCGATCGCGCTGTTCGGCGTGACGTGCCTGCTGGCGGCCCTGCTGTGGGTGTGGAGGGCACCGGCTAGACTCCTCCACCGATGAGGGGGACGGGGAGGCGGGCCGCCGTGGCGCGCTGCCAGCTCGCGGGGCTGCTCGCCGTGGCGGTGTCGGCGGTGGGCGCGTTCGTCGTCCTGGCTCTCGTCCTGCTGCCGGTCGGGGGCGGCTTCTGGCTGCTCGGGCCCGGAGCCAGGACGCTGCGGTCGCTGTCCGACCGCGCCCGCGACCGCGCCGCCCGGTGGACGGGCACGCACGTCGCCCCGGCCGAGCCGTTCGCCGGCGACCCGTCCTGGAGCAGGCGCAGGCGGGCCGGGGCGATCCTGGCCGCCGAGGGGTTCTGGCGGGACCTGGTCTGGGCCTGGCTGGAGCCGTGGATCGGCGGCGCCCTCGTCGCGGTCCCGCTCGCCTTCCTCTGGTACGGCGCGTTCGGCGCGCTGGTGCAGCCGTTCGTGTGGCCGCTGCTCGGCGACGGCAACTGGTACGCGTTCGTCCCGGTGAGCGACACCCCGACGATGCTGGCGGCCCTCGTGCTCGGGGTCGCCTTCATGGCCGCCGGGCTCCTGCTGGCCCCGCCGGTCCTGCGCCTGCACGCGCGCTGGACCCGGCTGCTGCTGTCGGTGCCGCGCCGTGCCGAGATGGCCCGGCGCATCGCCCACCTGACCGACACCCGGGCCCAGGTGCTCGACGTGCAGGCGGAAGAGCTGCGGCGCATCGAGCGCGACCTGCACGACGGCGCCCAGGCCCGGCTCGTCTCCCTCGGCCTGACCCTCGACAGCGCCACCCGGCTCCTCGACAGCGACCCGGCCGCCGCCCGCACGCTGCTGCTGGAGGTGGGCGAGACCGCCGCCCGCGCCCTGGAGGACCTGCGCAACCTGGTGCACGGCATCCAGCCGCCGGTGCTGGCCGACCGGGGGCTCGGCGACGCCGTCAGGTCGCTGGCGCTGGACAGCTTCCTCGACGTCCACGTCGAGGCCCGGCTGGCCGGCCGGCTTCCCTCGCCGGTCGAGTCGGCGGCCTACTTCGCGGTCGGCGAGCTGCTCGCCAACGCGGCCAAGCACGCCGCCGCCCGGGAGGTCGCCATCGTCCTCGACCACGACGGGCGGCGGCTGCGCGCCACCGTCACCGACGACGGCCGTGGCGGCGCCGACCCGGCCAAGGGCACCGGGCTGCGCGGGCTCCGGCGCCGCCTGGAGTCCTTCGACGGCGTCCTGACCCTGTACAGCCCGCCCGGCGGGCCGACCACTGCGACCCTGGAGATCCCGTGCGCGTTGTCCTCGCCGAAGACCTCTTCCTGCTGAGGGACGGGCTGACCAGGACCCTGCGCGAGCACGGCTGCGAGGTGGTGGCCTCGGTCGACAACGGCCCGTCCCTGCTGCGGGCGTTGCTGGAGGACGAGCCGGACGTCGCCGTGGTGGACGTCCGGCTCCCGCCCACGTACACCGACGAGGGGCTGCAGGCCGCGCTGGAGGCCCGCCGCCGGCGTCCCGGCCTGCCCGTCCTGGTCCTGTCGCAGTACGTCGACCAGCTCTACGCCAACGAGCTGCTGGCGACCGGCGACGGCGCCGTGGGCTACCTGCTGAAGGACCGGGTCACCAACACCGCCCAGTTCGTCGACGCGGTACGCCGGGTCGCGGCGGGCGGCACGGTGATGGACCCCCAGGTCATCACCAAGCTGCTGTCCCGCAGCCAGGCCCGCGGCATGATCGGCAGCTTGACCCCGCGCGAGCTCGACGTGCTGGAGATGATGGCCGAGGGCCGGTCCAACGTCGCCATCGCCGCGGCCCTGCACTTCAGCGAGAGCGCGGTGGCCAAGCACACCGCGAACATCTTCGCCAAGCTCCGCATCGCCCACTCGGCCGACGACAACCGCCGCGTCCTGGCCGTCCTGGCCTACCTCAAACGCTGACTTTGACTTCGAGCGCGCTCGAATCCCTAGCGTCGCGCCCATGACGACGACACTGATCACAGGGGCCAACAAGGGGCTCGGGTTCGAGACCGCCCGGCGGCTCGTCGCCGCGGGGCACACCGTCTACGTCGCGAGCCGGGACGCCGGACGCGGGCGGCGGGCCGCCGAACGGCTGGGCGCGCGGGCGGTGCCGCTGGACGTCACCGACGACGCGTCCGTGGCGGCGGCGGCGCGGGCCGTCGAGGCGGACGGCGGGCTGGACGTGCTGGTCAACAACGCCGGTGTCCAGGTGGAGATGGCGGACGGCCAGGTGGCCGGGGCGGCGGAGGTGACCGCCGAGATGATGCGGCGCACGTTCGAGACGAACGTGTTCGGCATGGTGCGCGTGCTCCACGCGTTCCTGCCGCTGCTGCGGCGATCCGGCGCGCCGGTCGTCGTCAACGTCAGCAGCGGCCTGGCCTCGCTGTCCCGGATGACCGACCCCGGCAGCCCCGGCCACGCCTACCCGGGCGTCGCCTACCCGGCCTCGAAGGCGGCCGTCAACATGGTCACCGTCCAGTACGCCAAGGCGTTCCCGCTGATGCGGATCAACGCGGTCGAACCCGGCTTCACCCGTACGGACCTGAACGGCAACAGCGGCCGGCAGACCGTCGAGGAGGGCGCCGGGATCATCGTGCGCATGGCCCAGGTGGGACCGGACGGCCCCACCGGGGGCTACTTCGACGCCGAGGGGCCCCTGGCCTGGTGACCGCCCCGCGCGCCGCCTCCCCGGGAGGCGCGCGGGCCCGCCGGTCAGTCCTTGATGACCGCGTCGCGGGGGCCGCCGTAGACCGGGTTCTTGTCCAGGCGCTCCTCCGTCACGAGCAGCTGGATCACGCCCTTGGCGTTCTCCTCCGCCTCCCAGACCACCCAGTGGTCGCCGACGGGCGTGCTCTGGGTGCGGTCGATGCCGTACCCTCCCGGGTTGCCGGGCGGGACGCTGATGATCGCGAAGATCACCTTCTTCCCGCGCCGCTTCAGCTCGGGCAGCACCTCGCCGACGGTCTTCTCGTCCACCCGCAGGCCCTCCAGCGAGCGGCCCTTGTCGGTGGCGACGCGGAACTCCGGCTCCACGTGCTTGGGCGTGGGCGCGGGCACCGGCTCGCAGGGCGACACCGGGCCCTCCATCAGGTACGTCGTGGTCATGCCCCGCTTGCCGCTGATGGTCCAGACGAACGTCTGACCCGGGCCGAACAGCTTGCTGTTGATGCGCATCTGCCAGCCCTCGGTCTCGCCCGGGATGTTCTCCGGCACGCTGTAGAGACCGCGGGGGATGTTCTCCACGTGCTTGCCGCGCGGCTCGCGGCACATCATGCCCGTGGGGACGTGGTCCACCATCGCGGGCACGCCCAGCTCCTTCAGCCGCCGCTCCAGCTCCGGGGCGTCGTCGAAGTCGCGGATCTGGATCGTCACCATCCCGTCGTCCAGGTTGACGGCCCACGAGCTGGGCGCGCCGTCCTTCATCGCGATCGGGACCGTCACCACCCCGGCGGCCAGCGCGACCGCGGCGGCCAGCCCGAACGCCAGGCGCCTCGGTCTGACGCCCCGCCGCACCCGTGGAGCCGTACTCGGCTCCGGCTCCGTGCCCGGCTCCTGGGCGGTGATCGCGGCCAGCAGCGCCCGCGCCCCCGCGTCGGACGGCTCACCTGCCCGCTCGCCCGGTGCGACCCGAGCCAACGCCCCGATCGCCGCGATCTCGTCGACGTTCTTCACGGTGTCCTTCACAGCGCTCCCCCCAACGGCCTCTCCGCCGGGACCAGCCGGCTCTCTGCGGTGACGTGCACTCCCGCCGACGTCAAGGCGCGCGACAGGCGCTTGCGGGCGCGGTGCAGCCTGATGCGTACGGCGTTGCGGGACAAGCCCAGCGCCGTCGCGATCTCCTCGCGCTCCAGCCCCTCCCAGGCGACCAGGGACAGCAGCTCCCGGTCGTCGTCGGACAGGCTCCGGAACGCCCGGCCGATCGCGTCCAGCTCGACCTGGGTCTCGGGCGAGTGGCCGTACCGGTCGGCCAGTTCGGCGTCGAGCTCGGCCGTGCGCTCCCTGCGGCGGTTGTCGCCCCGGTGATGGTTGGCCAGCACCTTGCGCGCCACGCCGTACAGCCAGAGGGTGGCCTCAGGGCTCTCCGGCAGCTCGTCCACCCGGCGCCAGGCGACGGTGAAGGTCTCCGCCACCACGTCGGCGGCGTCCTGAGGCGAGTCGCACCGGCGTACGGCGTAGGCGGTGATCTGGCCGTAGGCCTGGTTGTAGACGGCCGTGAACCTGGCCGACCGCTCGTCATCCACGGGCGGTTCCCATGGCGATCTCCTCATCGGATCATTTGCTCTGACACCCCTACCTATGTGCGCTCATGAGCCATCATTTCGAGTAAAAATCATGAAGTTTCGAGAGCGGGCGCAGTCAGCCGCCGCGCACCGGGTTCTTCGGCACGCGTTCCTCCGACACCAGGAGCCGCACCGCGCCCTGCCGGTACGGCTCGGCGGCCCACACCACCCAGTGGCCGCCCACCTTCGCCGACTGCTCCCGCGGGTTCATCGAGAAGCCGTCCCCGTCGGGCGCGGGGCGGATGATCTGGAACGTCACCTCCAGGCCCCGCCTGCGCGTCTCGGCCAGGACCTCGGCGACCGTGCGGCCGTCCGGGACGTACCCCTCCAGGGCCTCGCCCTTCCTGGCGGCGTCGGCGTTGTTCTGGTACAGCTCGCCAGGTTTGGCCGGGCGGCCCAGGTAGAGCGTCCCCTTGCCGCCGAACCCCTTGGAGACGGTGACGGTGAGCGCGCAGCCCGGCCGCCCGGGGGCGCAGCCCTCCGGCCGGAGGGCGCCGCCGATGCGGTCGCGCTCGGTCGTGCCGGCGAAGCCGAGCCGGAAGACCTTGCCGACCCCTGTCGGGGAGGCGGGCCGCAGGTCGAGGGCGACGTCCAGGCCCATCGCCCGGAACGCCTCGCTGTAGAGGGCGTGGTCGGCGAACGGGTCCTTGATCGTGGCCACGTACTCGTCGCCGCGCAGCTCGATGTCGATGGCGGAGTTGGCGTACGCGGCGAGCCGGGCGTCGCGGCCGGCCACCACCGGCCCCAGGACGGCCACGACGGCGAGCACGGCGGCGAGCGCGGCGGCGGCCGGCAGCCCGGCGAGAAGGGGGCGGGCGCGCCGGCGAACGCGCGGGGCGGCCGGCGGGCGGTCCTCCTCCGCGGCCAGCGCGGCCAGGAACCGGCCCTCCTGCGCGGCCAGCGCGTCCGCGGCGGGCGCGGGCACCTCGGAGCGGAGGCGTTCGAGCTCGGTCATCTCATTCATGGACGGGCTCCTCGCTGACGATGGCCATGGGGTTGACTCCGCCGAGCTCACCGCGCAACTTCTGCCTGGCCCGGTTGATCCGCGACCGCACGGTTCCGACGCGTACGTCCAGCGCCTCGGCGACCTCGGGGTACGTCAGCCCGGCCCACGCGACCAGGAGCAGCGCGTCGCGGTGCCCCCGGGGCAGCGTCGCCAGCGCCCCGGCCAGGCGGCGGCGGGCCGCGGCGGCGCTGACCCGGTCGTCGCTGCGGTCGGTGAAGGAGGCCGTGACCGGGTCGGTGCCGGTGCGTTCGAGCACGCGCAGCTGGTGCACCTCGGTGCGCACGTGGCGGCCCATCAGGTTGGTGGCGATGCCGTACAGCCAGGGACGGGCGTGCGGGCGGGACAGGTCGTAGCGGCCGCGCTGCCGGAACGCCGTCAGGAACGTCTCCGCCACCATGTCGTCCGCGGCGTCCGCCCCCAGCCTTCTGGTGACGTAGCGGGTGATGCCGGAGGCGTGCCGGCGGAACAGCTCGGCGAAGGCTTCCGGTTCGTGCAGGGATCGTTGGACATGGGAGGCGTCATCACCTTCCGTAGGATTCGGGGCGCTCACTTCGTGGCCTTTCGGCGATGAATCAGGACAATCGTTGTTGCCTGACCGGCCGCGAGCGGTTCCCAGCGACCGCGTACGGAACGCCCCCATCGTCCCGGGAGGCGGTCGGCCGCCGTCGAGGGCGTGGTGCTCGACCTTGCCGTCGGGCAGCCGCGGCAGCGCGTCCAGCCGCTGGAACACCGTGCGGACGGCCGTCTCGACCGGCGCCACGAGGAACAGGGGACCCCGAGCGAAGAGCCGCATAGGCTGGTTCCATCGCCGGTTCCGCCGAAGTGCAGGAGGGCGTCACATGCGTTCGCGCTTACGTCGCGTCCGGTCGGTGTTGCTGTCCCCGATCCCTCTTCTGCTGCTGTCGGGCGCCGTTTACGCGCTCTACTGGTCGGGGGAGTATCCGCGGTCGCCGTCCTATGACGGCCTGATGCCGTTCCGGGTCGCCGCCGAGAAACCGGCCGACGGCCCTTCGGTCACGCTGACCGCCCGGACCCTCCTCGTCGAGCAGCGCACCCGCACCGGCCAGACCCAGCCCTTCTTCGACGACGATCCGGCCTCCGGCTTCTTCACCGTCTCCTTCAAGAGCTCCCGGCCCATCGCGCAGACCTTCCGGTTCGCGCTGGACGCGCGGTTGACGCCGACCCGGTTCAGCATCGGCGAACCGTCACGTGAAGGCAGGAGCGAGTCGGCGTTCAGGCCCATCTCGGCCGCCGCGCCGAAGACCGCCGACGGGCGGAGGCCCGCCGCCTGGACGGAGCCCGGCAGACCCACCAGCGTCGACGACTTCTCCATGGTCGTCGTGCCGGTCCACCAGCGGGCCGGCGAGTACATGCTGACGGTCGCCTTCGACTTCCCGGTGAGCACCGTCCGGTACCACCAGCACTGGGGTGAGAACAAGATCTTCCTGGAGATCGAGGACTCGCTCTACGAGTTCCGGGAGGAGTATCCGGACCTGGACTTCGTCGACCCGGCGAAAGGCGCCACCCCCGTCGCCGGCGAGATCTGGTACCGCGAGTACAACGACAGCATCACGCTCTCCGACCCCGCCCCGGACGTCGAGTCGGCGTCTCTGCGGTCCATGCGGTGGGTGCGCGACAACGGCGGCATCTCGGTCCAGTTCCTGGCCGTCGACAACACGGTCGCCTTCTGGATGGACCGGATCGCGGATTTGGCCATCCTCATCCTCGGCGCGGCCGTCGGCATCCTCCTCACCCCGAGCGGGAGCCGCGATCCCGGCGCGGTGCCGGAGCGATGAGCCTCAGGAGATCCACAGGCGGTCAGCTCCCGCAGGATCGACCGCAGGCCGGCGAAGAACGGATCGGCGCGAACATCAGGAAATCCGAGAGGAACGTCCGGGACGCCGGATAATGATTACACCTCCGAAGAACCTCGCGGTCCACTTTTCAATAACAGGCCGATAAACGTTTATGGCGTCGGTGAGCGGCTGACTACGGAACGCGCCGAAATGCGGACGGTGGGCCCGGCCGGGTCCGCGACGGCGAAGTCGGCGCCACAATTCTGGTAATAAAGTCTTCCCGTGTGATTCGTGTCACACCGCCTTGCCGGGCCGCCCGTGCGGCAAGCGAGTGAGCTGGTCAAAGCCCTGAACCCGGCTCAATCCCGGACCTCCTGCTCACCGTGGGCCGCCTTGTCAAGATCTATTCCTGGTCGCACTGCCTGTGTATATCTGAGGCGTTATTTACGGGGAGCTTACAGGGGTGCGCCCGGATGCCCTTGTGTTTTCTGTTTCCACGGGGAGTGTGGGCGTGACTGTGCGGCGTGCTCGGAAAAGTGCGAAACTGCTGGGACAGAGCGGGTTATGGCTCGGACGGGGTGCGCCGTCGAAGTGGGTCAGCCGCCTCGCGCTGGCCGCGACCATGGCTCTCCTGCCGGGGATTCTCACGCTGGAGGCGCAGGCGGCCGTTGTCGCCCCCTCTCCTACGCGGCTGGACATTCCCGGCTCTCCCTCTTCCGGCAACGCCGGCAAGGTCCCCGTGCAGCGCGCCGGATCGGCGGCGAACCTGCCGCACCTCGTCGATCCGGCCGCCACTCAGCCGCAGAGCAAGGGCAGGACCGCTGACGACGTCAAGCGCCCCAAGGGCTCGCTGCCGGTGGAGAAGCCGCGGGAGCTGCCGGACAAGCCCGCTACGGACGGGCTGAACAGCCCGCCGCCGCTGAAGTGGGAACCGTCTCCCGCCGGCACCCCGTCGCAGCCGGCGACGAACGACGGCCGCCCCTCCCGTGGAAGCGCCGAGGGCGCAGGCGTCGGCAAGGCATCCCCGACGGCGCTCGACGGACGTCAGGGGAGCGGGGCGAAGGCCGCCGAGACGGCTGTCCCCAGAGCGCGGACCGTGTCGGCCGTCGCCGCGGCCGCACTTCCCGTGGTGTCGGATCTGTCGGTGTCGGCGGGTCAGTTGTCGTCGGGGTTGTGGACGTTGTCGTCCGCGGCGCCGTATTTCGCGGCGTCGGGTGCTGATCCGGAGTCGCGGTCGTTGAAGCTGGAGGCGCAGGTCGAGCACGACCCGTCGGTTCCCGCACAGGGGGCGGGGCTGATCTGGTCAGACAGCGGTCAGGTGTCGAGCAGTTCGTGCTCGACCTGGAGCAAGTGTTCCCTGCAGACCCCAACTGTCGCTGCGGGGAAGTTGCAGGACGGCTGGCTGGTCCGCTGGCGGGTGCGGGCTTCGACCTCGTCCGGCGTGGTGGGGGCATGGACGCAGTGGCAGGCCGCGCGGGTGGACCTCACCAAGCCGGTGCTGTCCGATCTGTCGGTGTCGGCGGGTCAGTTGTCGTCCGGGCTTTGGACGTTGTCGTCCACGACGCCGTATTTCGCGGCGTCGGGTGCTGATCCGGAGTCGCGGTCGTTGAAGCTGGACGCCGAGGTCGAGCATGATCCGTCGGTTCCTGCTCAGGGGTCGGGGTTGATCTGGTCCGACAGTGGTCAGGTGTCGAGTGGTTCGTGCTCGACGTGGAGCAAGTGTTCCCTGCAGACCCCCACTGTTACGTCCGGCAAGTTGAAGGACGGCTGGCTGGTCCGCTGGCGGGTGCGCGCGTCCACCTCTGGGCAGGTGTCGAGCCCGTGGTCGGAGTGGCAGGCCGCGCGGATCGACATCTCCAAGCCGGTGGTGTCGGATCTGTCGGTGTCGGCGGGTCAGTTGTCGTCCGGGCTTTGGACGTTGTCGTCCACGACGCCGTATTTCGCGGCGTCGGGTGCTGATCCGGAGTCGCGGTCGTTGAAGCTGGAGGCGCAGGTCGAGCACGACCCGTCGGTTCCCGCACAGGGGGCGGGGCTGATCTGGTCCGACAGCGGTCAGGTGTCGAGCGGTTCGTGCTCGTCCACGAGCAAGTGTTCCCTGCAGACCCCCACTGTCACTGCGGCGAAGTTGAAGGACGGCTGGCTGGTCCGCTGGCGGGTGCGGGCTTCGACCTCGTCCGGCGCGGCGGGCCCGTGGTCGGCATGGCAGTCGGCGACGGTCCAGGTCAGTGGCACGGCGGGCAGCGGTCTGGGCGCCGTTCCGGCCACGCGTGGCACTGATGCCTGGACGTTGGCGTCGGTGACGCCGTGGTTGTTCGGGAAGGTGTCCGACGCCGGTGGGGCGCGGCTGGTGCTGGGCGCGGAGGTCGAGCACGATCC